>NZ_DIJR01000029.1:397853-576095 GCF_002421245.1 Sphingobacterium sp. UBA5639
TGGTCCCCGCTACTAAAAGAAAAAAGCCGAGGTGAATATCTTGGCTTTTTTTTGTATCCTAAATCACGCTATAATACCACCTGTCTTTCAGGATTATCTTTTTCCTGCTCGTCTAAATTTCTCATTGTCGACTGTCCTGAGGTTGTTAAAAAACTGTCTTTTGCTGTTAGTTAATCGCTCTAATTTTTTGATAGTAGATTGTACTGTAAAATGTGTGTTTATGCAATCGTTTGTTTAATTGGCGCAATCGATTTCGTTGCTGCTAAATTTTGATATACTGTCATCATCCTTTAGTTTTAGCATTCATGTACCTAAATTTTGATTAGCACGCTAATCAATTTTTAAACTAACTATTAAATATTATGATTTCAAAGATTCTCGACAATCACAAGTTGAGTCTGTTATCATTAGCTTTACTCATTACAAGTACACACAACTCGGCTAATGCTAATGGTCTTACGTTTCCAGGCAACAATATTTTGTTGAATGACGCGGTTTATCAACAAAAAGTGAATGGAAAAGTGCAGTCAACAGACGGCCCATTGGCTGGTGCAACCATTAGTGTTAAGGGGAGCGCTAAGTCGACATCGGCAGGAGTAGATGGACGGTTTACCATAGATGCTAAAAATGGGGATGTACTAGTCGTTACAAGTGTTGGTTATAAGACACAGCAAGTGACGGTGACAGGACCGGTTGTTAACATCAATCTGGAGTCCAATAGTGAAGCACTTCAGGAGGTTGTTGTCGTTGGGTATGGATCACAGCAGAAAAAAGAAAGTTTGACTGGTGCCCTTCAAGCTGTTAAGGGAAACAAATTGCGTGATGTCACTACGCCATCGGTTGAAAACATGCTGAATGGTAAGGCTGCCGGTGTATATGTTGCACCAGGGGCTGGCAAACCGGGGTCAAATGGTGGTGTTGTGATTCGTGGTCAGGCAACCTTAAGTGGCACGACGAGCCCATTGTGGGTTATTGATGGTGTTATCGTCGGCTCAAGCCCAGGTGATATCAATCCAGATGACATTGAATCGTTAACGATTCTAAAAGATGCTGCCTCAACGTCAATTTATGGTTCGCAAGGTGCAAATGGCGTTGTTGTGGTCACAACAAAAAATCCTTCGGCATCCAAAACAAGCATTAGCTTTTCTACAAAAATGGGTATCAACCAGCTTTCCAATGGAAACATGGAAATGATGAATGGGGCTGAACTTTATGACTACTTTGCTTCGTTTTCAAATCCCGCTGATATCAAATTCCCGCGTTGGAATTCGGATTTGCGCAATAGCAACTTTGATTGGTGGAAGCTGGCAACAAAGACCGGATTTGTCCAAAATCACAATTTATCCATTCAGGGAGGAAATGATAAATTACAGTCTTATTTGTCTTTAGGTTACTACAACGAAGCCGGTGCGGTAAAAGGGTATGATTACGATCGTTATAACTTTAGATTACGTACCAACTATAAGCCTTTTGACTGGTTGACCATCAAGCCATCTATTGCCGGTTCGAGACGTGCGGTAGATGATCGTCAATATGATGTCAATGCCATGTATGGAAACCTACCTTGGGATAGTCCATACGATGCAAATGGAAATTTAGTGCCACACCGTTATAGTGGCTGGGTCAATAATGCAAGCACGAATTACTTGTATGACTTGCAATGGAATCATAGTGCCAATACCAATTATGAATTTATGGGTAACTTAGATTTCGATGTCAAATTAACGGATTGGTTGACCTTCTCCTCTGTCAACAATTATCGCTACAATACGTATTCTGACAGTGGTTATCAAGATCCGCGATCAAACAGCGGTGAAAGTGTAATTGGTCGTGTAACGGATTACCGCATGGAGTTTGCACGTCGTTATACCAACCAAATCTTGCGTTTCAACAAGACTTGGGATAAACATAGCCTGAATGGATTGGCTGCATACGAATTTAACGACTACTGGACCAAAACCTTAGATGCTTACGGAACGGGTATTGTCAATGGTTTCGAGGTATTGGATGTTGTTGCAAAACCAGAACGTACGAAAGGTGGAATTTCCGAATGGGCAGTACAGTCATTCTTGTCGAATGCAAACTATGCATACGATAATAAATATCTGGCACAGGTATCTTTCCGTCGTGATGGGGCATCCAATTTTGGTACCAATGCGAAATACGGAAACTTCTTTTCCGTTAGTGGTGGCTGGAATATCAATAAAGAAGAGTGGTTCAAGGCTGATTGGGTAGATAACTTAAAACTGCGAGCGGCTTATGGATCGGTAGGTAATAGACCGAGCTCATTATATCCACAATATAGCCTTTATTCGGTATCAGCATCATCAAGCTATAATGGAATACCAGGGGCATTAATTAGCCAAATCGGTAATAAAGATCTGACTTGGGAAAAAACATACACAACAGGATTTGGTGTGGATGCAGCCTTATTTAAGAATAGGCTAAGACTTAATGTTGATTATTACGATAAGAAGACTGATAATGTGCTTTATCAAGTGCCGATCAGTGGTCTGACAGGTGTCACTTCTATCTGGAAAAATATTGGTAAGATGCAAAACCGGGGGATTGAATTGACCATCGGTGGCGATATCGTTCGCAATGATAATGTACATTGGAGTTTGGATGTTAATTTAAGTCACAATGTGAATAAATTGACGGAGCTATTTGCGACAAAAGATGCCAATGGTAATCTTGTTTCGAAACCAATTATCGCAGGGGACGGATCAGGGATAGCTGGATCGGCGCAACGTTTGCTTCAACCTGGTTATCCGGTAGATACCTATTATCTAAAAGAATGGGCTGGTGTCAATGTTGATAATGGTTTGCCAATGTGGTACAGATACGAGACAGATGTCAATGGCAATGAAACAAGGACAACGACGTCGAACTATTCCAATGCAACTTTCCGTAATGCAGGAAAAGGAAATGCAGATCTCTTTGGCGGTTTCAGTACAGCCTTAAGTTATAAGCAGTTTGATCTAAATGCCGTGTTCGGGTTCTCTTTGGGCGGTAAGTTGTATAATTATTCGCGCCAAGAATTTGACTCGGATGGAACTTATACCGATCGTAATCAGATGAAGTTACAGGATGGTTGGAGCCGCTGGGAAAAACCCGGTGATGTTGCTACTCATCCGATAGCAAGATACGATAACCAAGATAAAGGTAATTCACCGTCAACACGCTTCTTGGAAAGTAACAATTTCTTAAAAATGAGATCCTTGACTTTGGGTTACAACTTCGATCTGAAAAAGTATAACATCAAAAATTTACGTGTATTCTTAGCTGGAGAGAATTTGTTTACGATTACAAACTACTCGGGTGTTGATCCGGAGCTTCCATTGACTGAACCAGATGGTAAAGGCGGGGGTGGTCAAATGATCAGATCTACAGGCGTCTCTGTATATCCAATGGTTCGCAAATACATGTTCGGCGCAAGTGTGACATTTTAATTTTAACGTTTAGAAAATCAATAATGAAAAAGATATTAATCGGACTTTTGATCGCATCGGCAGTATCCTCCTGCGATATCGATCGTCTTCCTTATACTTCGATGGACGAAGAGAATATTGTGAGTAATCCTGATGCCATGGTAACAGGTACTTATGCGCAGTTAAAAGCTTGGTCCGACCCAATGCACCGTCTTGGTGAATACGCTGGTGATAATATGATGATCCGCGGGTCATCGACAGACGCATTTTACGAATTTATCTCCTATGCGAGAACACCTAATAATTACCGTTTGCAGAACTTCTGGGATAGCGGTTATAAAGCTATCGCGCAATCTTCGAACGTCATTAAGATGTTTGCCGAAGGTCAAAGTGAAGAGATGGATAATAAATTGGGTGAATGTTATTACATCCGTGGAATGATGTATTTTTACCTTTGCCGTGCGTTCGGGAAGCCTTATTACCAAAGTCCCGAGACAAACTTGGGTGTTCCAATTGTCAACGGTACACCTGAAGATGTATTCAATGATTTGAACTTGCCAGACCGTGCGTCTGTAAAAGATACCTATGCGCAAGCAATCAGTGATCTGAAGAAAGCAGAAGCTTTATTGAAGATCGATAAAGGGGCAGTGTATGCTTCAAAGGGGGCGGCACAAGCAATGCTTTCCCGTATATACCTGTATATGAGCGGCACGTATAAAAATCCAAATGCAGAATATGCACGTCTTTCTGTAGAATACGCAGACAAGGTGATTAATTCAGGTAAATATGTTCTATTGGCTCGTGAGCAATTCATGAAATACAATACCTTTAGACCAGAAGATAACAAAGAGACGATCTTTGCGGTGAAACGTGTCGCTTCTGAATTTTCAGGTGATGATCACTATTATGGTATTGGTGGTATGTACTCCAATATCGGTGGTATGGGCTGGGGCGAGATGTATTCCAGTGCCAAGTACATTGATTTATTAAATGAAACAGGTCGCAATGACTGGAGACCTGATCATTATACGATTGTCGATGCACGTTCGGCCTTTATTGAACCTACTTATTCCAAAGATAAGGCCGGCAAATACTCAACTGTGTTTCGATTTATCAAACAAGATATACCTGCGAAAGCCGGTGATCCTAAAACAATGAGCTATCTGCAAATTCCAGTTGTAATTAACGGAAATACTGTTGTTGCACGAGAAGTCAAAAAGATAGGTGATAATGAGGTTGTTAAAGAATATACATTGACGGCAATTAATGCTAATCAACAGACCTATTCAATTACTTATGAAGATGGCAATACCTACTCCGGTATGATCGATTACTATATTTCCTTAAACCGTGCTTATCCACAATTCTATATTGTGAAATGCTCACGTGAAGGCGAGGAGTCGCAATTGCACTCACCTGTAATCAGCCGCTTGGGTGAAATTTATTTAAATCGCGCAGAGGCTAATGCAAAATTAGGTAATTATGGTGCTGCGCTAAATGATTTAAATACCATCAGAAATCGTTCTATTGTCAATGGGGGATATACTTCAATTGATGCTACCAATGCAAGTAAACTGATCGACAAAGAGCGTCAGTTGGAATTGGCTTACCAGGCTGAACGCAGTTATGATGTGTTTCGTAATGGCTTGCCGTTAAATAGAACTTATCCTGGGCCACAAAAACAATTTGAGGATATTGTGCCGACAGATTTTAGAGTGACTTATTTTATTCCACAGGATGCGATCAATTCATATCCAGGGAAATTGACTCAGAATCCAACGTCTAATTAGGCGAATATTGATAATTTAAACCCTATAAATGGCTTTACTTCACGGTAAAGCCATTTTTGTTTTTGTGTCGCGATAATCCCTTTCGAATCCGTATCTTTGTTCCCTTAAGTATATTTTTAGCATAAAAGTGCCACCTGCTGTGATAGTGGGTGGATCAAATAAAATAAATATGGCAAATATTGTTGCAATTGTTGGTCGTCCAAATGTTGGTAAATCTACCTTATTCAATCGTCTTACAGAAAGTAGAAAAGCGATTGTTGATGACTTTAGCGGGGTGACGCGCGACCGTCATTATGAAACAGCCGAGTGGATCGGAAAGAAATTTACAGTAATTGATACAGGTGGTTTTGTACATGGTTCGGATGATGTCTTTGAAGAGGCTATTCGTGATCAGGTCTATATCGCTATTGAAGAAGCTTCGGTCGTTATATTCATGGTGGATGTCACCACTGGCATTACCGACTTGGATGACGAAATCGCTGATATTCTGAGAAGAAGTTCTAAGCCCGTGTATGTCGTGGCTAATAAAGTCGATCACGCTAAATTGCACCATGAATCGGCAGAGTTTTATGCTTTTGGTTTAGGTGAGGTTTTTAATATCTCGTCGGCTACAGGATCCGGTACAGGTGAATTGTTGGATGCTGTTGTTTCTCATTTTGAAGTGGAAGAGGAAGAAGAAGAATCTTTACCGAAATATACCATCGTGGGGCGCCCGAATGTGGGTAAATCCTCCTTGACAAATGCCTTGATCGGCAAAGATCGCAATATTGTAACGCCAATGGCCGGGACAACACGTGATTCAATCCGTATACATTACAATCAATATGGACATAACTTTTTATTGATCGATACAGCAGGTCTTCGTCGTAAGTCCAAGGTAAATGAAGATATTGAGTTTTATTCGGTGATGCGTACCATCAAAGCTTTGGAAGATTCTGATGTGACAATTTTAATGCTTGACGCACAGGATGGATTAGAAGCGCAGGACGTTAATATTTTCAACTTGGCGGAGAAGAACCGCAAAGGTATTGTCATTGTTGTCAATAAGTGGGATTTGATCGAAAAAGACAATAAGACAATGAAGGCTTTCGAAGATCGTATCAAAGAGAAAATAGCACCATTTACAGATGTGCCTATTATCTTTACTTCCGTAACCGAAAAACAACGTGTCCTTAAGGTGTTGGAAGTTGCGGATAAGGTATACGCCAACAAGACCAAAAAGATTCCGACTTCCAAGTTGAATGAAGTGATGTTGGATATTATCGAGAATTATCCACCCCCATCCTTAAAGGGTAAATATATCAAAATTAAATATGCAACACAGTTGCCTGGACGGACGCCGATGTTTGCATTCTTCTGTAATCTGCCACAATACATCAAAGATCCATACAAACGTTTTATTGAAAACAAATTGCGTGAGCACTTTGACTTTACAGGTGTGCCAATTCAAATATATTTCAGACAAAAATAGATTTCCAAGCAGCGATTAAACATGGACCATAATCTCTATTTATACAATACGCTTTCGCGAACAAAAGAAAAATTCGAACCTATTCATCCCAACCTCGTTGGTATGTACGTATGTGGACCCACCGTATACAGTGATGTGCATTTGGGTAACTGTCGGACGTTTGTATCTTTTGATTTGATTTTTAGATACCTGCGTCATCTTGGTTATAAAGTGCGTTATGTGCGCAATATTACAGATGCGGGGCATTTGGAAGGCGATCGTGATGAAGGGGATGACAAATTTGCAAAAAAAGCAAAATTGGAACAATTGGAGCCGATGGAAATCGTTCAAAAGTATACGATAGGTTTTCATGACGTATTGCGTCTTTTCAATACGTTGCCACCGAGTATTGAGCCTACTGCGACAGGACATATCTCCGAGCAGATCGAAATGATCGAACAGATTATCGAGAATGGTTATGCCTATGAGCGGAATGGTACAGTCTATTTTGATGTTGAAAAATACGTTGAAACATACGATTATACGATATTGACCAATCGTAAATTGGAGGATATGCTCAATAATACCCGAGAATTGAGTGGTCAGGATGAGAAAAAAGGGCGTTTGGATTTTGCCTTGTGGATCAAAGCAAAACCTGAAACGATTATGCGTTGGCCCGCACCTTGGAGTGTCGGCTTTCCAGGTTGGCATATCGAATGTTCGGCCATGAGCAGAAAGTACCTAGGTGATCAGTTTGATATTCATGGCGGTGGAATGGATTTGGCAGCAACCCATCATACCAATGAAATTGCACAGTCCGAAGCATGTAACCATACGAGCCCTGCCAAATATTGGATGCACACGAATATGTTGACTGTCAACGGTGCGCGTATGTCCAAATCTGCAGGGAATGGATTTTTGCCGGGCGAGCTATTTACTGGAAATCATCCCTTATTGAATAGAGGCTATTCGCCGATGGCTGTACGTTTCTTTATGTTACAGGCCCATTATAGAAGTACGTTGGATTTCTCCAATGAGGCGCTGGATGCGGCCGACAAGGGGTATAAAAGGCTGATGACTGCAATCAGTCTATTAGACAAATTGAAGGTGTCGAAAGGTGCTGATTCATTCAATTTGGCTGAAATTCGCCGTAAATGTTACGCGGCTATGGATGACGACTTTAATAGCCCTGTACTCATTGCTGAATTATTTGAAATTGTACGTATCATCAACTCGATTTATGATGGTAAAGCGAAAGTAACGGCAGAAGGATTGGAGGGCCTTAAACTATTCATGAAAGAATTTGTAGAGGATATTCTAGGCCTTCGAAACGATCAGACTTCAGCATCCGATGATATCGATGACGTCATGAATCTGGTCATCAAGCTACGTAATGAAGCAAAAGCAAATAAAGACTTCGTCACCTCAGATCGTATTCGTGATGAGCTTAATTCTATTGGAATTCAATTGAAAGATAGCAAAGAAGGAACACTTTGGAATAAGATTTGATAGATAAGAAATCGAATTTATACAAGAGGAATGCAATGGAATATTCTTATTGGGAAAAGACCTTATCGTGGAAACCAATGGATATTCCATATCACCTTTAAAAGAAAGATCATTTTGCATATGAATTTTTGGAATAGGCTATCCGTCGTCGCATTGATGAGTGTTGCTGGTACAACACTATATGCGCAGATACCTGAGAAAGTTGGAAGCCTATTGCAGGCCGATAAGGATGCTGCTGCCTTGGCGAAAGCGTCTACGCCACACCAGGCGTTTCTTTCGATCATTGATAAGGAATCTACGTTTTATGTCCCATCGGCAGTAAATGCCTATAACTATCTGAATAATAGACCAAATATTCCCGATGTTTTAAATTGGCAGCCTACCTTTGCGTTGATTGCTAAAAGTCAGGAGTTTGGTGTGACTTCGGGGTCTATGGACTTTCAGAAAGTAGGTGCAAGATTGCGTCATGGAGAATACTTGACTGTCTGGAAACGCAACAAAAAAGGTAAGTGGCTGGTCGATATTCGTGCCGAAGTTGAAAACAACGGGAACGACGGGGAGTTTGATCTTGAATATATCGAACCTACCGACTCGTGGTATCTGAAGCATCGTTCTAAAGTACGCTTAAACCAGCGTGAAGATATTGTCCTGGAGACAGACAAATTGATGTCAACCGTTTTGAAAGCCGACAATCCAACCGCATATAAGGAGTTTTTAAGTGAGGATGTCCGGTTTTTGTTCCCTTGGACCAATCCGATGGAAGGAAAAGCTAAAATGATGGCCTATCTCAAAAAACAACGCATGACGATAGAGACAGTCCCCGAAGAAGTAAAACGTTCATATAGTGGCGATTTTGCCTATACCAAGGGAACTGCAACGGTGCGACAAAAGGATAAGGTGGTGAAGTATAATTATATTCGTATCTGGCAATTGAGTGAATTAGCGAAGGATGATGTGAAGAAAGCGAACTGGAATATTCTGATCGAGATGATGTTTGAGAAATGATAGGACGATTGCAACATAAAAAAAGGGCTTGAATATATACTATTCAAACCCTTTTTTTATAGGATAAGTGTATTGTACACTTATTGTTTTTTCCATTTTTTCAATCCTTCACTCTGACCAAAGTCATCACTGATATTGATGTAAGTGGTCTTCAATTTATCATCGAACCATTTGCTCAGATTACGATTGGTTTTATCCTGAACGGCGGCTTCTTTGATCTTTGTGAAATCTTCGTCCAAGTTTGCTTTGTGCGGTGGTATACGTGTTTTCAGGTAATTGAAACGGTAACCAACATCGCCCATTTTGTCTGTAAATTGCTCTGGTTTGGAGTATTCTCCCGGTTTTAGCGGATCGATCGCTGTAAATACTGATTTCTCCAAGCCATCCATAGGAATTACGGTTGTGCGGCTTGAACCCTCTTGATTTAGGATCATACCACCATTGAATTTACTCTCCTCCGCATCAGAATAATTTGTTGCGGCATGATAGAAATCCATTTTTTTGTCAACGACCAATTTATAGATACTGTCCAATTTATTTTTTGTTCGTTCTAATGCTGCAGGGCCAGGATTGATCTTCATCAGGATATGGCGTGTGTGTACCTCTTCGCCACGTCTTTCCAGCACCTGAATAATATGAAAGCCATATTTGGATTCGACAATAGGTGATATTTCTCCCGGTTTTAATTTAAAAGCCATGGCAGAGAATTCTTTGACATAATTATCACGTGTACCAAAGCCTAAATCACCGCCATAGGGGGCAGATCCGGGATCTTGAGAGTATATACGAGCCATTGTACCAAAGTCGGAGCCATCTACAATCTGTTTGCGGATACCTTCAATCTTCTCGCGCTGTTCCTTTTTCTCTGCATCGGTCAATTTGGGCATCATGACAATTTCACCGATTTCTACCTCGGTATTGAAGTAAGGGAGACTGTCTTTATTCAAGCCCTCAAAATAACGCTTTACTTCCAATGGAGTCACATCTATTTTGGAAACGATGTTTTGTCTCATTTTCTGTGCTTTTAATTGCTCGAAAACACTAGGACGCATTTCTTCTTTGTATTGTAATAAGGAACGGTTGAGGAATTTTTCAAGACGTTCTTGCCCTCCTGCCTGTTGTGACATGTGGCGCAGACGCGCATTGAGGTTGTCATCAACTTCGGTCTCGGTTACATCGATGGAGTCAATTACGGCTTGTTGTGATAATAATTTTTGGACAATTAACTGTTCCAATATACCATCTTTATAGTTTTCATCTGGTTTATTCCCTTGCGCCAACCATTGAGAATATTGCATATCCACGTCGGACTGTAAGATAATGCCCGATCCAACCGTTGCTACAACGCGATCAATAACTTGACGTTGCGCAAGACTGGCCTGAATTGATGCAAACAGCAATAAAAACAATATATAAATGTTTTTTTTCATCCGTATAAATTATTTATGATATTTATGAGTGATCTTCATTTATATAAATGAACTCGTTTCACTCGGTTATTTGTTCATCATTTGTTTTTTGTCACAAGCATTCACGCTGCCTTCGGCGGTATGCGTAGTATTTGTGTTCAATATATACTTTTTTGAACAACAGCACAAAATTATCAGATTATATGAATTATTCGTACTTTTATTTAACAATATTTTTGTATTCCCAATATTTTAAATGGGTGATTTTGGAATTGTTAAAATTGATGTGCTAAAATACGCATTTGCCTATTAGAAAGGACGGTTTTAACCAAATTTAACAAGTCTATTGACGATATTTACGCCTATAAAATGGCGGGGTTTTAGATCCTCACACTGCGGAATGAATGGGGAAATTTGAGTGGGATCTCGTATAATTTAGAAACAAACTTGATGTAACGGCTCATTCAACAAATGAGTAGCTACATTTATAAAATAATTTCAATGAAAAAAGCATTTGTTTATTTGATGACGATTTTACCTTTGGCTAGTTTTGCCCAACAGATTCCCATGTTTGTGGGAACATATACGAGTAAAACCGCGAGCAAGGGTATCTATATTTATAATTTTGATGTTAAAACTGGTGAAACAACTTTGTTGAGCACACAAGAGAGTAAAGATCCGTCCTTTTTAGCACGAAATAATAACTTTATTTATGCCGTTAATGAGGTTCCAAATCAAGAGGGGACTGTTTCTGCCTATTCTTTTAAGGACGGTCATTTAACTTTTCTAAACTCACTTCCTTCTGGAGGGGAGTCGCCTTGTTTTGTTGAAGTACATCCGAAGGGTAGCTTGCTCGCTGTGGCAAATTATACAGGCGGCTCTGCAGCTTTGTTTGATTTAGAAAGTAATGGTGTGTTAAGCAAAAGAGCGCGTTTAATACAACACGAGGGTAAGGGGGTGGATCCCGTACGCCAAGAAAAGCCACATGTACATTCTACTTTTTTCTCCAATAAAGGGGATAAGTTGTACGTCCAAGATCTTGGTTTGGATGAGATTTCTATTTATCCGGTGAATAAAGCGGGAAATGTCTATAGTCTTGCTGATGAATCGGAAGATGTCTTTACTCCAGCTGGAGGAGGACCACGTCATATCGTGTTTGATAAGAAAGAGAAATTCCTGTATGTCGTCCTGGAAATGACCGGTCAAATTGCATCGTATAAGAAAGATGGAGATGCATGGATGTATCAAAGTACTTTTGATATCAACCCCGAAGGTTTTAAAGGAAGTAACGGTGGAGCTGATATTAAGATCTCCGCTGATGGAAAATTTCTGTATGCGACCAACCGCGGCGATGCCAATACAATAGCTACTTTTTCGGTAGAGAAGGACGGCGAATTGAAGAAAATTTCTAATCTTTCAGTGAAAGGCAAAGGACCACGCAATTTCAACCTTTCTCCGGACGGGAAATATCTTTTGGTCGCAAATCAATATACCAATAACATTGTTTTGTTTAGCCGGGATGCCAAAACGGGTTTGTTGACAGATACTGGAAAAGAAATCGCTGTACCAGCTCCTGTTTGTATTATATTTTAATCCAGAAAGGACGTTCTAATAAGAAGAAGATTTTTAGGAATAACTGTATAGGCTTTTCTTAAAAATCTTCCTTTCGACAATCTAATTTACCTTCCTTTTCGAGATCATTTAAGGTGGTACCCTTCCATGTTTTCACACGCTGTATATAAGCTGCTCTGCCAATCATGTGTGCGGCAACCGGAGCCGTTAGGATCAGAAAAAATCCAATGGCTATAGCCTTGGTTGTTACGGATACATCCGGGAAGGTCATGGCCGCACAGATGAGTAAAAGTCCCACACCCAGCGTTGCTGCCTTTACCGTAACCGAAAGGCGTAAATAAAAATCGGGCATCCGCAAGATGCCAATAGACGCAAATAGTATGGCCAATGCCCCGATGGTACTGAGTATGGCTAAAGTAATATCAATCATCTTTGCTTTGTTTTTCTAAATAAAATGAAAACGCGATCGTGCCAAGAAATGCGATCAGTGCCAAGATCATGGCAATGTCTAAAAACACTTCCTGCGACGTTCGTATACTATACACGGTAATAATGCCGATCCCGATGGTGATAATGAGATCGAGGGCAATCACACGATCAAATATCTGAGGGCCTTTATACAGACGAATAAAAGCCAGTATGACTGAAATAGTCAGGATCGGAAGGATCACATAATCAAAGTAGCTATTTAAAGTCATCTTAAGAGTTCTAAAAGTCTTCGTTCAACATTATTTTTAAGGGTAGAAACAAACTGTTCTTTGCTTTTCATGTACATGACGTGAATAAAGAGCGTTTTTTTATCTTCACTTACGTCGAGGATAAGTGTGCCGGGTGTCAACGAAATAAAGGTTGAAAGCAGGTTTATTTCCAAATCGGTTTTTGCATCCATGGGGTATTTAACAATCGCCGGTTTGATAAAAAACTTGGGTGTTATCACGTCGTAGGCAACCTGCACATTGGCGACAATCATTTCCCACAGGAAAAAAAGAATAAAACTCAATGTTTTGGGTACCCGATAAAAGTAGCGTTGATCCACCTCATTTCTGTTCATCAACCAGAGGATACCAAATCCCAACATAAAGCCGAATAGGAAGTTGGTATAGTACATCGATCCCGTCAGTGCGACCCAGATAAAGGATAACATGAGGTTCATTAAAAACTGTTTAATCATATCATTTCTGCCCTCCTAATACAGCGTTTATGTAAGGTGATGTGTCCAATAATTGTGTAGCGATCTGATCTGCGACATGGATAATTGATTCGGCGTTGAGTCCGATATACAGGGACGCTGATGCCAAAATAACGACAGGAAGTATGAGCATTGTTCTTTTATAGCCGATCATGCCCGCAAATTTATCCTCAATGATTTCCGGATCGGGGGCATCTTTCCAGAATACCTGTGCCCACATTTTGGCGATGACAAACAAGGTGATAAAACTGCCAATGATCAGAGCTCCCGCGAAAGCATACTTCTCTAGGTGAAAGGCATCTTTGAATAGATAGATTTTAGGCCAAAAGCCCGAGAGCGGTGGGATGCCCACCAGTGAAAAAAGAACAATGGCAAAAAGCAATGAGATCTTTGGGTATTGCGCATAAAGTCCGCCCAGTTTATTCATATCCATGGTACCACGGAGTTGTCGTATAACACCGGCGATGAGGAATAAATTCGTTTTGACCATAATATCATGGATCAGATAGAAAACGGCGCCCAATAAGGCCCATTTGCTATACAAACCTAATCCGCCAATCATAAAACCAATATGGCAAACGATCAAATAGGAAAATAACCTCCGGATATTGGATTTGATCAATGCACCAAAAGCGCCCGTCAGAATAGTCAATATAGCCAGTACGATAAGGAGTTCTTTGGTAAAATGATTGGGAATAAATAATAGGGAAAAGACCCTGAACAAGGCGTAAATCCCAACTTTGGTCAATAAGCCCCCAAATGTCGCTGCTACGGCCGAAGGCGGCGTATGGTAAGAAGAGGGTAACCAGAAATAGAGTGGAAAAACGGCGGATTTAATGCCAAAACCGATCAGGAAAAATGTTGCTGTAATTTCTACTAATGCCTGATTTTGTATTTTGGGGATACGCAGTGCCAAGTCGGCCATGTTTAAGGAACCTGAAATGCCATAAAGTATTCCTATTCCGGTTAGGAAAAATGTGGAGGCCAGGATATTCATGGCCATATATTTTACAGCCCCCTCCAATTGGGATTTTCTACCCCCTAAGGTCATCAGTACAAAAGAGGAAATAATAATGACTTCAAACCATACGTACAGGTTGAAGATGTCACCTGTCAGAAAGGCGCCGTTAAGTCCCATCATCAAAAAGTGAAAGATCGGGAAATAGCCGTAGAGGATGCGCTGGCGTCCCACACCGACACAGGAAAAGATGGAGACCGCCAGCCCTGCGATTGAAGTCAGGAGAACAAGGGTACTGCTGAATAGGTCGGCAACAAAAACAATCCCAAAAGGAGCTTTCCAATTGGCCGCATTCATGGTCAAAATACCACCGTCATAAACCTTGAAGAATAGTTTAAAGGCAAGAATGAGTGCAAGCAAGCTTCCACCAACGCTCAGAAAACGTTGTGCAGTGGATTTGCGCCACAACATCAGTTGGACAATAGCAATAAATAAATGCACGATAATCGTGGCAATAATGTGGTTGTCTATCATATATCTTCTTCCTCAGGCGTGTTCAAATCATCCAGATCATCGGTACCCAGCAATGCATATACACGCTTGAGTAAAACGATGGCAAAGGAGGTCAGGCCAAAGCTGATCACGATGGCCGTTAAAATAAGGGCTTGCGGAATCGGGTCCGCATAAATATCGGTGAATACCTTCAAATCGGGACCTATAATGGGTGGTTTACCTTTAATAATATTTCCCAATAAGAAGATCAATATATTGGTACCATTGCCCAGTAACATAATACCCAGCAACAATTTCACCATGCTTCGACGCAGGATGAGGTATATTCCGGCAGCATAAAGGATGCCGATCAAGAGTACGAGTATCAGTTCCATTATTCTTCTTCTTCTGTCGTTAAAGCAATTGTAAATAAAATCGTCAGGACGACGCCAATGACAACAAAGTATACACCAAGGTCAAAAAATAAGGCGGTTCCTATCATCCCGATGACGGGAATTTTCTCTTCCAGCCAAAGACCGGTCATGACGGGATAACCAAAAAATGCAGGTAGGAACATACTGATGGCCGAAATTCCCAGTCCGATGGGGATGAGCGACAGGGGCTTGTATTGAATCAATTTCATGGTATTTTGCGGGCCAAAGGCAAAACTATGCAGGACAAAAGCAATCGAAGCAACCAGGCCGCCCACGAAACCTCCGCCTGGGTAATAATGCCCCCGGAGTAGAAGGAACACCGAGAAAAGTAAAAGTATTGGTAATAAATACCGCGTAGCGGTCTGTAATATTGTACTGTTCATTTGTTATTATTTAGCAATGAGTTGTCCGCTCATTTGTGCATCACCTTTATCTTTCATTATTCTTTGTCAGAGGACTTTAAACGTAATTTTAATAAGCTATATACCCCCAGTGCAGCGATACTCAATACCACAATTTCAAACATGGTGTCAAAACCTCTGAAATCGACAAGTATTACATTGACGACATTTTTTCCTTTAGCAAGCACATAGGCGTAATCGCCATAGAAATCACTGATATTTGTGGTTGTTGGTTCGTGCAGAACTCGAAGTGCGACCATGGAAAGCAAAATTCCAAAAACGATAGCGACAATGGCGTCACGAATGATGGTGCGCCGGTTGGCCAGGTTCAGGAAAGAAGGTAGTTTAAAGAGTACCAATACGAAGAGTACCACAGTAAGGGTATCGATGGTAAACTGTGTCATCGCTAGATCTGGAGCACTGTAAAACACGAAAATAAGACATATAGCATAACCTACAACACTGGTGGCTACTACGGCTGTTAAACGGGATGAGGTGCGGATGGTGAGTACAATGGCGCCGATCAAAATGCAGACTGTGGTGACTTCGTAGAAACTCACCGGAGATAAGGTTTCCCATTTAATATGGAGTGGCCCACCCAGGTATAGTTGGTAGGCGATGAGTAATTCGGCAAATAAGATAATTTTCAACAGATACGAACGCAAATAGCCGTTGTGCATTTTGCTGGTGAAAAAAGTAGAGAATAAAACAATTTCCTGAGCACATAATCGAATGATATATTCAGGCGAAATCTTATTGAAATTTGCAATCCAAGCCAATTTTTTAGCACTGGGTCTGTTTGCGAAATAAAGTAAGGTACCCGCGGCAATTGTAATAGCGCTTAATAGCAGGACTAAATTAAAGCCATGCCAGATTTTCAGTTGAAAAGTTTCCGGTTTTGCAAGTATGCTTACCGCGGTTGGCCCTGCAATCCAGTCGCCGATAAGTCCGGGGATACAGCCAAAAGCAACACCGAGGACGGCTAAAAGTAAAGGCGGGATCCACATGGCTTTATAGGGTAGGTGGATTTCATGAAATTGCTCGGGCAACTTACCCATAAAAGGTTTGATACCGGCCATAAATCCAGCAGAGACTAAGAGTATATTTGTTGCTACTGCAGCGACGGTCAAATAGAGAAATAAATCAGGTGTGGCATGTAGTGTTGCCTCATAAATCAAATCCTTTCCAATAAACCCAAATGTAAGTGGAATACCGGCACTGGAAAGTGCCGCTAGGAAACCTGCTATAGCGACAGGCATTAATACCTTACGTAGCCCCCGTAAGATGGTAAGATCCCGCGTTCCCGTTTCATGGTCTATAATCCCCGTAATCAAGAATAAGGCAGCTTTATACAAGGCATGTACGAGTATAAAGACACTTACTGCGATAACGGCATCCTTGGTGCCTAGTCCCAACAAGAATACTAAAATACCGAGGGCGGATATGGTTGAATAGGCGAGTACTCCCTTGAGGTCTGTTCTAAAAAGCGAATGGAATGCAGCATAAAGCATCGTGAAACCACCAATGGCCATGAGGGAATACGTCCAGATCGGGTTGCCCCCAAGTATTGGTGAAAAACGGGCCAAAAGATAGATTCCTGCCTTAACCATCGTTGCCGAGTGTAAGTAGGCCGACACTGGCGTTGGCGCCTTCATGGCACCGGGTAACCAAAAATGGAAAGGGAATTGTGCTGATTTCGTAATTGCTCCAAGTGTTATGAGGGCAAAGACCAGGGGAAATAGTGGATGTTGCTGAATGAGGGATACTTTGTCGATGAGTGCTGTAATATGGTAAGTACCCGCAATATTACCCAGCAAAATAAAACCTGCCAGTAGAAAAAAACCACCCAGACCAGTAATGGAAAGTGCAGTTAATGCGCTTTTGCGCGAATCATTTTTGTCATTGTTAAATCCAATGAGAAAAAATGAGCTGATCGAGGTTAGTTCCCAAAAGATGAAGAGCAACAGCATATTGTCCGACAGGACTAACCCCAGCATAGCCGACATAAAAAGGCAGAGGTAGCCAAAGAACCGGTCGATATACCGATGACCTTTGAGATAGGCATTCGCGTAGAAGAAGATACAAGCTCCAATCCCAGTGATCAATAAGGCGAAAAGTAGGGATAGTCCATCTAATTTAAAATCCAGATTGATGCCTAAGGAGGGCACCCAGGGTGTTGATTGCACGAAATAGGAGCCTTGGCCAATAGGTACAATATATTGTGCAAAGTATAAAAATAGAAGTACCGGTAAGAATGCGAGAATAAAACCCCATCTGGTTTTTAGGAACCGACCAAATGGAACAATAAGGCTCGATGTTATTAATCCTGACAGAACAGTAAATAGCATTTAGTCTTTGTTTTAATTTTTAACCTTCACTATTTCATCGTTGCCAATGCTTATATGGCGATGAAGGTTTTTTGAAAGTTTACAATATAATAAAAAAAAGCGAAAAAATGCTAGTTTTTGATCACTTTCCCGCTATATAAAGGATGAAAGAGGGGATTTTGTTTTGAATTCGGGGGAAAAATCAAGGTTAAAAATTCTTAAAAAAATGAATGAAAAAACACTAATTTATTGAGAAATATGATTTTTACGCGATGATATTCATATTTAATGTAATAAAAATGTTAAATCTTGTTAAACAAAATTTAAAAATTCTATCTTTAGAGTAGTTAATCAGCCGCCAAGGACTGTTTCTAATCAATTTTGTTATACCCGTTGGAATTATGGGCCCTGAAGAGAAGTTATTTAGAACGCATTATAAAAGCTTGTGTCATTTTGCATGGAAATTTGTAGGAGAATCTGCTATTGCAGAAGATTTGGTGCAAGAGGCATTTATTACATTCTTTAGAGAGCAGCAACGAATGGATGAATCCGAAACTTTTGTACGGAACTATTTATATACTGCGGTGCGGTTTTCTTGTCTGAAGCATTTAAGGCATGAAAAAGTAAAGGAAAAGTATTGGACCCGAGTAAAGTTCATTGAGGAAGATGCGCATTCAGTTGAGCTTTCTATGATTCATACTGAAGTGATCAATGAAGTCTATCGAATTATTGCTGAAATGCCAGTTGCTTGTCAGAAAATTTTTAAGATGGGTTATTTGGAAGGATTGTCGAATCTTGAAATTACTGAAAAACTTCAGATCAGCGTAAATACAGTGAAAACGCAAAAACAGCGTGGTATGAAGATTTTATTAGATAAGCTACACCCCGAATTTTTACCCTTTATTATTTTTTTATTAAAATAATTTTAATTTCCTGTCACCCTTGACGAATCTATAGGGTTTCTAACCTATAGATATGAAAGCTAATACCAATTACATAGCCAAACTCATCAATAAGTTGCTTCGTGGTCAAGAAACCATGACGGATCGGGATGCTATTGAGCAATGGCGGAAATCGGACAAAAGTAACGATGATTTGCTTGAAAGCTTTCGAGACGCAAAAAATATTGAGGAGGATCTTATCTTTTTGGACAATTTGGATGAAGATGGTGCTTGGCATAAAATTCAACATGTTTCCGCTAAAGCAAAGAGAAATTATAGACCACTTCTTCATGCGGCAGCCATTCTCGTGATATTGCTGGGAACATCGCTCTTTTATATCCTTCAGCAGAAAGGTAAAGTTTTAGAGAAAGTAGCAATTGTACATCCTGTAAAAGGGGATATTTCACCGGCGAAATCTGGAGCTTTACTCGTCCTGGCGGATGGATCGATCATGCCTTTGGAGAAATCTAACAAAGCAGTTGACCCGAAAATAGTTGCCTTAACGAATAAAGACAGTGTTGATCAACTGAATAATCCGAAAGCAGAGACTCGAATACAATTTAATACGCTGGTTGTTCCTAAGGGTAATTTTTATAAATTAAATTTAGAAGATGGCACCCAGGTTTGGGTAAATGCCAACTCTCAGCTTAAATTTCCTGTAAAATTTAAAGAAAATGAGCGTCGTGTCATTTTGGAGGGAGAGGCTTACTTTGAGGTCGCTCATGAAGCTAAGCGTCCTTTTGTTGTGGAATCTAGAGGAAGCGAAGTGAAGGTGCTGGGGACACATTTCAATGTTAACGCTTATAGTAGTAATGTCCGTACGACATTATCCTCGGGAAGAGTTCAAGTTAGCCATTCAGGAAATATTATTGTTCTTGAGCCCGGAGAGTATGCGAATCTCAAAGGTGAACTTCTCAGCAAAGGGAAGGCAGACTTAGATCACGATCTTTCCTGGCATAATAATCAGTTTTATTTTAAGAAAGAAACGATCGTAGAGATTGCCTCTACACTATCTAAATGGTACGATGTTCAGGTTCGATTTAAGAAAGATGTGGCGCTGGATAAGGTGTATAACGGTAATTTTAAACGCGATGTTAAGCTGTCCGAAGTTTTGGAAATGTTGACTTACGTCTGTGATTTGAAATTTGAGCTTCAAGGAAAAGAATTAATTGTCGAAAACAAATAAAAAGGAGTGCTTATGTAAGAGAAATAATACCTAACCTAAAGGTCTTACATGCAAAGTAGAACAGGAATGTTGCAGCATCCCTGTTCCGAAATGATCAAAAGGCCTAGAAATTTTTAAAGCGAATTAAGTAAACCCAATTAACCACAAAGAGTAAATGTATGAATAACTTACCATTTGGCAAAACGTGGCGACTGATACCTCATGACCCACGGTTTTGTAAACCTTTACGTATTATGAAAATTAGTACCTGCCTTCTTTTCGCCTTTGTGACCGGAGTTCAAGCCAATGGCCTTGCACAGAAAGTTACTTTGAAGATGAAAAATGCAAGGATTGAAGAAGCATTGAATGCGATTTCCAAACAATCCAATTTGCAATTATTTTATGGGGAGAATATTGATTCTAAGGTGAGGGTCAATGTGAACTTAAAAAATGCTTCAGTAGAAGAAGCATTGAATTCTGTCCTACGCAACAATCATATAGACTATAAGATTATAGCAAATACGATTTCAGTTAATGGCGAGGAAGGCAGTCGTTCGGATCGAAATGCGCTGCAACAGGGTATCTCTGGAACTGTTAAGAGTCAGGATGGAAAAGGGTTGAGCGGTGCAACAGTAACCGTAAAAGGAACCTCTATTTCAACACAGACTGACGACTTGGGCCATTTTAAAATCAATGCTTCTACATCGGCTGTTTTGGTTGTTCGGTATGTAGGATTTGGCACCCGGGAAGTCTCAATGGACGGTAAGTCAACCGTAAATATTACACTTACGGCTAATGATTTAAAATTAGACGAAGTCAACGTCGTTGCGACCGGATATCAGAATCTTGATCGTAAGTTTTTCACGGGGGCATCCACGAAAATTGATGCGAAAGAAGCCGAACGAGCTGGGGTTCCTGATGTTTCCCGGATGCTGGAAGGCCAAGCAGCGGGTGTCTCTGTTCAAAACGTATCTGGGACATTTGGTGCAGCACCAAAAATTCGGGTACGGGGCGCAACCTCATTAACTGGGGATAATAAACCCTTATGGGTAATTGATGGTGTTATCTTGGATGAGGCCGTCAATATCTCCAACGAAGCATTATCTACAGGAGATGCTAATACATTATTAGGGTCTTCTGTAGCAGGGCTAAACCCCGACGACATCGAATCGATTACTGTGTTGAAAGATGCTGCCGCAACTGCGATGTATGGTGCTGCTGCGATGAATGGAGTGGTCGTCGTGAATACAAAAAAAGGTAAAAATACAGATGGGCAGGTACATTTTAATTATTCTGGAAACTTTACGACCTATATTAAACCCAACTATAACCAATTCGATATCATGAATTCTGCTGAGCAGATGCAGTTGGTAATTGATATGGAAAACAAAGGTTACCTCAATCACTCTCAGGTTTCGAGAGCTGGAACAGGAGGGGTATTTACCAAAATGTATAACCTTATGTATGAGTATGATCCTAGCACTGATTCTTTCAAACTCAGAAATGATGCTCCTTCTCGTTATAATTTCTTACAACGTTATGCAAATGTAAATACAGATTGGTTTGACCTATTGTTTAGAAACAGTTTTGTACATGACCATTCGTTAAGTATGAGTACCGGAACTGCAAAGGCACAGACCTATGCTTCAACGAGTTTTATGAATGATCCTGGTTATACGCTTGGCAATCAGGCAAAACGTTTTACGGCGAATATTCGTAATAACTATAAGATCAATGATAAATTGAGTACAGAGTTTATTTTTCAGGGAAATATCCGTGATCAACGTACGCCTGGAACTCTAAATCGTAACTCCGATGCAGTTTATGGTAGTTATTCCCGGGATTTTGACATTAACCCATATTCCTATGCGCTCAATACCAGCCGTATTATTACACCTTACGATGAAAATGGTGACCTGGAGTATTTTACGCGAGATTATGCGCCATTTAATATCTTCAATGAACTCGATAACAATTACATCAAACTAAAATTGATGGATATTAAAGTTCAGGCGGGTTTAACGTATAAGATTTTGCCCTCCTTGACCTATTCAGCAACCGGAATGTATCGTTATTATAATTCCGAAAGGCAACATATGATCACGGAGAATGCCAACCTTTCTAAAGCCTATCGGGCAAACCAAGACCAAACTGTCAATAGCGGAAATCGCTTTCTTTACGCTGACCCCGATTTTCCAAATACCGATAAATATGTTATTCTTCCCAATGGAGGATTTTTTAATGTAGCCAATAACAATATGATCAGTTATTATATGCGGCACAATTTGGAATTCAACAAAAAGTGGAATGACCATACCATGAATTTGTTTGGAACTTATGAACTCCAATATGCAGATAAGCAGAGCCACGATTTTAATGGGCCAGGAATCGAATATGGAAATGGCAATCTGGTTTTACCTGCCTATCGGTATTATAAAAAGCAGATTGAATCCGGCGATTCGCCATTTGCGATGAATTATACTTACGACCGTAAACTCGCTTATGCATTGCGCGGTGCTTATAATTATAAAGATAAATACTCATTTAACTTTACAACCCGTTATGACGGGGCCAATAAAATGGGCCGTACGAATGTCGCAAGGTGGTTACCTACATGGAACGTATCTGGAGCATGGGATATCGATCAAGAGAATTTCTTTAATAGAGATAATAAGATCTTGTCACGCGCTAGGTTAAGGGGAACTTATGGTCTGGTTGCTAATATGGGGAATGCTTCTAATTCTTCGGCTGTTTTCTATAATGCTATTACTTATAGACCTTACGACGGAGAAAAAGAAGGCAAGATTAGCATAAATGGCCTGGAAAATTCCGAGCTAACCTGGGAGAAAATGTACGAACTTAATATTGGTACAGATTTAGGATTTTTGAACGATCGAATCGATCTGAATTTTGATTATTATAGGCGTAATATATTTGATTTAATTGGGCCAATTCGTACTTCAGGGATTGGTGGACAATTTGAGAAATTAGCAAACTACGCTGATATGAAAGGTCATGGGGTTGATATTCAGCTTGGCGGATATCCATTTAAAGACCCGAATGGTTTTACCTGGCGTACACAGCTTACACTTGGTTTTAACAAAACGAAAATTACCAAATTAAATGTAACCCGCAATATCTGGGATCTGATTTCAGGCGAAGGTGGAGCAATGGTCGGCAAACCTCATAGAGGTTTGTATTCTCTAGACTTTGATAAATTGGCCGCCAATGGAGGTTATCCGACCTATATCGGTACGGATGGTACTCCAGGTGAAACTTATTTCTGGTTTCAGGACAATCAAACGGAATTTCTTAAATATGAAGGACCTGTGGATCCGACGCTTGCCGGAGGCTACTACAACCGATTGGAATATAAAAATTTTAGTTTTTCCTTTTTGTTGAAGTTTGGTTTGGGCAATATGGTTCGTCTACAGCCTAATTATTCTCCTGTATATCTAGATATGTATAATGTATCAAGGGAACTGATCAATCGTTTTATTTACAAAGGCGACGAATATTTAACAGTAATTCCTTCTACACTCGATGGGTTAACTGCAGAATTTGATGTCCAGAATGCTGCTGGTGACCGTACGGCATCTGTTTATTCTTATAATGCTTACAACTATTCCTCAGAACGTGTAGCAAAAGGTGATTATCTACGTTTATCGCAAATTTCCGTGGGATATAATATTCCCAAATCTGTTGTCAGTAAAATTAAATTTAGAACTGCGCAAGTAAATTTGGTGGGTAATAACCTCTGGCTGATTTATTCCGATAAAAAATTAAATGGAGTCGATCCTGAGTTCTATAACAATGGAGGGGTAGCCTTACCCGTTCCGAAGCAAGTAACTCTATCTGTAAAATTGGGATTTTAAACGACTAAATTATGAAACTTACAAATCTTAAATATTTATTCATTTCTTCTACGCTGCTACTCAGCAGTTGTAACAAATATCTGGATCAGCAACCGGATATGCGCGCCGAGATCAATACGGTTGATAAAGTCAAAAGACTGATTACCTCAGCTTACCCTTTTGGTAATTATCTTGCTATGGCCGAAACCTATTCAGATAATGTGGAAGATAAAGGGGTAGGCGGTCTATACCAGCCAGTTCCTTTCTTATATTTTTGGCAAGACATCAACAACAATGATACAGACAGCCCCAATAGCTACTGGAATAATTGTTACGCAGCAATTGCAGCTGCAAACCATGCTTTGGCAGCAATTGAAACGAATAACTTCGGAAAAGAGATTGCAGCGTTCAAAGGCGAGGCTCTAGTTGCAAGGGCGTATGCACATTTTATGCTCGTCAATTTCTTTGCAAAAGTCTACGACTATAAAAATCCGGAGGCTAATACTTCACCTGGTATTCCATATGTTACTGAACCTGAGACAGTTGTAATTAAGAAGTATGATCGTGGAACGGTGAAATCTGTTTATGATAATATTCGGAAGGATCTGGAAGAGGGATTAGCACTTTTAGACGGGAATCCAGCAGAATGGAATGTACCAAAATACCATTTTACACCAGCTGCTGCGCATGCCTTTGCATCTCGATTCTATTTGTTTACAGGCGAATGGCAAAAAGTGGTTGACAATGCCAACAAAATTTTTGCAGGAGGAAATTTTGCAGGAAAATTAATCCCCTATAATTCCACATTCAAGAAAATGACCTTCGAGGAGGTGCATACGGTCTTTTCCAAAGCCGATCAACCTTATAGCTTGCTGATTAACGAAACTTACAGTGGTTATCAACGCTGGTGGAATAATCGTTATGCTATGGGTATCAATGTGTTTCAAAAGATTTATAATGGTACTACGGCTGCAGGAGCGAAGTTTTATAATTTCGGTGTCTCCTATGGTGCTCCACACTATACTACTTATATCTGGAAGGAATTTTGGTACGTAACAAATGCAACCGCAAATACAGGATTTCCTATGCTTATGGTCCCGGTATTAATTACAGATGAGGCACTAATGAATCGAGCAGAGGCCTATTTGGAATTGGGAAATAATGCAGCTGGTATTGCCGATATGAATTTAATGGCAAGCAATCGAATAGATGGTTACAATCCTACAAACCATGCTGTAACAGCTGCAAAATCCAAAGCATTTTTTGGTGTTCAAGATGATAAGGAAGCACTTATTCAGACGGTTCTACAATTTAAACAAGTTGGATTTATGTCGATGGGTTTACGTTGGTTCGATATTATTCGTAAAGGCATAACAGTAAGACATCTTGTTATTGCCAACGATGAGAGTGAGTCTTATATCGAATTAAAGCCTGAGGATCCAAGACGTGTTTTCCAGATCCCACAAGAAGCGAAGTTGTCAGGTGTTGAACAAAATCCAAGGTAATTTTATGAAAACGATAACAAAAACATGTATAATAGTCGGTCTGTTCGCTAGTTTATATTCCTGTGTAAAAGAGGAGAAGCTGAATACTAAAATTGAAAATTACGACACCTTTGTTCCAGGAACTATTGACGAATGGATTACAAAGAATTTGACCGATCCCTATAATATTGAAGTAGTCTATCGGTATCAGCGAAATATGCATGATATCAATAAAAATATAGCACCGGCAGACGAATCCAAGGTTATTCCACAAATGGATGTGGTAATTAATGGTTTTTTGGATGTTTATAAGAAAATTGGGGGAGTACCCTTTATAAAAACATACACACCCAAACAGTTTGCTTTATTTGGATCAGGTGACTACGATGTGGATGGTTCAGTAAAAGGTGGAACTGCAGACGGAGGTAGACGGATCACATTGTATGGGGTTAATAATTTTGACATTGCGAATTCAAATTCTGTAACTGGTAACCTTCAGGTTATTCACCATGAATTTACCCATATCCTTAATCAGATGAGATTTATCCCTGCTGAGTTCGGAAAAATCTGTGCAGGTGATTATTATTCGAATTGGACTGCACAGGAGAATGACCAGGCAAAAGCAAGATCATTGGGCTTCATTACACCTTATTCGAGAAAGTCGATAGGAGAAGATTTTGCTGAAGTCTTATCACATTTAATCGTCGCTGGTCAATTGTATTATGACGATTTTGCTTACGATAGTGGAAAGGATGCTTATCCCAAGTTTAAACAAAAAGAAGCGATTGTACGGGATTATATGATGCAGAATTTTAACATCGATGTAACGCAATTGCAGATTGAATTTCAGCGCGTCATGGCGGAAAAATATAAATCTAGCCGGTATTCCGCCACAACAGCATTGAGCAATGACTATGTTGGTTCGTTGGACTGGGATATCCGAAACACCTGGGGATTAGAAAACACGATTTCCAGCAAGCAAAGATCATTATTTATGGCAATTTTGGATGAGCTCGGAGGCTGGACCACCAAATCAATGACCTTCCAGTTTGTCTCCGCCACAAAGGCGACATTAAACATCGGTTTTGGCGATAATAGTGTAACCTACACGGCATCCTACGATTTTGATATTGTAAAAAATACAGACAATACATTTAAAATCGCTAAGTCGGCGACCCAAGGGACAGGCAATAATTATGGTAATGGTAACATTGACTGGGTATTAAAAGATACGAAACCCCTGATCGATTATTTGGGCAGTACTAGTTTTTCGGCCGACTGGAAACAAGTTGATTTGTCGGTCAATCCGAGCGATTATCTGCAATTTATGATCTTAAAAGATACAAAGGATCCAAATGCAACATTTATGGGCAAAGTAAATTTGAGGAAGTATTAGATTATGAAAAAGATATTTTATTTAATGTTTTTGGTCCTATTGGCTTTCAGTTGTAGCAAACCAAAAGAAATGGATCCCATATTCGGCAATCCCGATGATAGGATTTCCGATACATTATTGTATGTTAAAAAGACATTGGTAGATGCACCATATGGATGGAAAGCTTATACAACCACGGAGATATCCAAAGGGGGATATGGCTTCTATATGCAGTTTGGTGAAAATGATCGATTAAAGATGGTTGCGGATTTGAACGAGACTACGTCTTCCGTAATAAAAGAGTCTACCTATCGCATACGTCAGATAATGTATGCTACGCTTTCTTTTGACACGTATAACTATATTACTATGTTGCAAGACCCAGATCCAAGTGTTTTTGGTGGAACAGCTGGGAAGGGACATGGTAGTGATAATGAATACGATTACGTGAAGACCCATGGCGATACCTTGTTCTTTCAGGGACGGAAGTTTATTAAACCGCTTATTCTGGTTAAAGCAAAAGAAGATGAAGCAAAAAAATATACTTCGAAGGGCTATCTTGATGTAATTAATAAAAACAAAGCATTTTTTAAGAAAAACCCCTTGACCTCCATTGTTGTGGGCAATGTGGAAGCAGAATTGGCATTTGGTTTTCGAACCAAAAGAATGTCTATTATTACAGCCAATTCTGATGGAAGCTTTTCTTCTTCTTTTGTTGAATTCTGTAATACAATTGACGGTATTGAAATCGTTGGCGGCGTGCTGATAAATAATATTCAACTACAGCGTTTCATATGGAAAGATGAAAATTCTCTTGTTGGTCTTGACAAAGATGGTAAGGAATATCCGTTGAAAATTAATTCTTCTTCTGTGGTTCCGTATCTTACAGCGTTAGGGGCAAGTTTCTCTGTGATTACAATTCCGGATGTGACGACGTATAATGGCTGGAGTACAAATTTTGCAACACGTAAAGCGCAAGCAAAAGCAGGAATTAATAGATGGGCATTCGACGGGGTTAATTTCTTTATTTTAAGGACTATAGATTTTAAGTTCCAATCGGTTAATAAAAGGATGTCTGTTGTGTTTAATACGACATACGAAGGTTCGAAGACATTCAACCTAACCTATAACTATACCTATACAGTTGAAAATGGTAAATTTAAATTTACATTAAGTGGGACACCTACGGGAAATGATGGAGCACTTTACAACGATGTTCGCTATTTACTGCAGGAGCGGATTAATGTTGACACGTTTGAACTGGGGTACTTTGTGAATTCCGAAACCGGAGAAGTCATGTCTCAATTTAAGAGCGTTGAGCATCCTGATTTTTATTTTACAGGTCAAAATAATTAATGTTTTATTTCAGTATCGATCGGGCGGTGGTCGGGTCGATACTGATATTTCTATTTATAATGATGTTGCTATGAAAGAATTTTATAAAAGTATTTTAATTCTTGGATTACTGTTTATTGGGGGATGTGGTAAAAATTCATTAGACCCAAATAGGTCGCAAAAATTTGCTGCTAGTAAAGACAACGAGTTTATTGAGAAGGTAGTTGTTTCAGCTACAGAATTTAATTCTTGTGCAGAAAAATACAATGATTCTACGATGCGATATATGAGATATGCTGGTACACATGACGTGTCAAATTACGACTTTGCAACGAAAATGTCGCAGCTGATTCAATCAGGTTTGGCATGCTCAGCTTCAACATCACCGAATACACCTGTTGGACCTCAGCCATGGACTCCCAAGCCAATCGACGTGAATATAGATTATACTCCTGATGTAATTTATACTTATTTAGATAATCCTTCGCATTATATCGGTTCTTCCAATTTGACGACAATGAAATGTTTGATTTCTTCGTACAAATCTCTTATAGCTCAGAACCTGATTGTAAGTGATATCAATGAAAGAACTTTGTTGTTTTCTAAGCAGGTCGTAAATGATGGCTATGAGAATGTCTATATTAATCCTTTACCACATTATGATCCTTGGAGTGGATTTTATCTTTTAGCAGCGATACAGACCTTGGTAGGAACAAGAGACATTAGTGAACAGATCTATAATCAATATTTTGCTGGTAATTCAAATGAAACCATTGTTTATCCTGTTGTTCAAAATATTGGTTGGATATATATAGGTAACACTGGCGGGCCGAACCAAGAAAATATTCTTCCTGAGGTTCAAAAAACTGTACAGATAAATTATAATTCTAGCTTCGCTTTATATGCACCAACTTGGGAAAAGATTTATCAAGATCCGCGAATAGAGCCTATGCCTAGTACTAGCATATATTTTAATGGTTTTAACAATAAACTGTACTCCAATAGTAGCTTTACCCAATATGTACCAGATGGCTTATATAGATTACCAGCAGAGCATCAAAGTTTGTATGAGAAGAATCATTTTATTGTTGAAATAAAAAATGGTGAGATCTATAAGCAGTTTGGAAAATCTTAGATAATACGGCTAAGCCAAGTGAGCAAGATTATGATAAAAATTCTTAACCTACTTATCTTTTTTTCAGTTCTTATTTTTTGTGCTTGTTATAGGCATACTCATGTGATAAAGACTGAAATTATAGGAAAGCTTCCCATATCAGCTCCCTTCTATATCGATTTATATAGTTTCGAGACAGGTGAAAAGATGATGTCTGATACATTAGATTAAGAAGATTTTGTTTTAACTAGTAAATCGCTCCCAAAGGGGATTTATCAAATAGTTTTTTCGTGGGAGCGGAATGTGGTGAAGCCGCAGGAGATTGAGCGATTTGCCCGTCAGCCTGAACTTGGTACACCAAAGTATTATATTTCAACTATATTTTGGCTCGATCCCAATGAGTCCGGAAAATATAAGTTCTTGCTTGAAAGTCCTGGTAAACAAGCGGAGTTAGAAGAACTACTGTTGGCTAAAAATGGAAGCGAATCTATTAAAATGGCGGTTGTATCAGGTGGAAAAAACAACAAGTTATATAATGAATACTTAACATTAGTGGATCGTTATAAGGATAAAAACAGACATCAAAAAGATAGTCTTCAGCAAGTAGCAGTACGTTATAGTGATCATAGATTCTTGCAAGAAGAAGGTCGAATACAAAAGCTCTTATCAAAAGACTGGTTGGTTGATGTGAAGAACGAACTGTTAACTGAAGAAATCGATTTTATGAAAGAGAATATTGACAATGAGGTCATTCATCGTATTTATCAAATTCAGTTAAACAATAAAGAAGATGTCGAACGGTATCGTGAAATATATAACTTGTTTCAATTTAACGTGAGACAGAATTTGGCCAATAGTAATTAAAATAATAGACCTATTAAAAATCATTAGTTATGAGAGAAGTCTTTAAAACACAGATAAACTTCGGTAGTTATATCTGGGGAGTTGCGATGATTATATTTATCGTGATGCTATCTTATGGAGGTCTTGAAAAAGGACTGTATCTAGGCACACTATTGTTATTTGGCGTATTCGCGATAACTTGGTATTTTACATTCTTTTATAAAAGGTATTGGATTGAAGGTGATAAGCTTTTTATTAAGACAGTCTCGGGTACAAAGTCTGTAGATATTACTTCTATATGTAAATTAGAAACTGATAAGGTAGACTGGTTTGGTACGATGAGACTTACAATTTTAAGGCCTTATAGAAAAGGAATGGTACTGCACTATAATAAGATCGACGATATATTCGTTGATCCAGAAAATCCTACCGAATTTATTGATAAATTAAAACAGATTGCACCGAATATCGATGTCATAGCAGGTAAATAGTTTACCGTTTTGAGTCACTTATATCGAACCAAATCTGTTGTTAGATTCTAAAGTTACTTATGCTAAACGACTCTGGCTTCCTTCTAATTGGAGATTCAGTGATATAGTCGATAAATCGCCATAAATAGAGCGTCCTGTATAGTAGATTGTAGCTATTCCTTAGGAATATAAGCTGAAAAGGATAACAGTACAATTCTTGTTACAATACAAATTGGCTTTTTGGGAACAAACTCATTTTGTGTGTTATTCTTTGTTTTTACTTCCTTTTAAGCAATTATCTTTTATTTTTCATTGCCGATTTTCTAAGTTCATAAGGAAAAAAGAGAGTATGAAATTCTGCTTGGTAACTTTTTTGTGTGAATAGTAAAAAATATTTAGCACTTTTACCAAACAATTATTAAGCACTTACATGTAAGTGCACATACATGTCCTAAAATATCCGCTACGAAGTACAATTTGTAGTCGCGGGATCTTTAACGATGCAGAAGGAAGAAGTATTATTTAAAACACACTATAACGGGTTGTGCCACTTTGCTTGGAAAATTGTTGGTGATTTAGCTGTAGCTGAAGACCTGGTTCAAGATTCATTTGTCGCTTATTTTAAAAACACCGATCAGGTCAGCGACAATGAGATTGCCGTTAAAAATTACTTGTATAGTTCGGTTCGTTTCGCCTGTTACAATCATATTCGCCACGAAAAAGTACAACAAAGATATTGGAATGTTGTCGGTTTTACAGAAGAGGATAATATAGCCCTTGAATTGAACATGATTCATAGCGAGGCTATCCAGGAAATTTACAGAATTATCGAACAGATGCCAACCTCTTGTCAACAAGTCTTTCGCCTTGGCTATTTAGATGGCTTGTCTAATCTTGAAATAACCCGGGAATTGAAAATTAGCATCAATACCGTAAAAACCCAAAAACAGCGCGGTATGAAAATGCTTTTAAAACGACTAAATCCTGAGTTTTTACCCCTTATTATATTTTTGTTAAAAAATATTTAAATTCTTGTCACCCCTTTTCCTGCCTTAAGTTTCTTTACTGTACAATATGGAAGAAAACTCAGGGCATATCTCTCAGCTGCTTCAAAAATTTTTATTTGGTCAATTGACCGAATTAGAACAAAAACAATTTGAAGAGTGGCTACAAGCTAGTGACCAAAACAGACGGCTTCTAGAATCATTTCGAAAAGCAAAGAGTATTGAACAAGATTTAGCTGTTGTTAAGCAATTGGATGCAAATAGAGCTTGGGAAAAGCTTAACAGCAGGAATAATAAATCTAATTATAAGTGGTTTATCAGTATTGCCGCATCGTTACTTCTATTGGCCACATTTTTCTATCTATGGCAGAGCAGTTATTTGAAGACAGATGAAGATGCTGTACATAATCTAACTTTGAATTTGGAGCAGGATGTCGAACCCGCACAGAGTGGGGCTATTTTACATTTGTCCAATGGTGAAAAAGTTGTGCTTAATAACAAGACGTCCAAAACCTACCATACAAATAAGACATTTGTTGGAAATGGCGCGGAATTAATCGTTAAAAACGATAAAAACCAGCAAGTATCTCGTTTGAATTCGCTCATAGTGCCACGTGCAAGTTATTATAAAATCACTTTGAGCGATGGTACCAAAGTTTGGGTTAATGCACAGTCGAAATTAAATTTTCCGGCGCAATTTTCAGCAGATGAAAGAAGGGTGAGTTTAGAGGGAGAGGCCTATTTTGAAGTGGCACATGACGCTAAAAAGCCTTTTTACGTTGATTCAAAAGCTGGAGAAATCAAGGTTTTGGGTACGCATTTCAATGTATTCGCTTACCACGATGATATCCGTGCAACGCTAGTCGAAGGTAAAGTAGAGGTGCGACAAAAGGAAAATAAATTAGAATTGAATCCAGGTGAATTTGCTTCCCTTTCGAAAAATAATATGATAAAGGGGAATGCTGATATTCAGCAGGATTTAGCTTGGCATAACAATGAATTTTACTTTAAAAAGGAAACGATTGTAAATATTGCTCATCAACTGTCCCGATGGTACGATCTGGATGTGAAATTTAGGGGCAATGTGCAACTCAGCAAAGAATATAGCGGTAGTATACAGCGCGATGTAAAACTTTCTCAAGTGTTGGAGATGTTATCGTATGTCAGTGACCTTCGATTTGAAGTTCACGGTAAGGAATTGATTATTGAGAACAAAAGCTAACTTATTTTAAAATATAAAACTAATTCAGCAAGGCTTATGATATAATATTACTATCCAATCATTAAAGTGCCCCAAAAAAAGAGAACAGGAATGTTGGCGCATCCCTGTTCAGAAATGTGATCAAAGGGCTCATAACTTAAAAGTGAACTATTAATTACCTAATTAACCACAAAATGTAAATGTATGAATAACTTACCATTTAGCAAAGCCTGGTCCTTGTTACCCCAAGATCATAGGTTTTGCAAACCCTTACGTATTATGAAAATTAGTACATGCCTTTTATTCGCATTTGTAACCGGTGTTCATGCTAAAGGAACAGCCCAAAAAGTTACCTTGAAAATGAGGAATGCACGGATTGAGGAAGCGCTTTCTGCGATTTCTAAACAATCCAACTTGCGTGTTCTCTATAGCGAAAACTTAAACGCTAAATCTCGTGTTACAGTCAATCTAAAAAATGCGTCTGTAGAAGAGGCGTTAAACTCGATTTTAAGAGATAAAAATATCGAGTACAAAATTATTGCAAATACAATTTCTGTCAATAGTAATGGAAAGAATGACGTAGTTGTCGAGGGGACACAACAGTCGATCGCTGGAACAGTTAAAAATGCTGAGGGGAATCCGTTGGCTGGTGCTACAATCACCGTCAAGGGAACTTCCATTTCCACGCAAACCGATTCAAACGGACATTTTAAGATAAATGCTGGGGGAAATGCGGTATTGGTTGTCCGATATGTGGGTTATAGCAATCTTGAAGTTAGTGTCAATAATAGAAGTTCCATCGCGATCGTATTGGATTCTAACCACAATCAAATCGACGAAGTTGTTGTAACAGGACTTGGAGCTAAAATAGACAAAAGAACATTTACAGGGGCTACATCTAAGGTCGATATGAAAGATATTGAACTTGGTGGACTTCCTGATCCATCAAGAGCTTTGGAAGGCCGTGTTGCTGGGGTTTCGGTTCAAAACACAACCGGAACTTTTGGATCAGCTCCAAAAATTAGAGTCCGTGGTGCAACGTCAATTTATGGTAGTTCAAAACCGCTTTGGGTAATTGATGGGATTATCATAGAAGATGTGTCAAACGTCTCTTCAGATGATCTGTCTTCGGGAGATGCATTGACCCTAATCAGTTCTGCTGTCGCCGGCTTAAATGCCAATGATATTGAGTCGTTTACCGTGCTAAAAGATGGTTCTGCGACTTCAATATATGGTGCTAGGGCTATGGGAGGTGTTATTGTTATTACAACAAAGAAAGGAAAAGCTGGTCGGAACTCCGCCAATTATGTGGGTGAGTTTACTTCAAGAGCGATTCCTTCTTATAATAATTTCAATATCATGAATTCTCAAGAGCAGATGGCATTTAATCAAGTTCTTGAACAAAGGGGATGGTTGACAATGGCAGATGTGGCAAGTAGATCCGAATCGGGTGTCTATGGGAAAATGTATGAATTAATAAAGGCAGGTCAATTAGAAAATACACAAGAAGCGAGAAACGCTTATTTAAGGAAAGCAGAGTACCGAAATACAGATTGGTTTAAACAATTGTTCAGCCGGACAATCATGCAGAACCACTCAGTCAGTCTTTCATCAGGTACAGAAAGAGCACAATATTATACATCCATTAGTGGTGTTTTTGATAATGGCTGGGCGCGTAAATCAGATGTGAAACGCTATACAGGGATGTTTAATGCTTCCTATGATTTATTTGATAATCTTAAATTAGATTTGCGAACAAATGGATCCTATCGTGATCAGCGGGCTCCTGGTACATTAGGTTCTTCTGTAGATCGAGTTTCCATGGAAATTAAACGGGATTTCGACATTAACCCTTATAGTTATGCATTAAATACTTCACGGACACTTGATCCTAATGAATTCTATACACGGAATTATGCACCATTTAATATCCTGCATGAATTGGATAACAATTACATGGATATAAATGCTGCCGATATTAAATTTCAAGGAGAATTGCGATGGAAGCCGATCAAGGCATTGGAATTGGGGTTATTGGCCGCTACAAGATATCAGCAAACATCGCAACAGCACTATATTAAAGATCAGTCAAATCAGGCATTAGCTTATCGTTGGATGCCTACTACGTTTATTCGTGATGCGAATCCTTTCTTATATACTGATCCGAGTGATCCTTATGCAGTGCCAGTTTCTGTCTTACCATATGGCGGTATCTATAATCGTACAGACAATAAGATGTTGACAAAGGATTTCCGTTTTACAGCAGCTTTCGACAAAACTTTTAAAGAGATCCATAAGATATACGCATTTGCCGGTGCTGAAACGAATTCTGTGGATCGAAATCAGAACTGGTTTAGAGGTTGGGGTTTGCAATATGATTTAGGGGAAATTCCATTTATAGATTATAAGCTGTTTAAGAAAAGCCAGGAAGAAAATGCTGATTATTATTCTATTGATAGAAGAAAAAATGGTGATATAGCTCCTGCTCGTAACAGACAAGTAGCATTTTATGGAACCGCAAATTATACGTTTGACAACCGATATACTATTAATGGTACATTACGCTACGAAGGGACCAACCGTTTAGGACGTACAACCTCTGCACGTTGGATGCCGACATGGAACGTTTCAGGAATGTGGAATGTAATGGAAGAGGATTTCTTCAAGAAATTGGAGACACCTTTTTCAAACCTGAGTTTTAAGGGTTCTTATAGTTTGACTGCTGATAGAGGTCCCGACTTTGTAACCAATTCGAAGATTATCATTCAAAGTTATAACCCATGGCGTCCTAATACCGCAGATAAAGAAACAGGTCTTAATATTTCTGATTTAGAAAATTCGGAACTTACCTATGAAAAGAAACATGAGTTAAATATAGGTACTTCCATTGGTTTATTTAAGAACAGGATCGCATTGGATGTTGATTACTATAAACGTAAGAACTTCGACTTAATCGGTATTGTCAATACACAGGGACTTGGTGGCGAGATTTCAAAGTACGGGAATGTTGCCAATATGGAATCTCATGGATTGGAATTTAGTCTTTCCGCAACAATATTGAAAAAGCAAGATTTTTCGTGGGTTTCTAGCTTTATTTACACCAAAGCGAAAAACAAGATTACGGCTTTGGAAAACAATAGTCGAGTTGCAGACTTAATTGCTGCTGGCGGATATGGACGGGTTGGTTATCCCGTAAGACCGCTATTTTCCATTCCATTTAATAGACTTCTTCCGAATGGTCTGCCCGTCTACAATTACATCGATGGAGCAGAGACAACAACGGGGGTTTATTTTCAGGAACGCAAGCAAATTGACTGGTTGAAGTATGAGGGGCCAACTGAACCGACCGATATGGGAAGTTTTGGGAACGTATTTTCATATAAGAATTTTAAGCTCAATGTATTTATCACCTATTCTTTTGGAAATGTAGTTCGATTGGATCCAGCATACAAAACAGGTTATTCCGACTTAAATGCTACACCAAGGGAATTTTGGGATGCCTGGACTGTTCCTGGAGAGGAAGCATTTACGAATATTCCTGTGATTTTGGATAGACGTTTTATCCGAAACAATAGTCAATACGATTATGCTTATAATGCCTACAATTATTCAACGGAAACTGTTGCAAAAGGTGATTTTATTCGTTTGAAGGACATTTCCTTGTCTTATGAGCTACCAAAATATTTTGTGCAATCTCTTAAGATGAGCAATCTTGGTGTACGGTTCAATGTGATCAATCCTTGGTTAATTTATGCGGATAAGCGCCTTAATGGGCAAGATCCAGAATTTGTTAATTCAGGAGGTGTGGCATTACCAATTGCGAAACAATATACATTAACCTTAAAAATGGGATTCTAGCATATGAAAAAGAGATTATCATATATATTAATTGCAGCGGGAATAATAGCGACAAGCTTTTCTTCCTGTAAGAAATATTTGGATGAATTGCCCGATAATAGGGCTGAACTAAATACAACAGACAAAATTGGGAAAATGCTCGTTGGGGCTTATCCAGAGAATGCTTATGTTATGGTAGCTGAGTTATCTTCTGACAATGTGGATGATGTTGGGCCAGTTTACTTAAACTACGCACGCTTCATAGAACAAATATACAAATGGCAAGATATTACTGAAACGAGTAATGATGGAATCGATCGTATTTGGGGAGCGTGTTATGGAGCTATTGCTAATGCAAATGCTGCTTTGCAAGCTATTGATGAACAGGGGAATCCAGCGAGCTTAAAAGCACAGCGTGGTGAAGCGTTGTTGGCACGGGCTTATAACCATTGGATTCTTGTAAATATGTTTGCACAGAATTATTCGAAAAAGTATTCAACAACAGATTTGGGTGTTACTTATATGACGAAAGGAGAAACTACCCTAAATCCAAAATATGAACGTAATACTGTTCAGGAAGTTTACGATTTTATTAAAAAGGATATAGAAGAAGGTTTACCATTAATCAATGACGCTTCTTACGCCAACTCTAGTGTTGCAAAATATCACTTTAACCGAGCGGCAGCTTATACCTTTGCATCGCGTGTTGCATTATTTATGGAAGATTGGACAAAGGCAGTGGAGTATTCCACCGAAGCGTTAGGAAACAATCCAACAGCGACTTTACGTGATTATGCAACGATTGCCTCTTTTTCTGCTGCGATCAATAATACAACGAGAGAGTATAATGCGAGCTCAGTGAAAGCTAATTTCTTAGTAGCTACGGCTTATTCGGCGATGGGGACAACTTTTGGGGGGTATTCAACCAACAACAGAATCAGTCACGGTGGATCTATTGCAATGACGGAGACAGCGTTTGCTGCTCAGCCTTTTGGGAAAGCTACGACATCAACGGATTATAGAATTCGTGCATTTTCCTATACGAGTACGACGGCAAATAAAGTGATTTTTCCACATGTTGCCTACATTTTTGAATATACTGATCAAGTTGCGGGAATTGGATTTTCACGAGGAGTCTATACGCCGATCACGTCGGAAGAAGCTTTATTGAATAGGGCGGAAGCAAATATTCATCTTAAGAATTATGCGGCAGCCATTACTGATATGCAAATCCATATTAATAACAATACCATTAGCAAGCCTGGGACAATAAGTGAAGCTTCGATTAACAATTGGGCGAATTCATTTGCATATTTTACTCCTACAGCTCCAACACCGAAAAAGAAATTGAACCCAGATTTTCAGATTGAAAGCGGTACACAGGAAAATATGATCCATGCAGTATTATCGCTTAAACGCCTTCAGTTTCTTCATACTGGCTTAAGATGGTTCGATGTAAAACGTTATGGCATTGAAATAACCAGAAGGGTCGCTCCTGCGGTCAACAATGGAACGATGACTTTTACGGTTACCGATAATACGCTATCGATCCGAGATCCTCGTCGTGCAATTCAATTACCTCAAGATGTAGTAAGTGCAGGTTTAACACCAAATCCTAGATCAAATGAAATTAAGTAATAAACTATTTATGTTATTAGCTTCATGCGGAGTGTTGTTTTCTGCATGTAACAAAGAGGATAAATTAAATCCCAATAGTGTTTTTGTAGATTCAACAATACCAAAGAACGCTTTGGACAATTACCTCTATAAAAACTATATTCTACCCTACAATGTCGAGATACTGTACAAGTACGTCGATAAAGAATCTGATATGAGCTATCGATTGGTACCTGCACCTTTTGAATCTTCTATAAGATTGTCCAAGCTTATGCTTTATCTTGTTATGGAGCCATATTCAGAAGTGACTGGAGGGAAGGAGTTCCTTAAAAACAACTTTCCAAAATTAATTACGTTTACTGGTTCAGCTCCAATTCAAACAAACGGTGTCATGATTTTGGGAACAGCAGAATCAGGTACAAAAGTATCTTTGTATAATTTGTTGGAATTAAATGAAACCAATGGTAAAAACCCAGCTTTTCTGACGGGCCGATTTTTCAAAACAGTTCACCATGAGTTTCAACATATTCTAAATCAGAATAAGCCTTATCCAAGTAATTTTAAGGAGATCACAGGTACTAGTTACGTGGAGGATGACTGGAATGCGAAATATCCTGCCAATGCTACAGGTATAGGAGCCGCGATCGCAGCAGGCTTTATCTCACCGTATGCTTCTAAGGCCGATACTGAGGATTTTGCTGAACTGTATTCGTTCTATGTTACGCGGAGTCAAGCTGATTTTGATGCCATGCTGAATGTTGAAAATTCTACGGCAGCGGGAAGGGCTTTGATCCTTTCAAAATTAGCAATTGTGAAAAACTATATGAAATCTGAGTGGGGAATTGATATGGATCTCTTAAGAGCCAATATTCTTGCTCGTTATCCTAATCTTAACACGTTTGATCAAACAACTTTAAATTAAGAAAAAATGAAATTTAAACTATTTATTTTAGGAATAACCATTTTGTCTTTGGGCGCAAGTTGTGAGAAGAAGATGGATCGTATTTTTGAAGACAGTCCGAGTGACCGTCTAAACGCGAGCGTGGCTAATGTATACTCTACTTTACAAGCGAATAAAGATGGCTGGATAATCAAGTATTTTCCAAGCAGCGGATTAGAATTTGGAGGATATACCTTATTTGCCAAATTTAATAATACCACTGACGTTAGTATTGAAGGTGATTTTACAACACTTGCTGCACAGGTAAGTACTTATACTGTCGCACCTGGTGCTGGCGCAATTTTGACCTTCGATACCTATAATCGCATATTTCATTATTTTGCATTGCCTGCAGTCTTTAATAGAGAGCCTGCATATCAATTACCCGGTTTCCTTACAGCATCAATTGGTGCGAGTAACGAGGGGATGAAAGGTGAAAATGATTTCTTGGTAACAAAGGCATCAGCTGATTCCATTGTCATGGAAGGTAGAAAATCGTACAATAAGGTTGTGATGGTCCCGATTAAATCTTCAGAGGCTTCTACAATTATAGCGACCTACCGCGCTGCGCTTACAAAATTCCATGCATTTTCAAATTACAAATTTGAAGTTGGGACAGAATCCTTCGCAGCAACATTTTCAACCGCAGCAACGAAACGAGCATTATTGATTGCAGGTAATACTAAACCATATGCTTATCGTTATACGCCTACTGGACTCGAATTTTACACAGAATATGAAGTAAATGGAGTGAAGTTTAGAGAATTGAAGTATGTAGAACCAACAGGAGCGTATACCAAAGGGTATTTTACCAACGATGCGGGTACGATCAAGTTAGTTCCACAAAGTTAAAAGCAATTTTCTCCCTACGGAATCAGGGAGAAAGTTTCATATGTTTATTTAATGGCCCCTTCAGAATATTTTTTGGAGGGGCTTTTTTGTAAATATTTTTTTCCATGTAATGAATTTATTGATTTAGTTGTCATAATTAAAAGGTGTAGGCCTTACCTTAATTAGTTTAATTGAAATAAACCAAAATGTAAATTTTATGAAGTATTTTTTTAGTGCCCTTTTATTTGTTTTTGCAGCTCAGTTATTTGCGCAACAAAAAACCAGTCAGACTAAACATCTGCCATTTGAGACGATCTATTTTGCCGGTGTTCAATTTAACAATGCAAGCAATTTGAATAGGATTTTGAAAGATTATGATTCCGGAAAGGTACCTGGGTTTGGCTGGAATGCTGGAGCTGGACTTGCATACAGGATGAAACAAACCCTTATTGGGGTGAATTTTAGCTTGTCGACAAGCAGTAAAAACGACAATACAATGAACACAGGAGATTTTACGGTTTATGTATCTACCAATGCGATACGTACAGGCAGATTGATCTTTAGTCCGCAGCTGGGAGTCGGTAAACAGTCTACTACTTTTACGGTTCAAAAGAAAAATCTGAATGGAGAATTTAGAGACTTTTTGACCACGCAGTCCAATCAAACTAAAATGGAGCATGATGCTGCTATTGTCGATTTAAGTATTACGTTGAAAACATCCAATTCCGAACGCACTAGCTTTCGCCCGGAATGTAGAATAGGTTATAAATCGTCTATTGCACAGAATGAATGGAAAGTAGTGAATGCTACAGTTTCGAATGTTCCGAAGGATAGACTGGGCCATTTCTATCTGCAATTGGCTTGGGGTATTGGACGATAAAAGCAAAACAAGGAATAGCGGATGCAGTTATAAATTTAATCTAATGTTCGGACGTTTTAGTTAGCACCTTACCGCATAAGTTAACTTATCGTTATACTTTTGTGAATGCCCTACTTGAACTTGCTGTAAAACATATAGATGGTGAATAGGAGAGAAAGTGTATGATCCATAAAGAAGTATAGGTGTTGCAGAAAAGCAAATAATGCGATAACTTAGCGTAACCTATTTTCTGAAATTTACTTACCATGAAACGGATTATTTTCCTCCTATTCATTATTCTTATAAAGGCTGTTGCTGTGCAAGCGCAACAAAAGACCAGAGCGTTTCTATTTACGAAACCACATAAGATCGTCGAGAACGCTAAGTATGGTAAAATAAGCCTATACGACGCAAGGGAGATAAAAGATAATCTGGGTGTCATACAAGTAGGTATGATGAACGCAAACCGGTTGTTGGTGGCGGAGCCATCATTGGAAAAACAGTTACAGAGCCAATTGGAACAAATAACCGGTCGTAAAGGCAATGGTGAATTGCTGATGCGGTTGGAAAAATTCTGTATAGCGGAATTGACGGGAGCTTTTTCTGAAAAGGGATTTTTGGATTTTAGAGCAATCTTATTCTCAAAAGAGGCTAATGGAGAATATTTACAGCTAGCCCGAGCTGATACAGCTATCGTCGTTAAAGGAATGGATGTAACCAAAGCGACTTTGGCACGCGCCAGCGACGTTGTCAATAACCTGATCCTTGATGCATTAACCAAAAACGGCGATACCACAAAAAGCTATAGTCTCAGTGAAATCGAACATTACGACGATATTCAAAAGAAACAATTGGCACTTTATAACACGGAAACATATAAAGATGGGTTATATCTGACCTACGAAGAATTTGCCCTTCAAACACCGTCAGGTGGGCAGGCCCAATTAAGAGAGGGGGATTTAAACTTAGGCTTCTTTAAAGAGAATGAAAAAGGGAAACTTAAAAAGGTAAACCCGAAAGATTATTATGCAGTAGTGCATGCTGGTAATCCTTTTATTTCAAGTCAGGATCAGTTTTATGCTTTAATCAAGGAAGATGATGATTTTATTTTTGTGGGTCCCGTTATGGAAACTGCATCTGCAACCAATGTTGTTGTAGCTTCCGTGTTGCTAGGTGCAATAGGAGGTGTGTTGGTAGCAGGCCCTGAAACAAACTACTATGTGCAGAAACTCGATTATGCAAATGGTAGCTTTATTCGGCTGCTGAATAAACAATAATATGTATCTCTTATTTACATCGTAAAAAACTTTCGACAGAACATAGTATATCGTCCTATTTTCCGAGTAAAATTTGATGTGTTTGCAGTTCTCCACAGTTTGTTAATAACATTGTGGAAAACGTTCTCACTCCAGAGTAGTTAAATAGTGTTCCTAGTTGCTGAAATGGATTAATGGTATAAATTAAATGAATTTACCTTTATATATTAGATGTCTTTTGTATATTAAGTTGTACTATATTAACCCTTGACTAATGAAAACCAAATTTATACTTGTTTTAATATTGTCCTTCATCGTCTGCTTTTCAATAGCAGCTGCTGTATACTATTTCCTAGATGAGAAATCGTCCATTCCCGATTCCTTGTTCGTGGGGGCTATATCAAGCTCTATTGTGATTACATTATTCTCAAAGTTCAATACAGCCGCTCGGCGCAAATAATTATATTTTCCTGACACCAACTCCATACCAACTTGCGATCAACTCCGTACTGTAACCACCTTGTGTGCACAGTGAGTCCACGTTGAGTCCACCTTTTAAGGGTGCTTTCACTGTACAGACATCCTGTTTGCATCTTGCTTGCAATTAGAAGGTGGTTGGGAATTGGTTATAACTAATCCCCAAAAAGGTATCACTAAATTTTCAAATTTATAATTGCTATTTGCTGCAGCTTCCGAAATCCTTAAAAATGAACAAGATACTTGACATAGGGTCGTTTTGGTGGTATATTTATTGTATGGGAATAAATGATAATGGCTATATCCGTGGACTGGTTGGCCCACTGGTAAGCAGAAAGGTAGGAACAAAGAACTACATTCAAAGTAAACCACACCGTGTAAAACAAAACGTCGACACGAAGAATGCTGGTAAAGATTTTGGACAGGCAAGTCGCGCGGGCGCCGCAATTAGGCAGGCTTTTGGCTTAGTGCATCAGGAACTGCATGATGGACAAATGGGCAATCGCTTGAATAGACAGATTTATAGGGCAATGAAGACAAATATCAATGACGATAGGGGAACACTTTGCCTAAACAACTGTAAGCTCGACAGATTGGTGAATTTCCAATTCAACGAAAATTTCCATATGCAGGATGCGCTGAATATCGATCCAATGGTTAACCTAACCGAGGAGAGCAAGATCGAAATATCATTTCCAATATTTGACATTAACCGAGCATTGCTGCTGCCCAAAGATTGTAATGCTATCGCCTTTAAATTCCATGCCTTTTCTTTCAATTTCAAAGAAAGGGAGTTCACTGAGATAAAAGATGAAGAATGGGAAATTGATATCGTCTATGGACAGGATCCAATTTCGGCCAAGACGATCAGCATTCCATGCAAGGAATTTGTTGGTACCCCCATCCTGGTTGGATTTACGATCATATATCTTCATAAAAATGGCCGACGGTGCAATGTGCTGAATGAAGTTGATTGTACGCCTGCAACTATTCTAGCTGCTTTCCAGTTATAAAGGTAACGTTAACCCATACCTTTGTTTTTTCCTACCGGAGCGGATATCCATTTACCGCTCCTTTACCTCCATTTACCGACTTTTTTATTCCGTTGATCTAAATGTAATAAAATGGGATGCTGCGTTGTCTTACTTTTGAATCAGAATCTTAAAGGAAATGATGCAACAAAATCAACTTCCTTGCGACAATAAGAAAAGAGATAAAAAAACTAACAATATAAATAAAGTATTATGAAAACTTTAGTAAAGACATTCGCAGCTGCAGCATTGATTACACTATCAACTTTTGCAATGGCAGCAACTGACCCTGGTAAAGCATTGAACCTTTCCACAGCCGATTTGGCCATCGATAGCTATGTATCGGTAATGACAGAAGGTGCATCTCAGGGCGTAGAAAAATTGTTCGCATCCGAATTCAATCAAAAAGTTCAGGGAAAAGCTGCACGCACCAATAGCCGTTCGGAAGTCATTTCGTTCCTAAAAAAGCAAAAAGGTGAAAAATTGAACTGCAGCACAAGTACCGAAGTACTCGAGGAATCTGAAAACTATATGGTGGCACGTATCACTATGAAATTTGAGGATTTCACGAAAACAGATTTGGTTACATTGATCAATGAATCGGGAACCTGGAAGGTCGCAAGTTCTGTAAACTCCTATAAATAGAAACTGTTTAATTAAATTCATATGTTTATTTTAGCCACGTCGGGATGATGTGGCTTTTTTTGTTTTACAATCTCTTAGCGAATCTGAAATGGCTTTATTACTTACATGAGTAACGTTTTTAAGTTATCAACAGAGTTATTAACATTATGTTGATAACCTGGTTTCCTCAATTGCAGCGATAGTTGTTATAAGTAATAATTAATTAACCTGTTTATTTCTTGTTTGGCTGCTCCATTTGTTATTATTGCAATACTATTAACAAATTTTATGAAATCCAACTTGTATTTAGCGGCAAAGCTGATTTGTTATTTGCTATTCAATCTATTTATATTTAATGCGAGTGCTCAGGATGAGAGAACAGCATACTATACAAAGGCAGGGCGAGAAACTAAACTAAAGGATTCAGCCTTTTTTTCCAGAACCATAGTTCATATGACAGATCAGCCTATGTCATACTTTAAGATCGTAGAGCATTATTTACCGAATAATACCATTAAGCTAAATGGAACAGTGCAGGATACAGGTATTATTTTAAAATTCTTTGGGAGGCTGGAGGAGTTTTATTTAAATGGTGAAAAGCGAAGTCTAGAAAATTTTAATTCAGAAAATGTACGTGTTGATTCAGCATTTTACTGGTATCCGAATGGGAAGTTAAGAACAATTTCACATTACCCATTTAACGATAAAATAAAGGGCGGTGTCGCATATTATATCGCACATTACGATTCGTTAGGCAATAAGACTCTTGAAAATGGAAACGGTTTTATTCGCATTGAGTATGATCATGACGATTACCTACAGGGAGAAATTGAAAATTACCGACGTGAAGGTAAATGGGAGGGTATAATGTCTAAGCTGCCAATTACCGAGGTCTTTGCGCGAGGCAAGCTGCTCTTTGGTGTCAAAACCAAAGAAAATGGAACGACCATTAGCTATGATTCAACGACCTATTGGGTTGATCCCGTTTACCCAAGAGGAATGCCAAAATTGATGAACTTTGTTTCTAGACATTATAAATGGCCTAAAGAAGCTAAACGAAATAATGTTAAGGGAGTATTGGAAATTAGTTTTGTTGTGAATAAGGAAGGATATTTAGAAGATATTTTTGTGAAAAAAGACTTGGGCTTTGGTACGGGCGAGGAGGGTATTCGTGTGTTAAAAATGGCCGAAAGATGGAAACCGGGAATACAGCGTGGAGAGCCTATCGGTGTAATGTTCACGATGCCAATTCGGTTAGATGCCAATCCTTGATTGATGGTCCGCTCAAAAAGACTGATTGTGTTTTTGGAGTGTAGTTGTTCTTCCGTTCCTATAGTGAAGACTAAAATGAAGTTCTGTGAATAAATGAAGTCCTCAATTTTGGTGACAAGTTGGGTTATTAACAATCTTATTAACATCATGTGGAAAACTTGATTTTACAGCATGATGTTGACCATAAATAGAAATAAGTATTATTTAATCGATTAATTTTTTATTTAACCAGGATATTTGTTATTATTATCAATTATTATGAAGTATTATTTACATTTTTGGGGCTCAACCGTCTGTTTTTTGTTATTCAATTTTTTCTTATCAAATCTTTATGCTCAGGTTTCTTTTACAAGTTATCATAAGAAAGATGGCGATGAAACAAAACAAGCGGATTCGGCCTATTATATGCGGACAATTCATGTTGATGCATCGGGAAAGGATAAAGTTTATCGTGTAGAGGAGTTTTACACGCGCAATGATTCGATCAAACTCAGTGGCATCAGTACAAATGCGCTTTATCCATTTAAATTTCGCGGGCGAAAGTACGAATTTTATGAACAGGGAACGTTAAAAAGCTTAGAAAACTACAGCGACGAAAGTGCTCTTATAGATTCTGCTTTTTATCTGTATCCAGGGAATAAATTGGAGAAGATTGTTTTTTATCCGAGTAGTCTCGATAAAAAAGGAAAACTGAAAATAGAAGATCCCATTTATGTTGTGTACTATGATTCTTTTAACAACAAAACGTTGGAAAATGGGAACGGATTTATTCGGCTAAATTATGGGTGGAGTTATGAAGAGGGACAAATGAAAAACAATTTGCGCGAAGGTGAATGGAAAGGAAAGATGGGAAAGGATAGCTTTGTTGAAACGTACTCGAATAATCAATTAGTGTCAGGGACTAAAACAAAGGTTGACGGAGAGGTTTTTAAATATGATTCGTCTAACTTTATGAGTCCGCCTGATTACCCCGGTGGAATTTCTAGACTGATGGGCTTTATAGCGAGCAATTATGTCTACCCAAAGGAGGCGATTAGTAATCAGGTGTCTGGTGTGGTCATGATAGCGTTTGTGATAGACAAAGATGGTAACATAAAAAATCCGGTAGTAAAGAAAGATTTAGGTTTTGGAACAGGGGAGGAAGGAATCCGTGTTATAAAAAAAGCAGGCAAATGGAAGCCCGGAATACAACGTGGAGAGAAACTAAATGTGAAGTATTCGCTCCCAATCCGCTTGAACACATCGCGATAGAACTGTTTAGATAGCATTAAATAAGGAGATATTAAATGTAATCTCTCGCATATTTGAAATGAAATTCTAGCGGGATAGTGCTAAAATACCTAAAAAGGGCTTTCCAATTTTTTGGAAAGCCCTTTTTAGGTATAAAGTATTTAAGATAGACTATTTTTTCAAAGCCGCAGCGCCTTTGATGATTCCTTCTACAACGGCAGGATCCTGAAGTGTTGAAGTATCTCCTACATTGGCGATATCGTCTTCGGCAATCTTGCGTAAGATACGACGCATGATCTTTCCTGAACGTGTTTTTGGTAAATCATCAACAAATTGGATAATGTCTGGTTTAGCAATTGGACCGATAATACGTGAAACGGTTTCCATGATATCCTTTCTGGTGGCTTCTGCATCGGTGTGGTGATTCGCAATGACATAAGCATAGATACCCTGTCCTTTTACTGGGTGCGGATATCCGACAATGGCCGATTCAACAACGTCAGCGTGCATATTGATGGCATTTTCCACCTCTGCTGTACCAATGCGGTGACCCGAAACATTTAATACATCATCTACACGGCCTGTGATTTTGTAATAGCCCTCTGGACTACGGAAACATCCATCGCCCGTAAAATACATATCTTTATACGTCGAGAAATAGGTTTGACGACAGCGGTCATGATCGCCCCATGTCGTGCGTAACATACCTGGCCATGGGAATTTAATACACAGATTGCCAGTTACGTCATTGCCTTCGATTTCTTTTCCATTCTCATCCATCAAAGCGGGTTGAATGCCCGGCATCGGGAACATCGCATAACTTGCTTTTTCTGGTGTTACTCCGGCCAATGAAGTGATCAAATGGCCTCCATTCTCTGTCTGCCAATAGGTGTCAACAATAGGGCAATTCTTTTTACCAACTTTTTCGTTAAACCAGTTCCAGGCTTCTTCGTTGATTGGTTCGCCTACAGATCCCAAAACACGTAAAGATGAAAGGTCGTTTTTGTCGACAAATTCGTCCCCAAAAGCCATCAATGAACGCAAAGCAGTAGGGGATGTATAGATAATATTGACTTTGAACTTATCAACGATATCCCAATAACGGCTCGCATCCGGGAATGTTGGAATACCCTCAAACATTAAAGAAGTAGCTCCTTGTGATAACGGTCCGTAAACGATGTAACTGTGTCCTGTAATCCAGCCGATATCCGCTGTACAGAAAAATACATCGTTTGGCTTATATTGGAAGGTATTCATAAAGGTATAGCCTGTATACACCATATAACCACCACAAGTGTGTACTACACCCTTAGGTTTACCTGTGGATCCCGATGTATAAAGGATGAATAAATTGTCCTCAGCATCCATCTCTTCTGCTGGACATGCTGGATTTCCCTGTGTTTCTACTTTTTTGATCTCATCTTCCCACCATACGTCACGTCCTTTGATCATCGATACCGGTGTACGCGTACGTGTTAAAACAATTACTTTTTCAACAGTGTCACATTGCATTAAAGCATCGTCCACAATGTTTTTTAAACCAATGGTTTTATTGCCGCGGTAACTACCATCTGAAGTGACGATCAGTTTGCATTCCGCATCGATGATACGATCCGCGATAGATCGTGCTGAAAAACCTCCAAACACCACCGAGTGGATAGCGCCGATACGAGCACAGGCTAATACAGCAATAACCAATTCAGGAACCATTGGCAAGTAAATACATACCCGGTCTCCTTTTTTGATGTTATTATTTTTAAGTACGTTGGCAAATTGCTCTACCTTTTGTAGTAATTGCTTATAGGAAAGAATGCGGTGCGCTTCATTGGGATCATTAGGTTCCCAGATGATGGCTGGTTTATCTCCATTAGCATAAATATGGCGATCTAGACAGTTTTCTGTAATATTTAATTTAGCACCCTCAAACCATTTGACATTGGGTTCCTCAAAGTTCCAGTTCAGCACTTTATTCCACTTTCTCTTCCAGAAAAAATGATCTGCAATGCTCGCCCAAAACTCCTCAGGTTGTTCTACACTTCGCTTATATTCACTTTGATATTCTTCAAATGATTTTATTTGTAGGCTCATCGTTATTAGGATTATTATGAATTATTTTAATTTATATTGTTATCGTTGCGAAATTGTTTTTGATATTTCGATTTCGGTGTACAATTTAGCGGTTTTTGCCCATTTTATCAAAAAATTGATGTTTAATATAATGTTAAACTACTTTTATCTATAAGATTGTTATCTTGCATCAAGATTTTTCAAGATGTCTTTTCTAAGAAAGCTATTCTATATTACAATCTATACAAATCTTCTGATCGCCATGGCGGCCATGGCACAATGCGCATTGACTTATATCATATTTGAACGGTCTATCAATTGGTATATCGTTTTAGCAGAAGGAACGGCGACCTTGCTACTCTATAATTTTAGCCTGTGGTGGTCCAAACCGAAGCACCCAAAAGAATCAAAATTCCCCCGGACACGCTGGATCTTTAATCATGAATGGGTCATGTGGTTAAACAATGGTATCGCTTTGCTTGTGCTTGGTTATTGCTTGTGGTTTATTCATGTGTATTCCTTTTTGTTTTTGGGATTTATTGGAATCCTGAGTCTACTATACGGAATGCCTCTATTTACCTTCCGTGACCGCAAAGTGGGGCTTCGACAGATACCCGGGGCCAAGATTTTTCACATTGCCCTGGTCTGGGTCTGCAGCAGTGTGGTGCTCCCTTATGTGGAACTAGCCAACATCGGTGTCACAATAGATCAGTGGGTTTTTATTGCGCTCTGCGGATTGAAGTTTATATTTTTGGTTATCTGTACATTGCCTTTCGATATTCGGGATATCCAACAGGATTCCTATTATCATCTACGCACTTTACCTAATATGCTGGGCGAACAAAAAGCTAAAAATCTAACCTATGGACTATTAGGCCTGCATTGTGTTTTGATCTTGACCGTGCCTTATACAGCACCTATTAAAATCGGATTGATTCTGACCAACGTACTCATATTTGCCTTGCTTAAGTTGGCTGTTTTCAAAACAAAAGACCATTACCACTACGCTTATCTACTGGACTGTAGCTTGGTGCTTCAGTTTCTGATTGTTGTTGTTGTCGGTATCTTTAGCCCTGGAACCTGATTTTTTAGAGCTTTCAAGAGCAATGGCTTACTTTAATCTCCTGCACCTGTATGAATAGTGGGTACTTAATTGATTACTTGCTCGCTTGCTCGCATGATTGATTGAAGATTTTGGCAAATAACTCTTTGCCAAAATTAAGACGTCAAAAAGGCGACGATCTTATCTGCGGCGACTTCCGACAATTTATAATAACTTTCAAAGGTCCATCCGGCAACATGCGGCGACAAGATTACATTGTCTCTACGGATAAGATCTGCATACCAGCTCTGTTCGGCGAGTTTTGGGAACTTTTCTACGGGCAACACATCAAATGCTGCTCCGATAATGGAACCGGAATCAAGGCCGTTTAATACTGCAGGTACCTGTACAATACCGCCTCGGGCACCAAGTAAGAAGAAAATGGGTTTCTCAAATTTTGCCAGATAATCCACATCAATCATACCTCTTGTTTCATCCGTTAAGGGGATATGGAAACTGATCACATCGGCTTCTTTGCAGATCTTTTCCATGTCTGCTGCCGATGCATATTGATCCGTATAGTCGATTCGATATTTATCATAGGCAAGTACCTGTACATCAAAGCCGGATAATTTTTTTGCCATGGCCACACCATTGTGTCCATAGCCGATCAAACCTACAGTACGCCCCTTAAGTTCATATCCACGATTGGCCTCACGCAGCCACTGCCCAGATCGTATTTGTTGGTCACCACGATTCAAATTGTTCATTAGACTAAGCAACATACCGATCATATGTTCACCTACAGCATCCCGATTGCCTTCATTGGCCGGAATTAACAGCACGTCTCTTTGCGCAGCAATTGTATCGTCGATATTGTCCATCCCAGCACCAGCACGAGCGATAAAGCGGAGGTTTGGTGCCAAGTCAAAAAAAGCTTTATCTACCTGAAATTTGGAACGGATAACCATACCCGAGTAATTAGCGATGATTTTTTCAGTTTCTTCTCGGCTGATATCAGGTTGATAATTGTAGGCGATCCCCGCCTGTTCGAATTTCTCAAGCATGATTTCATGAATGTCGTCGACGATCAAAATAGTAGTTTTCATTCAATTTTTTTTTATGTGGCACTGATCAGTGAATACCGTTGCTGTGTAGTACGATGATTTAGATCCCAGCGTCATGATTATGGTTGATCTGCATAAAATCTACAGACAGTAATTTATTTAACTGTTGTTGTTTCATGCGATTGGGCATTATTTTCATGCCAAAATTTCGCATTCCTATCAGGAAAGGATTTTCCCATTGCGCTATTTTTCCTATCCTCCAGGAAGTATTACAGATATAATTTACCCTATCCAATCGTCTTTTTTCGAATCGTTGGAAAGCCAAATTAACGGAAGCTGAGGTTTGGAGCTCATCCACGAGAACAGCAACATCTTCAATAGCCTGACAGGCTCCCTGGCCCAAGTTGGGCGTCGTCGCATGTCCAGCGTCACCCAATAACAAGATATTGCCAAAAGCGAGTTGTTGAAGTGGTGTGATGTCAATAATGTCATTTGCGATTAGTTCGCTATCTTTTGTCTCCGACAGGATCGTTGGAATAGGGGCATGATAATCTTTAAAATTTTCGAGGAGCTCCTTTGTTTTCCAGTTTTTTAAGACCGGATTCTGTGCTTCTGTATTGATGCAGGCGTACCAATAGATGCGGTTATTGACAAGTGGGGTCATTCCGAAGCGTCCTTTGCTGCCCCAAGTCTCCGTTCCTTTACTGAGCTGTATGCTGCTATTGTCAATGGTTGCCCGCCAACAGGTATAGCCTGAATAACGAGGGGCCGAGCCTGGTATGAGCTGTTGTCGTAATGCTGAGTGTACGCCATCAGCAATCAAAAGAGCCTGGCCGCGTACATGACTTCCGTCTGCGAAATAAACTTGAATATCTTCCCCCTCTCGCTCAAAGGAAATGGCGCGTTTGCCGAGATGAATTTGTTCAGTGGGGATTTTGGATAGGAGAAACTGATGCAGATCAGCCCGATGGATAGCGAAGTTGTCCTGTTGATATTTCTGGCTGATTGACCTAGTGTCTGGTTCAACAAGAATATTTCCTTTTTGATCCAAGACGTTGTAGGATGCAAGGTAGTGCCCTATCGGGACGATTTCATCCTTCAATCCGAGATGTTCCAAAGCTTGCATGGCGTTGGCCGCGAGCCCGAATCCAGCACCTATGCCTTTGAGTTCAATGGCGCTTTCATAGACATGTGCTTCAATACCTACTTTTGCAAGCCCTATTGCGGCACATAATCCAGCGATACCACCGCCAATAATCATAAATGTGCTGCCGGTCGGATGCATATTAGAGACTGTTTGCTATTTCGTTTGTTAAGCCGACAAAATCATCTACTGTTAGTCGTTCTGCGCGTAGCTCGTACAGTGGGTTGTCAGACATTTTATCTTTCGGAACAACACCCGAAAGTGAGTTTCGGAGGGTCTTACGACGTTGATTGAAACCTGCTTTAACAACGCGCCAAAATAATTTCTCATCACAATTCAATTGTTCCCTGTCGTTGCGTGTCATGCGAATCACGCCCGACAATACTTTTGGCGGCGGATTGAATGCTCCCGCCTTTACAGTAAACAGGTATTCTACTTTATAATACGCCTGTAAAAAGACACTCAAGATGCCATATTCTTTACTTCCTGCTTTGGCAGTACAGCGTTCAGCGACCTCTTTCTGGAACATCCCCGCCATTTGAACAACACGATGCCGCTCATCCAAAATTTTAAAGAGAATCTGAGAGGAGATGTTGTACGGAAAATTGCCAATAACGGCCATTTTCTCGCCAAAATACTGTGAAAAGTCAAGGTTCAGGAAATCACCGTGGATCAATCGCTTACCCAATTGGGGATATTTATCGTCCAAATAAGCAATGGATTCATCATCCACATCGATCAAATAAGTTTCATAATCTTCCTTCTGCAAGAGAAAATCTGAAAGTACCCCCATTCCCGGGCCAACTTCAAGCACCTGGCTAAAACCCAATTTAGGATCCAATGCTTCCACAATCTTTTGTGCAGCATTTTTATCGTTCAAGAAATGCTGTCCTAAATGTTTTTTTGCTCTTACTGTGCTCATAGTGCAAAAGTAAAAAATAAATAAGTGAAAAGTCATTCTAAGAAAAAAATCCCTATTTTTGAATCAAAGCATTTAAACAGAATGAGCGATAAATTAAAAATCGGAATTACCGTAGGCGATATTAACGGCATTGGACTTGAAGTCATCATTAAATCTTTGGTAGATCAGCGTATGTGCGATTTCTTTACGCCAGTGGTTTACGGAAATACAAAGGTGGCTTCTTTTCACCGTAAAGCGATCGGTGTAAATGATTTTAGTTTTAACGTGATCAATGATGCTGAGCAGGCGCATTCCAAAAGAGCAAATATGATCAATTGCTGGCAGGAAGACGTCAAGATTTCGTTGGGTGAAGAAAACGAGATCGGCGGTAAATATGCTTTCCTTTCGTTGGAGAAAGCTGTTGAAGACCTGAAAGCCGGCAAGATTGATGCTTTAGTGACTGCCCCAATTAATAAGCATAATATTCAACAGGAAGGATTTCAATTTCCCGGCCATACCGAATACTTGCAGGCCAAAGTAGAGGCTGATGATGTATTGATGTTTATGGTTTGTGATGAATTGCGTATTGGCGTGGTAACAGGTCATATTCCACTGCATGAGGTTGCGGCGAATATTACCGAAGAGGCTATTCTTAAAAAGCTAGCCCTCATGAATGACTCATTGAAGAAAGATTTTTGGATTGAAAAGCCTAAGATCGCAGTTTTGGGACTAAATCCACATGCTGGCGATCATGGGATTATTGGTACCGAAGATGATCAGATCATTAGACCTACCGTAGAAAAAGCAAACGAACAGGGGATCTTCTGCTTTGGTCCATATCCTGCCGATGGATTCTTCGCAAAAGCTGCTTATGAGAAATTCGATGCGGTACTCGCGATGTACCATGACCAGGGTTTAATCCCTTTTAAGCATATTGCCAAAGGTGCCGGTGTAAACTTTACAGCTGGTTTACCTATTGTACGTACTTCGCCAGATCACGGTACAGGCTATGATATTGCTGGAAAAAACTTAGCTTCTGAAAGCTCTTTTATAGAGGCAATTTTCTCGGCTTTACATATTGTAAAACGCCGCCGTGAACAAGCCGAATTACTTAAAAATCCACTTGCTTTCCGTAAGTTATCCAAAGATAGAGACTAAATATTCCGTCTTACTTTTTTAGGGACAAGGATAAAGAGGGTTGATTTAATCTGTAAGCTCGCCGCTTATAGTGTCAGCGTCTTTGATCCTTGTTCAATTGTCTCTAATTCCAATACAAAAAAAATTGTTACTTTTGCAAACTGTTTGGTTTTTTACCTGCTGTTCTAACTATGTACGATAATTTACAACATCCAATATTTTCAATCATTAAGGTACTCGCCGAGACAACAAATACAGAATGTTATGTCATCGGGGGGTATGTTCGCGACTATATTATGAAGCGGCCTTTTAAGAATGATGTGGATATTGTTGTCGTCGGCAGCGGCATTGAATTTGCGACTTTACTGGGTGATAGGCTACATACTAAAGTTGCTGTCTACAAGAATTTTGGTACAGCCATGCTGGTTTATGAAGGACTCAATGTGGAGTTCGTCGGTGCCCGAAGGGAATCCTATCGTGCCAACTCGCGTAAGCCTATTGTGGAAGACGGTACCTTATCCGATGATCAAAATCGACGTGATTTTACGATCAACGCGATGGCGTTTTCATTGAATAAAGCAGATTATGGTGCTTTGGTGGATCCGTTTGACGGCGTGCAAGATCTTGAACAACGTATTATTCGAACGCCTCTAGATCCGATAGAAACGTTTTCTGATGATCCACTGCGTATGATGCGGGCTATCCGTTTTGCGACACAGCTAAATTTTAAAATCACGATTGATGCAATCAAAGCGATTAGCGATACCAAAGAGCGAATAAAGATTATCTCGAAAGAACGTATTATCGATGAAATCAATAAGATTATTCTCTCACCTAAACCGTCAGTAGGTTTTAAATATCTTTTTGATACCGGTCTCCTGGAATTGATATTTCCGGCCATGTATAATTTGCACGGGGTTGATGTCATTGATGGCAAAGGCCATAAAGATAATTTCTACCACACCTTGGAAGTGCTGGATAATGTATGTGAATTGTCTGATGACCTCTGGTTACGTTGGGCAGCGATTATGCATGATATTGCCAAACCGGCAACAAAACGTTTCGATAAAAAGCTCGGCTGGACCTTTCATGGGCACGAAGATCGTGGTGCCCGTATGGTACCAAAGCTTTTTGCCGAACTAAAGTTGCCGCTCCATGAGAAAATGAAATTTGTGCAAAAGCTGGTACAATTGCATCTTCGGCCAATTGTCTTGGCGCAGGATATCGTAACAGATTCTGCTGTACGTCGTCTGTTGTTTGAGGCTGGCGATGATATTGAAGCCCTGATGATGTTATGTCATGCTGATGTGACCACAAAAAATGAGTTTAAAAAGAAGAAATATCGTCAGAATTTTGAACTTGTCAAACAAAAATTGAAGGATGTCGAAGAGCGGGACAAGGTTCGGAACTGGCAGCCGCCGATCAGTGGCGAGGATATCATGATCCTATTTGGCTTGGCACCAGGGCGTACTGTAGGGTTGCTGAAAAATTTGATTCGCGAGGCTATTTTAGAGGGCGAGATTCCAAATTCCAGAGTAGAGGCATACCAATTTTTGGTGAAAAAAGCAGGGGAAATGAACCTGACGATCAAAGAAGAAATCCCATTGGAAATTTCCAATTCTTAAAATATAGTATTAATTTTAGAGGGTTAAAAGAAGAAAATAGCAGAGATGGCAATTTATAGATTTAGAGTTACTTTTGAGGATTATGAAGATGTATATCGTGAGATCGACATGCCTTCTAAAAGTACATTTATAGACCTACATGAGGAAATCCATAAATCAACAGGTTATGCTGCAGATGCATCTTCCTCGTTCTATGTGAGCAATGATCAGTGGAAAAAGGGAACAGAGATTGCATTCAAGCCTACACAACGTAAAAAAGATGCTGAGGTATTGTTGATGGAGAATATCCGTTTAAGTAAGTTTATCGATGATCCACATCAGAAATTTTACTACGTTTACAATTTTGATCGCCCTTATGATTTCCAGGTTGAATTGATCAAGATCTTGAAGGAAGAGGATGGAAAGGACTATCCGGCGTTGTTTAAGTCTATTGGTCAGGTTCCCAAAACAATGACTGCTGCTAATTTTCCGGTCTCAGATGCTGTTGAAGAGGACGATTATGTGGAGGAAGACGATACGCAATATGGGGTCGATGATGAAGACGAACTGGATGGCTTCGACAGTGATGGTGACGATGAGGAAGAGGGCGAAGAAGGTGAAGAGCGTGAAGAATCCAGCGGCTACGAAGACGAATATTAATTAAGAAGACTTTACAGGTTCTTTCGGCCTGTGAAGTGCTATATTATGGCAAATAAAAAAACATTGATAGCCATTGTGGGGCCAACTGCTGTTGGTAAGACTACAATGGCTATTTCATTGGCACAATATTTTAAAACAGCGATCATTTCGGCTGATTCCCGTCAGTTCTATCGAGAAATGTCTATTGGTACGGCTAAACCAGATCCAGTGGAACTTGCTGCTGCTCCCCATTATTTCATTGATTCACATTCCATCACGCAGGATTATTCTGCAGGAGATTTTGAACGGGAGGCTTTACTGAAACTAGAAGAGTTATTTCAATCGCATGACGTCGTCATTATGGTAGGTGGATCAGGCTTGTTTGTACGGGCCCTATGTGAAGGATTGGATGATCTACCCAAGGCCGGAGATGAAGTGCGCGAGCGACTTAATCATGAACTTGCAGTATTGGGATTGGAGGCCTTAAAAGATCGATTGAAAAGTATTGACCCTGCATATTTTGAAACGGCGGACATCGATAATCCGCAACGTGTCGTCCGGGCGCTTGAAGTTTTTGAGGCGACTGGTAAACCGATGTCATTTTACCATAAGAAAGATGTCGAAAAAAGACCTTTTGATATTCTTACCATTGGCTTGAATATGGATCGGGCAAAGTTGTATGAAAGGATCAATTTACGTGTCGATCTGATGATGAAAAATGGCTTACTGGACGAAGTGAAAGCTTTACTTCCTTTCAGAACGAAGCCTGCATTGCTCACTGTTGGCTATGCCGAGTTGTTTGATTATCTTGATGGCAAGCAGTCTTTGGCGGAAGCGACCGAAAAAATCAAACAAAATTCGCGACGTTATGCCAAGCGACAGATTACATGGTTTAAAAAATACGGTAATACACACTGGTTCCAACCCCAGGAAACTGCCGCTATCATTGATTTTATTCAAAAGGAGCTGAGGGGAGAACATTCCTAAGGATCTGATAGGAGAGAACTTGGGGTTATCCGCGAAGATTCAAATGAAGCATCGCAGATTCAAACCAAGCATATGGCCTGTGTTTCAAAGCATACCTATCGTATACAGGCAATTTAAATAGATGAAATAAAAAAAGCCTTTGTTATTCATAACAAAGGCTTTTTTTATTTCATCTTGGAAATTACTTCACTAAATAGTTCCATCCGAATGGATCTTCTACTTTACCATAACGCAAGTCGTTGAGGTAATTCAAAACACGATTTGAAAACTCGCGGCCCGCTACTGGTGGCAAGTGATAATCTTGTCCTTCAAAACCGATACGGCTGATATCCGTAATTGTGGCTGCAGTACCAGCTGCGAAAGCTTCCGTTACTGTACCGGCTTTAATACCGTCGATTAGTTCTTGAATAGATACCTTTCTCTGCTCGGCTTTATAACCCCATTTCTCCGCCAATTCCATAATTGTACGTCGTGTTACACCGTGTAAGATTGTATCACCATGTGGTGTAATAATCGTATCTCCAATGCGGAAAATAAGGTTTGCCGTACCTGCTTCTTCAATATATTTATGTTCAGAAGCATCTGTCCACATAATTTGGTCATAACCTTCATCATTGGCCAATTGTGTAGGGTAAAGCGATAATGCATAGTTACCTGCATTTTTAGAAAAGCCAACACCACCTTCTGCTGCACGCGTATAATAGGTCTCAACTTTTAAGCTGATTGCTTTGCTGTAATATGCGCCTACAGGGCCAGTGATAATGATAAATTTGTATGACTTTGAAGGGTGTACACCTAATGCTGCTTCTGTTGCGAACATAAAAGGACGGATGTACAATGATGAACCTTCTTTTGCCGGGATCCAGTTACGGTCGATGTCCAATAGTTTGCTTAGGCCATCCATAAAAATCTCCTCAGGTACCTCCGGCATTTGAAGACGTGCGGCAGATTTGTTGAATCTTTCCCAGTTTCTGTCCGGACGGAAGATACTCACTGTTCCATCTGCAAATTTATAAGCCTTGATTCCTTCAAAGATCGCTTGACCATAATGTAAAGCGGACATCGAAGGACTAATACTGATATCTCCATAAGGGACGATGCTGACATCTTTCCATTCACCGTCATCATAGTTTGCGACCAGCATGTGGTCGGATAAAATCTTTCCGAATTTTAGATTGTCGAAATCTACTTGCGAGAGTCTTGAATTTTGAGTTGGCTCTACGCGAATTGAATAGTTCTCTGTCGCGTTCATCTTATTATTTAATTACTTAGGCTAAGTTAGGAAAAAAATGAAATATAAGTTGCACATATACCTGTATAATTTACCAGCCTGGCTATGCCTTTTATTTCGGACAGTTGTTCCCTATTTTACTACACTTTTTTTTGAAATGGAAGAATTTCACTTCATATCCCGCGGTTATTCTGTATTAATAATTAAATGTGTTAATTTTTTATTAATTAATACACTCTTTTCATATTATGGCATAAAGTTTGGCTGTAAAGAATGCGGTCCTTTAGATGGGCATTCTGGTCCGCAGTAACGCTATAAAATCACTTATCATAAAAATAAACTTAGTATGGAATTGACGCACAGTCTAAACAAAAGTAACGAAGTAGCAGCAGGCGATAATCGCTCCTTGTTACAGGGTGATGTTGAAGTTCAGAAGAAAGGTATTTCTATGAATTTTATTCTTGGTTTTTTTGTTTTTTTATATAAAACGGCAATTAAACCTTAACAAACCTCCATTATAGTCTAAGCTTTCTTGAGCTTATCAATTAGACGAACTCACAGCAGTTCTTTAAAACAACAAAATTCAGCAATACGAGATTAGCCAAAATAAGGTTTCCAAAAATTTTGGCTAATCTCCAGCCGGAGACCGTGCTATTATTCGGTCACTGTGCCGTATTTTTAAGTTGATATGCTGTATTATTCGGCGAGTATTTTCAGGAGCGGCTCGAGATATTCGCGGCTGTTACTCAATCTTGGAACCTTATTTTGTCCACCTAGCTTACCTCTTGATTTCATCCATTTATAGAATGTATCTTCGGGCGCATTGTGTACAATAGGTGGTCGAAGCGCCATATTCTTAAAACGTTTGGCGTCATAATCCGAATTGATTTCACGGAGTTTAGCATCCAATATTTCACAAAAACGCTTAAAATCATTGGGTTGTTGCTCAAATTCGATCACCCATTCGTGTGCTCCGGCCTCGGCATCTTTAAAATAGACCGGTCCAGCGGTATAATCTCTGATTCGTGCCTGTGTCAATTTGCTCGCTTCGGCCAAGGCTTGTTCGGCGTTGTCAACAATAACCTCTTCGCCAAAGGTGTTAATATATTGTTTGGTTCGTCCTGAGATCTGAAAGCGATAGGGAGACAATGACGTAAACCTGATGGTATCTCCAATTTTATAACGCCACAAACCCGCATTGGTTGAAATGATCAATGCATAGTTTTTGCCAAGCTCCACCTGATCCAAACGTAAGGTTGACGGATTTTCTTCGTGCATTCGTTCAGTAGGTAAGAATTCGTAATAAATACCGTAATCTAGCATGAGCAGAAGATCTTCCGAATCAGATTGATCCTGTAAGCCAAAATATCCTTCTGAGGCATTATAATTCTCTAGATAATACATATTGTCAGAAGGGATCAATTTTTGGAATTGCTCGCGGTAAGGTTTGAAGCTCACTCCGCCATGCCCATAAAACTCTAGATTTGGCCATACCTCCAAGAGGTTGTCTTTGCCTGTAATTTCAAGAATACGTTTGGCCATAACAATATTCCATGTCGGTACGCCAGCTAGACTCGTTACGTTTTCTTTGAGTGTAATTTGGGCAATCTGTTCAATTTTCTCTTCAAAGTTTGGATTTAAAGTAACCTCCATATTGGGCGTTCGCTTAAATTCGGCCCAGAAAGGAAGGTTGCGGATGAGGATTGATGAAAGATCACCGTAGTAGGAATCCGGACTGAAATTGTTGATCTGTGAAGAACCACCAATAACAACAGATTTTCCCGTAAATACGCGATTTTCAGGTCTATTATGACAGTATATTGTGAGCATATCTTTACCGCCCTGGAAGTGACACTCTTCGAGTGCTTCCTCACTAACGGGAATAAATTTGCTGCGATCAGATGTGGTGCCTGAGGACTTGGCAAACCATTTGATATCAGAAGGCCATAGGATATTCTGCTCGCCTTTTATCATACGATCAACGTAGCCCTTGATATCATCATAGTCCTGTATCGGGACGCGTTCTTTGAAGATCTCTGGCGTTAATATACTTGTATAATCGTATTTTTTTCCCCATTCCGTCGCTTCAGCAGTGGCAATTAAACTCTGAAACCATTCTTCTTGTACATCGTGTGGGTATTTCATGAAAAGTTCAATCTGGTGAATTCTTTTTTTCATGAACCAAGTAAAAATGGAGTTTAATAAGGCCATATTGGGAGGGATTCTTTAATCTTTAAAATTTTTTCCTTCTTAATTCAAAATGTCGACCGAGATAAAATTTACGGGCAAGCTCATTATCTGCAATTTCCTCAGGAGTACCTGTCAGCATGATCTTTCCTTCGGTCAGGAGATAGGCCCTGTCCGTAATAGATAGCGTTTCCTGTACGTTGTGGTCGGTAATTAAGATGCCGATGTTACGGGTTTTGAGCTTGGCTACGATCGTCTGAATTTCTTCTACGGCGATCGGGTCAACCCCTGCAAAAGGTTCATCCAGAAGAATAAAGGATGGATTAGCAGCTAATGCTCGCGCAATTTCGGTACGTCGACGCTCACCACCGGACAACAAATCACCTCTGTTTTTACGGACACGGTGTAGGCTGAATTCCGTGAGTAGTTCTTCCAATTTTGCCAAACGTTCTTCTTTATTGGGATAATGGATTTCTAATACAGCCAGGATGTTGTTTTCTACGGAGAGCTTCCGAAAAACCGATGCTTCCTGAGCGAGATAACCTATCCCACGTTGTGCGCGTTGATACATCGCATCCTGCGTAATCTCCTGATCGTCGAGAAATACTTTCCCTTCATTAGGCTTGATAAGACCAACAATCATATAGAATGAGGTCGTTTTTCCTGCCCCATTAGGGCCCAATAACCCGACAATCTCGCCTTGTTCCACATGGAAGGAAACATTGTTGACAACGGTACGCTGCTTATATTTTTTTATGAGATGTTCTGCCTTTAAAATCATCTTCGTGGAATGTCTTGTGTTGTATGTATCTGTTCAATAGGACTAATTAAAACCCTCACCATTCTTTCATGCCTGGTATCTAATCCAGTATGGGGGGATGCCCGACCAAATCTTGTGTAAATATATTTAATATCTTCTTACTAATGCAATACTAATACTTAATCCCTTTGATGTTGAGCTGTAAGTTTCTTTTGTTGCGCCACACATTCTCTTCAATGCTGTAGCAGATGTCGAAACTTTGCCCAGAATTGATGTGTGTGATATGTTCTGCCAGTCCAAAACCGATACAGTCAAATGAAGGAGAGTCTTCTTGAATAACCGTCATCTTGAGGTGATTGGTGCCCACAATAAAAGCCTGTCCTACTGCATTTACCTTTTTACTGAGGAAAATAGGGGATTCATTTTGGGGCCCGAAAGGTTCAAACTGCTGGAGAATACGGAAGAACTTAGCATCGATATCTTTCAATGCCAACTTTGCATCGATCAAAATTTCTTGGGTCAGCATTTCAGGACTGATACGTCGCGATACCACTTCCTCAAAACGATCCTGGAATAGCGTGACATTATCTAAGGACATCGTTAGTCCGGCAGCATATTTATGACCACCAAATTGCTCCAACAAGTCAGCGCATTCGCTTAAGGCTTCATACAAGTCAAAGCCCAGTACCGAACGGCAGGAACCTGCAATATGACCATTTGTTTCGGTCAATATAATCGTCGGACGGTAATATTTTTCAGTCAGTCGGGAAGCGACAATACCAATGACACCTTTGTGCCAGTCGGCTTTATACAATACCGTGGATTTTCGGCTTTTAAGAAGAACATTATCCTCAATCAGTGCAAGCGCTTCTTCTGTTATTTTGAGATCAAAGTCTTTCCGTACATTGTTTTGATCGTCTATGCTAGAACTGAAGTCTTTGGCTTCTTGCAGCGATTTGGAGATCAAAAGTTTGACGGCGTCCTTAGCATGGTCTATTCTGCCCGCTGCATTAATGCGGGGGCCGATCTGGAACACGATGTCGTTCACTGTAAAGATCTTCGTTCGATTATTGGATAAATCAATCAGTGCCTTTAGTCCGACGCAGGGATTCGTATTGAGTTTAATGAGACCAAAGTGGCTAAGTATTCTATTTTCGCCGGTAATAGGAACAATGTCCGAAGCAATACTCACGGCCACAAGATCCAAAAACTGATAACAGGCATTGATATCCATGCCATTGGTGAGTATAAAAGCCTGAATAATCTTAAAGCCTATTCCACAACCTGAAAGTTCTTTGTAAGGGTATTCACAGTCTGCACGCTTGGGATCTAACACGGCGTAGGCTTTGGGAAGTTCCTCACCGGGAAGGTGGTGGTCGCCAATGATAAAATCAATTCCTTTGCTATTTGCGTAATCTATTTTATCGATTGCCTTGATACCGCAGTCCAATGCAATAATTAAGCTGAAACCATTTGCTGCGGCATAGTCAATACCCTGTGTGGAGATTCCATAGCCTTCGGCATAGCGGTCTGGAATATAAAACTCCAGCTGGCTATGAAATTCCCTGAAAAAACTATAAACAACGGCAACAGCTGTTGTACCGTCTACGTCATAGTCTCCATAGATGAGTATTTTTTCTTTGTTGCCAATGGCTTGGATGATCCGGGTGATGGCTTTTTCCATGTCCCGCATCAAAAATGGATCGTGCAAATCCGATAATTGAGGCCTAAAAAACTGCTTTGATTCGTCAAAAGTCTCCACTCCTCTACTCACGAGCAACTCTGCCAAGACAGTGTTGATGTTTAATTCCTCGCGCAGTTTGTTGGTTATTTTGACATCAGTTTTAGATTTTAGTACCCACCTTTTTTGCATATCTTTGCACAATATTTTAAGTGTAAATATACGTTTTAAGGCTGGACTTACCTAATTCCTAAACCCGGTATTGATCCGCTGTTGCTTAACGTGCATATTCCCAATGTTTTAAATATGTTGCAGGCTTATTCTTTATATGAAGGTTCTTTTTCCGTAGACAAGAGTAGAAAATTTATTCCCTTTGACCCACTTCTAGACGACCCTAAGGACCGACCGGGGGCGATGTTTATCCATGTCCATCCCTTCTTGATCCAAACTAATTCCGGGCTTATTCTCTGTGATACCGGCCTTGGTTATACGGATGACAGTGCTGTGCTACAGCTGCATCATAATATCCGTAAGACTGGCTTTAGACCCGAAGATGTAAAATATGTACTGATGTCTCATCTTCATAAGGATCATGCTGGGGGGATGGTCACATTTGAAAACGGAACCGGACGTATCGCATTTCCTGAAGCCGAATATATTGTTCAGCGTGGCGAATGGGAAGACGCCTATTCAGGCATCTCCAGTTCATACAGGACCGAGATTTTTGATGTGATTCAACGCAGTGGAAATTTGGTACTGGTGGAAGGTGAAGGAAAAATAAATGATGAAATCAGCTATGCGCTGAATGGTGGACATACCGCGCATCATCAGGCATTTCATATTCAAACGGGCGACCAGCACTATTTCTTTGGCGGAGATGTATTACCTGAGCCTGAAGAAATTTTCCATAATTATGTCGCCAAATATGATTTTGATGGTCGGCGTTCCAAAGAGCTACGTCAGGAGTACTGGGCAGAAGGTGCACCAGCGGGCTGGATTTTTTTGTTTTACCATTCAAAAAATATCACCATTGGTCGTAGTCAGATCCGGGAAGATGGCACCTATAAACTGATTGAAGCAAAGTCGTAAAAGAAAAAACCTCCATGGCCTTTGGGCTCATGAAGGTTTTTTGGAAGGTTTAGTATCCCGGATTTTGTGGGAAGGCTGCACCAGTGTTACTGTCGATAACTTCTTGTGGAATTGGCCAAAGAATAAATTCTTTTTTCACCACATTTTTCGATTGTGTGTTTAATGTTTGCACGCGGCGTAAAAATACATCCTCCCCGAAACGGGCAAGGGTCATGCGACGCATTTCCTCACCAATAAGCTCGCGGGCGCGTTCGTCGAGAATCAAATCCGCATTGATCGCTGCGGCATCGATTAATGACGCTTTTGCACGGGCACGGACAGCGTTGATGGCATCCTTAGCTTGTGCCGGTTTATTGGCACGCCAGTATGCTTCTGCCAATAGCAGGTAAGTTTCGGCCAAACGTACTTTCACACGGTCCTTCATATTTCCTTCAAATGCAGGGTCAACAGCTGTCTTCCCGTAGAAAAATTTGGTTGTTGTCGGGAATACATTGCCTGATTCTTTGATCGCGTCGGTAAGTACGATCTTCTTTCCATAAAGCTCAGGTACGGAGGGATCGTTATAATACCAATCGCGTTTGATATTGAAAGAAGAATTTCTGACATCCTGTTTTTCATAACTATCCAGCCACCATTGGTAAGGGCGTACGTGCCCAAGACCTCTTCCTCCAAGTGAGTCGGCCAAGGCAAATCCTTTTTGTTGTGAATAGAAAGGAACCCACGCGCGTTTGCTCCAATCGGTGTAGCGGTCGCCACCTCCTTGTGTATTGTATTCCAATTGGATGGCCCAGATGGTTTCTTGATTGCCGGAACCGCGATTTTGATTGTTTTCGATAAACATATCGTGGAAATAATCCCCGGGTTTATCTTTTTCGGCACCAAAACGTTGATTGTTCAATTTAAAGTAACCACTTTGAATAACTTTGTTGGCAGCTTCTGCAGCTAAATCAGGCTGTCCAGCTTCGATATATGCTTCTGCCAGGTAGTGTAAAGCAGCCCATTTCGTCAATTTCCCTTCCTGAATTGTTCCTGGATTGTCGGGTAGGTTTTCACTTGCATACTTAAGGTCTTCAATCATGTGCGTCAAGATTTCAGCTTTCGGTGTACGCGTGAAATCACGACGGGGTGTTTCGGATACTTTGTCCACCCAAGGCACATCGCCGTACAGGTTGACTAAGTAGCGATAGCTATAGGCGCGGAAGAAACGGGCCGTTGCTTCTACACGTTTTGGATCGTTATCCTTGTCCGTCCAGCTGATACCATCCTTTTTTAAAGCCTCGAGGATGGTATTGGTATTACCGATAAATCCGTAGGCATATTTCCAATAATTGCGTACATAAGACGAAGCCGGATTTAGCGTATAATTGCTGAATGGAGCCAATGTAGCGTCTGTACCTGTAGTTTTGATGGCAACGATATCCGTTCCGACCTGTAGCGCTTCCTGCGGGGTTGCTCCTTGGGAAAAGATACTACCGTTCCAGGTCAGGAATTCCATGCGGGCATAAGAGTATAAACCATTTAGTCCAGTTTCGAAGCCTTTCGTGTTAATATAGGTATTATCAGGTGACTGAAAGCTACTGGTGTCTTCATTTAAGAAGTTCTTGCTGCAGCCTGTGAAAAGTAAGCTTAGGCCAGCTAGCATTGTATATAAAGTTGTATTTCTTTTCTTCATGATCTTGATGTGTTTAGAATTGGACATTTACTCCCAATGAGAATGTTCTTGCAACAGGTTAAGGACTGGCAATATTTGTCGTTGTTGGATTACCTGTGGTCGAACTCACGCTCAATGCCTCTACGTTGTAACCTTTGATTTTGGAGAATGTATAGAGGTTACGGGCGTTGATAAAAGCTTTAATGGAAGAGAGATTCAATCTTTTTAGAAAATCGCCGTCAAAAGTATAGCCCAAGCTAAAGTCTCTAATTCGCCAATAGGATGAATTGATATAATAAGTATGGTTATTTACTGGCGTATATCCAGGCGATGGAATATCTGTATTGGTGCGCTCTGGCGTCCAGTAAGGCATGTCGGCAAGGTAATTGGCACCGTTGTTAGGTAAGAAACGTTCGATGTTTTTGAAATCATCTATTTTCGTTCCGCCAAAGGCTCAATTCATAAAGATTGACAGGGAGAAATTCTTGTAGGTGAAATCATTACCAATACCAAGTGTATAAGGCGATATCTTGTTCCCCATCATCGTACGGTCACTGGCGTCGATTTTACCGTCGTTGTTGAGATCTGCTAACTTGGCATCGCCAGGTTTCGCTTTAGGCTGATAGGAGTTTGCGATGTCGTCGCCCTCTTGCCATACACCAATGACTTTATAATCGTAGAAAATACGGATAGGCTTTCCGATTAACCAGGCATTGGTCAAATCATCTTTTCCATCCGCGCGCAGTTTGGTGATTTTATTGTTGTTATAGGCAAAGGTCGTATTGACGTTCCATTGGAAATTGCCATTTTTGACCGGTATGGCATTCAAGGTAACTTCGATCCCTTTGTTTGAGGTTTCACCGATATTGGTCAAAATGGTGTTGTAACCGTTCATGACAGGAACCTGTTCACTTAATAAGAGATCCGATGTCTTAGAGGAGTAGTAGTCGATCGTTCCTGAAAGTCTATTTTTGAGAATACCAAAATCCAAACCAAGGTTTAATGAAGCTGTTGTTTCCCACGTTAGATTACTTCCACGGCCATTGAAATTCATCACAAGTCCTTTGACGGGGTCAAGACCATAGATATAATCGACGTTAGTCAGACGGTCGTAAGTTTGATATGGCGATACGGCCTGGTTTCCATTTTTACCATAAGAAACACGAAGTTTTAATAAATCGAAATAATCCTGCACATTTCCTTCTTTAGAAACCACCCAGGCTCCTGCAACCGATGGGAAAAATGCATATCGGTTGTTGATCGAGAATGCACTATAACCGTCCGAACGACCGGTTAAAGTTAATAGGTAACGATCCTTAAAAGCATAGTTGATTCTTCCCATGTAGGAAATCATCGCTGTATTTTGCAGATTAGATTCGATCTTAAGATTTTTAGAGGCAGAGGCCATGTTGTTATATCCGGCATCTGATACAAAATCGTCTCCGTTCATTCTTGAAGTTTTCAAATTTGTTTTCTGCGAAGAATAGAGACCCACGACATTGATCTTGTGGTCACCAAAGGTACGGTCATAGGTCAAGAGATTTTCCCAGGTCCAGTCCCAAAAATGCTCATTGTAAATTGATCCGGTACCATTTACGCCACGTCCTGTAACCGTATTTGAACCGTAATAGGAGTTTTCATTAATATTTCGGTAGTTGGTTCCGAATGTGGTTTTGAAACTTAATCCTTCGATAGGGAGTTTCACATCAAGCCAAGTATTCGCATAGACTGTTCTTCTGGTCTGATCCCATTGGCCTTTTTCGTCTGCAAAAGGATGCGCCCATAGTGTTTGTGCATACATCGGGTACGTTATAGCAGTACCATCGGCATCGCGGTTTTTACTGTAAGGGGAAAGTTTTACAACACTCTCGAAGTTGGGCTGTACGCCGTCGCGGTTCCCTTGAGAAGCCTGCATGGTCATTCCTAGCTTTAACCAAGAGCTTAAACTTTGATTGAGGTTCAGATTGACATTGTATCTTTCGTATGGCGTATTTTTTACAACGCCATCTTGATTTAGGTAGCTCACAGATGCATAATAATCGGATTTATCCGTTCCGCCCGAAAAACTGAGTTGATGTTCCTGAACAGGAGCGCCGCTATTGAATACTTCATCCTGCCAATTGACTTCTTCCCCTTTTTTGTATTGTTCCAATACGTTGGCAAAAAGATAATTCTCAGGGTTAAGCTGATCGCCGGTTTTTCCTTTCGAAGCCTGGTAATCACGCGTAAATTGGATGTATTGTGGGCCGTTCATCAATTTAAGACGACGTTCTACACTTTGTACCCCAAAATAACCGTTATAATTGATGCGTGCTTTTCCTGCTGCACCCTTTTTTGAGGTGATAAGGATAACGCCATTTGCAGCTCTTGAACCATAAATTGCAGTGGATGAGGCATCTTTCAATACCGAGATACTGGCAATTGTATTGGAAGAGATATCACCCAAGGAACCACTAAAAGGGATTCCATCCAAGATAATTAGGGGAGCATTGGACGCGGATATCGAGTTCTCACCCCGAATATTGATAGAAGCTGTTTCACCAGGTTTGGCTGAACCGGAATTGATCGCCAGACCAGAAATCTTACCTTGAAGTTTATCGACAACATTCGGTGAATTTATTCGTTCTAGGGATTTTGCTTCCACTGTAGCGATGCTTCCTGTCAAATCGCTCTTTTTCTGTTTACCATAACCTACGACCACAACTTCATCCAAAACATCCTCGGATTTTGTCAAGGTTATTTGTGCTGCTTGTGCCGCGGAGACTTCTTTCGCTGTAAATCCGATCGAGTTAAATGTTAGGATGGCATTTTTTGAACTGACGCTCAGGGAGAAGATACCGTCTTGATTGGTTGTCGTTGCTGCCGCTTTACCTTTTTCAGAAAAGGTAACGCCGCTTATTGGTTTCCCAGTTTCATCAACGACCTTTCCGGAGATGACTTGCTGGAAGGGTGAACGACTGGTTATTGCAACCAAATTACGTGGGTTCGCTACCCCGTAAATAGGTGCCGCTGATGACAAGATTGATAATGGTGTCAGAAGGATGAGATGACTCTTTTTGACCATAGGTGTGTAATTTAGATTCAGTAAGTGTTTAATGCGGCAATTATAAAGAAATAAACCTTTGGCAATTCTATTGCTTCTTGGAAAAAACGATTGCATGAACTACGAAAACGTTATAGAAATGGGTATTTGTAATGAAAATTGGAGCTAATAAAAGCTGATTTGTTCTGTTAGGAACTCGGATCGTTAATAGCCTATGTACACCGAGTGCTTTTATTGTTGTTCAGTTATGTCATCACGATGCCATACGTCGAAAAAAGGGATGAAATCGGTTAAAAGAGTCGTTTTTCTGCTCTTTTTTTAGTATTTTGGGGTAATTTGCTCTTTGTAGCCCATCCCGTTAGCTACCTGCGGATTCGTTTAAGATTGATTTTTTGGGTAAATTTGTGTTTTAGTAGCTAAGGGCTGATGCTGTTTTTCCTCAAAGTCTTTGTTTTTGTAGTAAAAACCTTCAGCTTGTTTTTGTAATTGTGGTATACCACGTTATGAAGCTTATATTATTAGTATTTATTTAAATAGAAAATTATGTCTATTGTAAGAGAGTCCGATCTGATTGGAATTGGAAAAAAATTTCAAATTGAAACCGATGCGGGAGACAATATGGTTGTTGTTATCCATGACGATGGCAGACGGGAACTTTATCGCTATGATGATGAGGAACATGAGTCACGTTGCGTCATGACACTCAATGACGATGAATCTCGGCAGATTGCGGGTATTATCGGTGGTTTGTCCTACAAGCCTAAAGCTTTGGAGACAATTGAAGTTGCTTTGGACGATTTACGTATTGAATGGTACAAAGTGGAAGGCAAAAATGAGGGTGCCGGAAAGACAATTGGAGAGCTGGAAGTTCGTCAACGTACAGGCGCATCGATTATTGCAGGGATACGGGATGATGATACGGTTATAAATCCAGGACCGTCTTATTTGATTAGCCCAGGCACCACACTTGTCATCGCTGGAAAGAAGAATAATATTAAACTTTTGAAGGAAATTTTACTGTAATTTATGCTATCACATACCTTAATTCTGGAAATTGGAATCGCTGTAGGACTTGTTGCCATTGTTGGCCTAATAGCTAATAAGCTTAAGTTTTCTGTTATTCCATTTTTCATTATTATAGGAATGGTTTTGGGACAGCACGCTCCGCAGGTTGGTCTGGTGGATTTAACATTTACAGAGAGTAAACCTTTTATCGATTTCATGGGACGGTTGGGCGTATTGTTCCTGTTGTTCTACCTTGGTCTTGAGTTTTCGGTCAATCGGCTGATTAAATCCGGTAAAGCAATCGTCACCGGTGGAACAATTTACGTCTTACTGAACTTTACTTCAGGGTTGTTGATTGGTTGGTTGATGGATATGCCATTTAAGGAGATGATGGTGTTATGTGGTATCATGACGAGTTCATCCACGGCGATTGTTGCAAAGGTTCTTACAGATCTCAAACGTACAGCCAACCCGGAGACGGAGGTCATCATGGGGATGATTATGTTCGATGATCTGTTTATAGCGATGCATATTTCTTTCCTTTCGGGCTTGATACTGACAGGAAGCAGCTCGTTTTGGACGGTAGCCGGAACTTCCTTACTGGCCTTGGGATTTATATTGGCCTTTTTGATTTTGGGCAGAAAACTGGTGCCTGCGATCGATCGCTTATTGAAGGAGAAAACTTCTGAATTATTTATATTGATCATCTTTGCCTTACTTTTTATTGTGGCAGGTTTCTCCGAAACCATCCATGTTGCGGAGGCTATCGGGGCATTGATGGCCGGCTTAGTGTTGGCGGATTCGCAATACATCAAAAAGATTGAATCGATGGTGCTGCCCTATAAGGACTTTTTTGGGGCCATGTTTTTCTTTAGTTTCGGATTGTCTATTGACATTATGTCCCTTGGAGGAGCTGTCTTTTGGGCTTCGATTGCAGCGCTGGTGACGGTGATGGGGAATCTTGCTTCGGGCTATTTTGCAGCTAAATTTTCGGGTATGAAACCTAAAACGTCCTTTGATATTGGCTTTACCTTGTCTGCGCGGGGAGAGTTTTCCATTATCATGGCAAATATTGGTAAAGCAGGGGCTTTATTACCCGTTATTCAATCTTTTGTGGTTGTATATGTGCTCATTCTTTCCATTGTATCCCCACTATTGACCAAAGAGTCACGTAAGCTTTGGAAATTACTTTTCGGTGCGGATGCCAATAGCGCCAAGCCTTTGAAAAAGTTGAGTGATTTGGAAAATAATAGTCTCGGTAAATAGACAGGTTACACTCGTCCACTTAAAAGTGCTGTTCAAAAAATAGAGCAAGATTTTTAGATCAAGTTCATCAGTGGTATGACATGGCTTCTTCCAGCTGTTTGATCAACAGCTCTCTTTCCATTGGATAACCTGCTTTCGAAAGTTCATATGTCCCATCCTTTTTAATAATAAAATAAGTCGGGAAGCTATCACTACCTGTTTTGTTCATTGCGTCTTCTGAAAGCTCCCGGCTTGCTAAAACATGACTTCCTTCCATACTATAATAGCGGATGAGTTTTTTCCAATTGAGTTGATTTTTTAAGTCAAAGTTTGAGATATAAAGGAATTGCAGATCCTTATTTTTAAAGTGTGTTTTCAATGCATGTGCATTTTTCTCAATTTCTTGATGACAGGGGCCACACCAAGTTCCCCACATATCAACCAAAACAGTTCTTCCTTTGAATAGGTTGATTACATCATCCAGCTTTTTCAATCGGCCACTGCTATCTAAAAAGACCATTTTTTCATTCAACGGTCGCTTCTCGTTTATACGTGCTTCAGTGATCATTGGTTCGTAAAGAGAACGGTATAAACTGGTCGGATATTTAGCCTTAAAACGGTCGAAGATAACTGTAGCATTGGTTTTTTTTGACCTGCTCATCATTTGTAAGAGGTAAGCATATAGATATTCGTTGATTTGACCTGTAAATTCCTTATTGATGATCTTTTCTTGCAATAAGTTCTCCGGATCACCGGAGTATGCTTGTGCTCTTTGGTTTGAAGGAAATTCCGAATAATAGGTCGAAAGGAAATCGCTTGACTGAGCAGTAGCCCAAAGTTCTTCTTTCCTTTGTAAAAGATAATTTCCGATCAGCATTTTATATATTGGACTGATCAATGCTTCGGCATTATTCAAGGGGGTATACAGCCAGTAGACTATCCCTTTTCTGTTTCCAGATTGCCGTCAATTTTTCACTATCATCTCGTGATTCTAAATAAAACTTATGGTTACCGTAAAAATTGAGAAACAATTCTGCAGGAGCATAAGCCAGATTGTATTGTAGAACTTTTTCGAAGGTTGCCGTTGGTTTGTTTTGAGTAATATATCTCTTGGTTTCCTGGCTTAAGCTATCCATATTTTTTTGTATAGCCACAAGTAACCTATCTGGAAGCGAATCCTCCCGAAGTTCTTCAAAATAAATGTCGTCGGGGAAATAGAACGGCTGATTGTTCTCACTACCTTTACCTGTTATTGTAATCTGATCTTTACCGTCTTTTGAATCTACCCGAACATGAAGATGATCTCCGGGGGAAATGTACAATTGTTGACTCCAATTGGAATTACTGACACCTGTCACATAGAGTTTGGTGATGTGGGGAATCGTAAAAGTCGTATTAAACCGATTATTGATGAGTTTATAAGTTGATGACCCATCGGATGCGATTGTATTGACCCCAATAGCATCCAGCTGTATTGTGTTCTCTTGTGGAGATGAAATATCGATCGTGAGCGTTGCTTCTTGCGTATGAGATTGATTGATAAATACAAGGAATAGTCCAAAGGAGAGAAGCAGCGGTTTTTTCATATATTGGTTATTTCTAACTAAATATAGGAAAATTAAACTTCAAATTGCTATCTAAGTATACCTAAAAAAGGTCCAATTATCTCTAATGTGGACCTTTTTTAGGTATGTATCTTTTAAACCTGTCCTCCGCATTTAATGCTCATGTGAAATCACAGTTTGTATTTTTTGATAAAGTTTTTGAGTTTCTTTCGGATTTCGCTATAAAAACCCTAACTCTAGTTTTGCTTCTTCCGACATCATGTCTTTTGTCCATGGTGGATCAAATGTCAATTCGACCAATGCTTCTTTGACACCTGCTACAGCAGCAACTTTTTCTTGAACTTCATTCATGATTTCGCCTGCCACGGGGCAGCCAGGAGCAGTCAACGTCATTACAATCTTTGCAATACCCTCTTCCTTCGTAATGATTTCATATACAAGCCCCAAATCCACAATATTTGCGGGTTTCAGTTCAGGATCATAAATTGTTTCCAGTACAGCTTGGATCTGTGGCGCCAGACCCAGTTTATCTAATACAATGATACTCATTTATTCCGTTTTTTATCGTGAATAGCGTCCTGATAGATCGCTAATAACTTCGCTTCATTTATTTCAGGCGTAAAATTACTAAAATAGTAAGCAATACAGGTCTTTCTTATCTCATCTTTTTCATTTGTTGTTTTTGTGCTCCACTCCCTCAAACATTGGATGATATCGTTTTTGTTGTGGGGATCGAACGTTTGTCCTGTTTTGCCAGGGATAATCAGTTCGGGGAGTGGGCCTAAATTGGAGCAAAGCACAGCTGTTCCGACTGAATAAGCCTCAAGAATCGTAATCGGCATCCCTTCAAAACAAATCGATGGTACAAGTAAAGCCTGTGCTTTGGCTATCAAGGGAAGTATTTCTGATCTCTTTTTAAAACCGAGGTAGGAAATATTCGCCTGGTCTTTAATGCTTCTCAAAACGTCATTTTCGAGCGGACCGCCGCCGATAATTGCTAGTTGAAAATCTGTGCCGATGAAAGCATCGATCAGCTGTAATATCCCCTTTTCATCTGAAAGACGGCCGACATATACAAAGTGGGCCTGCGGCCCCTCTGGTGCTATTCTCGTAGGAAAGACAAAGTTCGGTTTTATCGCGAATTGAACAGGCGGAAGGTGTAACGTCGATTCAACGAATATGTTCTTTGCAAAGGAGCTTAAATTGATGTAGCGATTGACCTTTCTCCAAGTCCCAATTTTACGGTGAAACCAATAATTCAGTGCGAGAAGAAATGTTTTTACGATAGAATTGTTAAATGCTTTTTGTCGGACGGCTGTCCATGGAAACTCCTCTTGGATTGAATCCAGAAAGAGACGGTTATGGTGGTACAGTGTCGCCGAAGGGCATAGTAAACGAAAATTGTGCAGGGTCATGACCTGGGGGACGCCGAGTTTGGCAATGGTACGCACGATAATCGGGCCGGCTGCATAATGCTTGTTGTGAACGTGAACGATGTCTGGTTTAAACGCCCGAATTATTTTTTTGACACGTTGAGCAGCGCAAATATTCCAAAAAGATCCTATTGTCTGTAGTGCACCCTGCAACCCCTTTTTATTTTGAAAGGTTAGCGTTTGGACCTCATGTCCTTGCGCGAGGAGGGAAGATTCCTGCTGAAATACAGTGTCTTCACCACCAGGATCTTGATAAAATGTATGGATAATCAGTATGCGCATAATAAAAGACTTATACAAATGTACAATTTTGAGGTGACTTCCTTTAAAGGGACAAAATTGCCATTTCTATATGATTATTGCTATATTCGCAAGATTCGATCGTAAAGATATATGCAACATTTACAACAACTCGTGATAGAGGCGATAGAGACAAGTCAATTTCCTGAAACACCATCAAATTTATATGATCCGATACGGTATATATTGACTTTGGGCGGAAAGAGGGTTCGACCTGTGCTGACATTGATGGCCGCCGAATTATTCGGCATGCAAGAGATGGAGGAAATTATCCCTGCTGCCAAAGCAGTGGAGTTTTTTCATAACTTTTCACTGATCCACGATGATCTGATGGATAAGGCTCCTTTAAGAAGAGGTAAAACGACAGTTCACGAAAAGTGGGATGCTAATATTGCCATATTGTCTGGAGACGGCTTGTTGGTCAAAGCGTATGAGGAAATTTCAAAGTGTAATCCTATTTACTTGCCTGCAACTTTGAAAATTTTGAGTAAAGTGGCTATGGAGGTATGTGAAGGCCAGCAATTAGATATGGATTATGAGAGCCGGGATTCGCTGACAATGCCTGAGTATCTTGAGATGATCCGTCTTAAAACTTCGGTGTTATTGGGTGGAGCATTACAGTTGGGGGCTATTCTGTCGGGAGCAGATGAACAGCAACAGCAGCTGATCTACGATTTTGGAGAGAACGTAGGCTTAGCATTTCAATTACAGGACGATATCTTGGATGCATATGGAGATCCAGATACCTTTGGAAAGATTGTTGGTGGTGATATCATGATCAATAAAAAAACTTTTTTATTGGTGAAGTTGATGGCAGTAATTTCGGATGATGATAAGACGGTTTTACAAGCCCTATTAAATGCCACTATAGAGACTGCTCCATCAAAAGTAGCGGATATGCTTGCCTTATACGACAAGTATGCGATTAAAACTGCGGCCGACGAGTTGAAAGATAGCTATACGCAACGGGCATTTGAAAAAATGGAAGCATTGAATGTACCAAATGATCGCAAAGAAGCGTTATTAGTGTTAGCAAATAACCTTTTGGTAAGACAGCAATAAGTATAAATTCTATTAAAATTCGTATCTTGCCATTAAATGTTTTTTTTGTAAGAAAATAATTAAATAAATTTTTAGATTACGTTCATGGAGCCTTTAAAAATCACCGTATTTCAAGCATATTTATTCTGGGAAAATATTGAGAAGAATCTAAATAATCTAGCCTTGAGACTTTCCTCATTGCGTGAGAAAACGGATGTTATTATTCTCCCCGAAATGTTTAATACAGGCTTCACGAATAATGTCGAGAAATGTGCAGAACCTGCAAATGGACCTACGACAAGATGGCTATTTGAAATGGCAAGCTCACTTAACTGTGTTGTTGCCGGTTCTTTGATTATCGAAGAAGGTGGGAAATACTATAATCGCTTTGTATGGATGTTTCCAGACGGTAAATATGTAAAATATGATAAACGTCATCTTTTCGGATTATCCAAAGAAAGCGAGTACTTTGAGCCAGGAAATGAACGTATCCTGGTCGATATCAAAGGATGGAAAATCTGCCCGATGATCTGTTATGACCTGAGATTCCCAGTCTGGTCTAAAAATCAAAACGGAGCATATGATATTTTAGTGTATACCGCCAGCTGGCCAGACAAGCGCTCAGCACATTGGAGAGCTCTTATTCCGGCACGTGCAATAGAAAACCAAGCTTATGTTGTTGGGGTAAACCGTGTTGGGCACGACGGTAATGATATTTACTATTCTGGTGGCTCTATGTGTATATCCCCTCTTGGTGACGTGGTGTATTATAAACCGGAAGATGAGGACTTGTATACCTTTACCTTAAATCCGAACGATCTGTTGGAAGCACGTGAGAAATTTCCTTTCTTAAAAGATTCCGATTCTTTTACAATCGGATAACATCCTCTAAATTAGGTACAATTGCAAGCATTTATTTTGTTTGTATCCTTTTTATTTATTAAATTCAGTCTAGTATAAATCAAATTGTTATGATTTATCAACATCTACTTATGACATGTTGATAAAATTTTGTTTGAGACAGCTATATTAAAGCGTAATTTAGGCTAACTATTAGCCAAAATACGTTTAGCTTTTTCTCAAATTGATTGAAAGACGACGTTTTATTATTAAAATAAGTTGCGTAAACAACCATAACCATTATTCATATGTTAGACCAAGATTTAGTATCACAAGAGTATTTTTATAATTTCTTAACAGGGAAATACTCAATTGCAGTTATGCGGAGATTACAGCGTAATCTCAAGGAGGCCGGGTTAAACATTACTTCTGAACAATGGAGTATCATGTATAACCTGTGGGTAGAAGAGGGGCTTACCCAGCAGGAGCTTGCTGTTCGCACATTTCGAGATAAACCAAGTGTCACTCGATTAATTAATAATCTGGAACGGGTAAATCTGGTTATCCGCGTCAATGATAAAAACGACAGACGATCCAATCTGATCTATTTAACAAAAATCGGGCGGAAGATGAAGGATGAAGGAATGAAGCAGGCAAAAAATACAATTGAACAGGCCTTAGGGGGATTGGCCGACGATCAAATTACTTTATCAAATACGATTCTGCACCGCGTATTGTTTAATTTGAAATAAAGATAATTAGCGGGTTTTATCCTGTAAGGGAACTATCAAGGTATAAAAAAAGGTCCCCTATGAATACATGGGGGACCTTCTTTTTATGAATTGCTAGCAATTAATCTTCAAAAAGTTTGCTTTCGAAGTCTGTATGGCTGTTGACCAATTTACCTTCGGTTCCGAAATAGATTTCTTGAAAACTGAGTGTCCGGATGGCATCCACTTTACGATAGAATTTATCTGCCGATACATCCGAAAGTGTTTTGAAACCACAAGCTTCCATAATTTCGACTGTAGCACGTAATGTGTTGCGGTGGAACTGGGCGACGCGCACATATTTATCGTTTACGTCGAGTCCTTTGTATAAATGCGGCTGTTGTGTGGCAACCCCAACCGGACAGACGTCTTCATTACATTTAAGTGCCTGAATACAACCTAAAGCGAACATCATTCCGCGAGCACTATAACATGCATCTGCGCCTAAGGCAATGACTTTCAAGATATCGAAACCTGTTACGATACGGCTTGATACAATAACTTTAACATGTTTTTTTAAACCAAAAGCAATCAAGGTTTTCGTTACAAATGCCAATGCATCGTATAGTGGCATCCCTAGGTTATCTGTAAACTCAAGTGGAGCAGCTCCTGTACCACCTTCTGATCCATCTACGGAGATAAAATCCGGGAAGATTTGCGTGTTTTGCATGGCATGACAGATGTCGATAAACTCATGTTTATCGCCGATACAGATTTTGAAGCCAATAGGCTTTCCACCGGATAGCTCGCGCAGCTGTTGTATGAAGTGCATCATTTCAGTCGGTGAAGAGAAAGCACTATGTGCTGGTGGCGACATCACGTCTGTTCCGGGGATGACGTGACGAATAGCAGCGACCTCAGGTGTGTTTTTCGCTGCCGGAAGAATACCGCCATGACCAGGTTTAGCGCCTTGCGAGAGTTTCAATTCGACCATCTTCACGTTTTCACGGTTGGATTTTTCTCTGAAAAGTTCGGGATCAAATTTTCCCTCCTTATTGCGGCAGCCAAAATAACCTGTACCGACCTGCCAGATTAAATCACCTCCATTGTTGTGGTAATCGCTGATCCCCCCTTCGCCGGTATTGTGTGCAAAGTTTTGAAGTGCAGCACCTTTATTTAATGCCGTTATCGCTGTTTTACTCAAGGCACCATAACTCATAGCCGAGATGTTGAACACACTTAAGCTATAGGGTTTCTTACAGGCTGCATTTCCTACCGTGGTACGCAGATCGTGGTTTTCGATATGACAAGGGAAAACAGAGTGCGCAGCCCATTCATTCCCGACAGCCTGTGGATCAGTCTGCATACCAAATGCAACAGTTTCCCGTTGATTTTTTGCACGTTGGTATACGATCGAACGTTGTCTTCTGTTGAAAGGACGTCCATCCATGTCCGATTCCCAAAAATATTGTCTCAACTCAGGACGAATAGATTCGAAGATATAGCGGAAATATCCAACTAGTGGATAGTTGCGCAGAATGGCATGTTTGGTCTGGAAACTATGATATAACGCGATCAATAGCAATGGGAATGGGATAATAAGCAGCCAAAACCAGCTTGATGTAAATATAAATCCAAATGATACAATGATTAAATTAATCACAATCATTATTGAAAGAATGAGTTTTCTAACTTCCATAGAAAATACGATTGTTTAGTTTTAATTCGCTATTTTAATGTTTAGCCCAACTGACTATTTTATTACTCAATTAGCATTCCAAAATGCGCTTTTGGACGAAGCAAATGTACTAAAGTTCCTGAAGTAAATGGATATATTTACCCCCTGGAGGTAAGTTTTGATAAGTTTATAACCGTTTCTAATAAACTATTTTCTTTTAGTAATCTCCTGCGACAAAAGTTGATAGATTTGCTGTAAATCTGGTTTATTGCTAATAAATTGCAAATGTTTTTGCATTGTTGTGCTGTCCTGTCGGATCGCCGGACCTGTCTGAACTGTTATTGGAATATGATTTTGCACCTTTTCTGCCGTCTCCAGGATAATTGGTTTGATTAAATCAAAGGATAAGTTGTTTTCTTCCAGTAACTCAAAAGCCATCTGATAGAGGATATTGGAGAAATTATTGACCATGACCGAGGCCAGGTGAATGGCTAAGCGTTGCGGTGAGTTACAATAGATACTCTGCGGTGCAAATGTCTGTGCAAGCTGAAGTAGCGCGGCACTATTTTCATCTGTGTTACCCTCAATGCAAAGTGGAACTGTCGAGAAATCCACTGCTTTATTTTTGGATAACGATTGTGGTGGATAGATGACGCCCGTGTTTTTAAATCCAGCCAGGGCAGCAAGATCGGTTGCTCCTGAACAGTGGACAACAATGCCTGTTAAATCCTTCGGTAGCGCTTCTACTAGCGGTAAAATAGCTTGATCCGAAACAGCAATAAGGTAGAGATCGGCATGGAGGTCGAGTTCAGACAGTAGGTCAGTTGCTGTGCAATGAAGCGCAAAAGCCAATGCGTCTGCATTGGCTTTTGTTTTACTGTAGATCTGAACGATATGCTGTCCTGTTTTTTGAAACTGTTGTCCAAAATGCGTCGCGGCATTACCGCTTCCTAAGATCACAATGTTCATTATTTAAGTGCTTTTCGTTTCTCCTCTTTATTTCTTCTCACAATGGACATGATAAAACCGATGGTCATGACAATTGTTCCACACCAGAAAAAGTTGATGTATGGGAATTTAATGGCTTTAAATACCACCCATTTCTTTTCTGGAAGTGGCTTTTGATAAACCATGATTTCCAGTTTATCCTTGTCAGGTTTAATTCCCGTAAATCTGAATTTAAGTCCTTGCTCGGTAACATCCTTGTTGAAGTCGTAAACACCACCGTCTTTAATTAAGTAAATCGGTTGTACCTCATACTGTTTGTTGTCGGCCGAAAATACTTTTATTTTCAATCCAACCATGACATCACTGGGTCCCTTTGGAATTTTCTCTAGGTGGGCCTCTTTGTTTAAGCCTTCAATGACGTAATATCCATTGCGGTAGCGTAAGGTATCGCCAATATTTACCTGATATGTTGCCGGCTCCTCGTAGTCCTCGAAACCAGTTTTATCTTCAGCAGGAACTTTGGCGTGTGTTGCTTGACTTTCAGCTGCGGCCGCTGTAATCAGTGTATATACGTCATGTGTAACATAATGTTTGGTGGCTGGAGTACCAATCAACCCCCCCATTTTCGCGTTGTTTTGTGCAAAAGGTTGCAGCACAAAATGCTCCTTCACTTTGCCTGTTTCTTCGTCGATCCGCTCGTATTTGATTTTATAGAACGTATTTGGAGCAACAATGCTATCGCCGATATAGGTAATTTTGTATTCACCCATTTGTACAGGTTCACCCTCGGTCAGGAATAAGTTGTCGCCAGGCTTTTCTACTTTGTCGAATCCCGATACAGCGATGTAACCCGTGTTGTTGACAGAGATGACTTCGTTGGTTGCCGCGGCCACCATGGCACCGATAAGTAATAAACCAAAACCGATATGGGCTACCGAAGAACCAGCCAGTTTCCATTTACCTTTGACAGCGTCACCCAATACGCGGATATTTGCCAGAATACAGAAAATACTTGCGAAGGTGATCAAAATGTAGATCAAGTTGGTATACGTCTTCGTAAAATAGACTACAGCAGCCGTTAGGATTAAAGACACAACCAACGATGCTACAGTGGAAGCCAAAAACTTGCGGCTATCGGTACGTTTGTATTTTAAGAATTGCGTAAATCCGGTTAAGATCATCACGATGACGGCAAAACCCGATTGCCATTTGTTATAATGTTGGATCGGATCCAAAGGCGGAGCTACCTTGGTACCAAAGATCTTGTTGAACACTGGAATTGATGTTGAAGCAATGATCTGTGCACAGGCAACAGTCAATACCAAGGCGCCAATAAACATCCAGAATTCTCTTGAATAAATATCCTCATCCTTTTCAGTGATGGGCATCTCTTTCTTTTTGACGGTAAGAAAGACCACCATGATAACCAAAAAGACAACATTGAATAAGATCAATTGTCCGCTCATGCCCAGGTCGGTAAAGGAGTGTACCGAAGTCTCTCCGAGGACGCCACTACGTGTCAGGTAAGATGCGTAGATCACAAGCACAAAGCTGATCATCGCCAAAAAAGTAGCGGTGAAGTAGGAGTGGCCTGAATTCTTGTAAGCAATCATGACGTGAACAGCAGCAATCAAGGTAAACCAAGGAATAATAGATGCATTTTCTACCGGATCCCATGCCCAGAATCCACCGAAGTTAAGTGCTTCGTAAGCCCAGAATGAGCCCATGATAATACCTGCGCCTAAAATCATCACGGCAAATAAAGCCCAAGGAAGTGCTGCATTGATCCATTCTTTGTAACGTTTGGTCCAAAGAGCACCTGTTGCATAAGCAAAAGGAACAATCATCGACGCAAAGCCAAGAAATAGTGTCGGTGGGTGAATCACCATCCAGTAATTTTGAAGTAAAGGGTTCAAACCATTACCGTCGGTGATGAGTGAAAGATAATTTGCTTCTCTAAAGATTGGAATATCCATTGCTTCACGCAATAAGATAAAAGGAGAGCTACCGATCCGCAGACCGAAGATTTCCACACCAATAATCATGGATGCTAAAAATGCTTGACATAACATGACGAAAGTCATAACAGACGATTCCCAGCTTTTTGCTTTAAAGAGCAAAACAGCGCCTAATACCGTTTGCCAGAACATCCAAAGCCAAAAACTACCCTCCTGACCTTCCCAAAAACTGGAAATGATGTAGTAGGTAGGGAGTGTCTTGGACGAGTGCGCCCAGGCATAATTATATTCAAAAAGGTGATTGTATATAATATAAAATAAAGTTGCACCAATCGCTACGACGGAGGCTGCATTAACCCAGAAGGCAATACGTGCAATTTTTTTCCATGAATGCTCTTCAGGGTATTTTGTTGCAAAAAAGTAACTGATACAAGATAGAAGTGCAGCACCAAAAGAAAGTACAATGAAAAATTGTCCGATCTGCCCTGGCAGCAGGTGCTCACCAACGTAATTAACGTCCATTGAAAATTGATTTTACGAATTAATTATTGAAAGCAGTAGCATTGATCTCGGTGACGACCGATTTATCGTTATATTTCGACGGACATTTCATCAATATCTTACTTGCCCTAAACACATTCCCGTCCATTTTTCCTGTCAATACAATCTGCTCTGAACGTTCAATATCTTGAGGTTTGGCACCTCTAAAAATCACTTCACATTCTGTACCATCGTTGTCACGCATGAAAAACGAAAATTTGTTGGCGTCAGTTTTGGGATCATAGTGAAGTGCTTTGTCTTTATTCAATTGACCTACCACATATAGTTCGGTTTTCTTTTCTTTAGCTTCGGTAAATGTCGAATACGTACTTGAATCAGTATAGATAACAAGTATCATGGCAATTGCGACAGCAATGATAGCGATTAGAATAATTGAACTTTTTTTCATTTGTATTTACTTATTTATAAGTGTCCGACCTCATCGTATCAATGAGTTCGTTTCACTCGGTTTGTTTTTTTACCAGTTAATGGCTGTTCCGATTTGTCCGATATCTTTCTGTTTTTTTCGAAAGATTATTACCCAAACCTGACAACGTTATGCGCGCTAAAATCCCAAATTGTTTACATTTGAGACCTAATCGAATGCAAAATTACAAATAGATTCGCTAAGAAAGGAATAATGCAACTTTTCCATATTATTTATATCTATTCTAAATAGTTTGAATTAATTGGAAAAATAAGCTAGATTCGAATGCTTTTGAATAATTTCAAGTGAAATTTGCTGTTTTGGTTCTAATGATATCGCATGAATTTTACAATTTCCTGTTAATATGAGTGTTGCTTTGCGATTTTTAGGCCTCTTTTGGGCTGTTATAGTTCCCTGTTTTTTTGTTTTTGGACAGGTGAAATTCCGTAATCAGGAAATTGCTGTTCAAAATGACAATGACGTCTATCTCCTGACCGGTCAAGACCGCTATTATACAAACGGTATCAATATAAACTATAGGATTGCGTTGCCGGGGAAACTGGATAAACAGTCTTCAAATACGGTATTGGATTTTGAAATAGGCCAGCGTATTTATAACGGTATCAGTATTATTGACTATAGACGGCAGGAAAAAAAATACGATAGACCGTTTGCAGGTTACCTTTATTTTAGTGCTGGGGTAACGCGATTTTTACCGCAGGATCAGGTCATTGAGTTCAAGACCGAATTGGCGCAGATCGGTCCTAAATCCTACGGTGAAGAAGCCCAGAAGTTTATCCATCATCTATTTGGTATGTATGAGGCAACAGGTTGGGATACGCAGCTTGGAAATTCCTTCGGTATTGATTTAAGTGCAACCTATAAAAAAGGACTATATCGCAGTCAAAACCAGCAATTTGATGTGGGAATTATCGGTGAAGGGACTATTGGACTAAATAATACCAATCTGGGGATTGCGGCCCCGTTTCGGTTGGGGAAGCTGAAATCCTATCAGGCATCCACCCTTACACATGGGCATTTGACACAAGATAGAGCAGATAATGATAAAGAATGGTATTTTATCTATCAACCAAGCATGTCCCGTATTTTTTACAGCGCAACCGTAGAAGGAGGGAGAGGTCAAAATGATCCCATAGGCAAGCTATACACTATTCAGCCTTGGATGCTTAGTCACCGCATAGGTTTCAACTGGTCGAATCACAAGATCAATTACGGTATCAATTATATCTTCAATTCGAAAGAGCTCAAATCGGTGTTTCATCGGCATCAATATGGCGAGCTGTTTTTTGCCTACCGTTTTTGATCTGCCAGCCATAGATATGACCCATATTGATCCGCTGCGCATTGGTAGAGTCTCCGTTGATCCGCTATCCTTGAAATGCTTGCCGTTTGTAGCCTGTTTAGCCTGGATTTTCGGGAATAGGATCGGCCAGTTTTTGCCCGATCAATCTGCTGGTGAGCATAGCGGCTACGGTGTCTCCAGTAGCATTGAGCATTGTTGCGAGGGGATCGACCAAGGTTGCGATAATCATAATGGAAGGGATTACCTCGGTTGGCATCTGATAAACCGATATAATCAGCATTTCTCCGATATAGCCACCATTAGGAATGCCACCGGCCACAATACTGACCAATAAGGTAATTCCTACCGCCATAATCAGGTTCGACGGATCAAAAAAATCCTTTCCACTTAATAAAAGCGCAACATAAATTTTAAAGATACAGGCGATTGCAGAACCATGCTTGTGCAATGTCGTGCCTAGGGGAATGACGACACTAGCGACGCTGTCGGGGATTCCAATTTGTTTGGCCGCAAGTAAGTTAGCTGGCATGGTGGCAAGGCTGCTGCAGCTGCTCAATGCAGTTAAGGAAGGTAATATGTTGTTTTGCCAATAGCGTTTGACCCCCTTAAGCCCGAATGCTAAAAAAGCGAATAAACTGAAAACCGTGAAAAAATAGAAGATTCCGAAAAAGTAATATAGCCCGATAGGTTTGGCATAAAAACCGAAGAGCTGAGGGCCTAATGTTCCAACCTGATAGGCAAAATATGCTCCCAAACCAATGGGAGCGAGGTTCATGACCATCACGAGCAGATTTCCCATCACTACATTGCCTGCGTTTATAAATTTGCGGAAAGTCTCTGCAGATGTTCCAGACTTGCGTGTAGCAATGCCAACGAGGAATGAAAAGATGACAAAGGCCAGCATATTTTGTCGTGATAATAAACTTGAAAATTCGCTAACAGTTAAAAAGCGGACCATTTTTTCACCCCAAGAATCATGGGCAACCGTTTCCACGATCTGAGTTGCTTGTTCGATAGGAAGTGGAGCATCTACCGGGAAAATGTAAAGGAAGCAGATGCTTGATAGTCCGGCGACGACAATACCCAGTACAAATACGAACGACATCATGCCGATGATTCTTCCTAGTACACTGTCGCCATCGATATTAGCAACAGATGAGGATATGGCAAAAAATACCAAGGGTATGACGCTAACAAAGAGCAGGTTTAGGAAAATGTCGCCGATCGGTTTAAGATTGTTGACGATAGAAGGAAAAAAAATGCCGATCAAACTTCCAATACTGATCCCAAGGAGTAGAAGTAAGATACTGCCGTAGTTCTGCACAAAAGTTTTTGTAGCGTATTTCATAGGTGTATGATTAGTTATTTAGAAGGAGTTCATTCGCATGGAAGAACTGCTTATATTGTTTTTGTAATTTGGTCATATGGAGAATATCCAATGCTGTTGTATTGCTTGCGCTTGTTAGGTTTGGATATTCCATTAGGTTTTGTGAATGTTTCTTATTTAGATTGCTAAAATACTGTTTTTCTCGAATAGGTCTATTAAAACAAGCTGAATTTATGCGTGTTTGTTCATTTTTGTTTTTTCTTACTGAAAAAATCCGCTTTTGTCGACTGGACTTTTTTTATTGAAAGCATTTTTTTATAGCGGTACCCATGCCTACTATACGCTCGGTATTGATATGCTTTTTCATTTGGAAGTCGATGTATTGGTCAATTGGTTGACATCACCTTTAGTCTACGCTGATCGATGGTCGGGCTTGCTAAAACCGTGAGGATTTTGATACGGGCATTGGCTTTTTTATCTTTGGACAGTAGCAATGATATGCATCATGGGCAGGGAGTAGGCCATTCGTTTTGGCGTCGTTTCTTTGTTTGGACTCCATGTGTAAAAATTAGAACTTAACGTATTTGTATAAAAATGGAATTTGTAACGACAGGAGATGGTTCGAAAACTTTGTTTAATGCTGAAATAGGAGAATGTTATCATTCGAAACACGGTGCGGTACAGGAAAGTAGGCATGTTTTTATAAAAACGGGGCTTGACCACTATGTACAAACGACAGGAGCCGCCGACGTTGGTATCTTGGAGGTTGGCTTTGGTACCGGTTTGAATTTTCTACAAACAGCCGACTTTCTTAGGGATAAATCTTTTCAGGTGGAATACGTCGGAATTGAAGGATTTCCCCTGCCTTTGTCTACTATTGCTGCAACGGGCTATGATGCGACGGTACACCCAACTGTTTGGACAAGTTATTTGAATGCATACGAGCTGGCTTTGACGGGAAACGTGCAGATTAACGAACAATTAAAACTTCATATTGATCATACCTTGTTGATGAATTTTCAATCGGACCGCTTATTTGACGTCGTTTATTTTGATGCCTTTGCTGCTGTGCATCAGCCTGAGATGTGGAATGATGCTGCCTTGGGGCATATTGCACAGTTTCTTAAACCGGGTGGTGTTTTTGTGACTTATGCGATTACCGGGAACCTCAAACGCAGTATGAAAGCATTGGGATTTTCGATAGAAAAGGCTCCCGGAGCACCAGGGAAGCGAGAAATGCTTCGTGCCACAAAGTTGTAGCGGATGATTCTTTTATAATAGCATCGGAAAGAGTTAATCATACGGATCAACATACATGACGAAAGAAATAACTACATGACGATGCCACAGATTCATTGCTAAGCAGAGTGATACAAAGCTTACACAGGTTAAAAAGCTTACATTTAGGGAATTGGAAGAGTACGAATCTAAGGGAAATTTTGTTACCTAGTGGTAAGAAAAGGCCTGTTGCGAAAAAAAACGATCTATTTTCGTCCATGAGTAATGCTGTTAAATCCAATCGATTTTATTAGGCATTGTGATAACATCAGCTTTTGAGAGTTGCACATCTTAATTAATAAACGCACCGACTATTGCAGCTGGATGAAAGCTTTTGTTATTTAATAACAGATGTTTATGGCGATGAAATCCATAATATTCGATGTTCATACCAACAAGTACGGTTTTTGCATCTTTATAGTTTACATCAAATGATAGCTGTTCTAATTCAACCATTTTGGGTCCCGTATGCAGGTTGATGGGGATCTGGGGGCTATGGATATGAATATATTGTTGCTGCTCAAAGTTGAGCATGACAATAAAGAGGTTAAAGATGAGCAGGTCGCAATTTTTTGGCTGCCGTATGTCCTTTTGTTTATCAAATTTTGGAAACTGGATTGTAAGTTGCTTATTGTCCAATAATTGGATCTGTGGATCGAAATGCATAAAGTCCTGCATATGGCATTTTTCATTGAATTGAAAATTGACCAAACGGTTTATCTTATTGCTGCGTATAGATTTTTCTTTGGATATATGTCCGCTAGGGCCGTTCACTCGCTGCAACTGAGTTACTAAGCGATTGTGCATATTGCTATCATAAAAACCCATGTGTACTTCTGCCATCGTCCGTCGTATGTAAGCGCCAATCGCACTGCTCACTCCAAAGCTTACGGAGGCGGCTTTTGTCCCTTTGGTTTGTTTTGGTTTCCGTCCTACTTTCGTCTGGACAATTGTTTTTTCATTCGATTGTCGAAAGACCACGTTCCCAACTAAGCCTTTCAGAGTTCCATTTTCTATCGTTGCCATATTGTAAATATATGTATTTAAATAACTGAAAAACAAATAGTTGTTTGTTTTTAATAGATTTAAAATTGGGCTTTGCCTCTGATTTTAATTATGGCAATCGTTGTCAAAGGCCAATTATTAAACTCATAATGAAAACGTATTTCATTCGCTACGGAATGATATGTTTGATTTGGAATTCATTCCAATCTTCTTTGGAAAACATTCGTCATAGCGTCGGATTGCTAGCATACTGCAAGCACCATGAGTCCGTGGTGAGTCCGAGTGAAACCCGGAAATGAGGAGGTAACAGTATGGTCGGGGCATGCATCTATCTGCTTCCTGGTACGAATAAGGGCGGAAATTGCTTCGAAGTGACTCAAACGGATGGTCAAATCGGTTGGTTAACTCGGACTTCGTTCTGTTAATATATGCATATATATCTTTTAATTTTCAAAATGTATATTATAATATTCAATTTGTTTGGAATATAGATACAAATTATTTTATGCTTTTCTAAATTTTTGTTTAGAGTTTACATGTGCGATAACCTATTCTGTGCTCAGCACGCTGATGTAATTATCGATGTAGTGCAGTTTGTCTTTGGATTTATATTGTTGTATATAGCGTGGGTGGTCTAGGACGGTCATTTTTCCAAACAACTTTTCTTCTTTGTTGATCTTAGCGAGAAAGGTTGCATTTTTCTTTCCGAGCACAAAGACCTCCTCCGTCGCTAAGCCCATAGCGATGTGTTGTTTCAATGAATCAAGCATAAAAGGGCTGACCATGTCGAAAAGTGTTTTATCATCATAGTAGTTTGCATTGATCCAATTGTTGGGTTTCGTTTCTCGGACAATCGCCAGGGGAAAGGGTGAATTGATATAAAATTGTTTATAGAAAATATCGGGGCCACCATAGGCTTCAATCATATCGTACATAAACACTGAAGATATTTCATGCGTATGCGCAGAAAGCATCTCTATGCCACATGCACTGGCTAATCTTTTGGTATCCGTAAAAGGAACTCCCGTTACTCCTGCACCGTGTCTGCTTGGATTGATACCGATAATGAATTTTCTTGTTAGATTATCATTATAATATTTATGGTAGAACTGTTCCATCACGACCAATGTTTCGGGGTTGTCAAGGTAGGGGTTAATTACATTGAATGCTGGGGGAAGACTTCCCTGATAATGAAGATGTTTATTGAATAAAACTACTTTTTCCGCAAATGTTAGCATCGTTCGTGTGTTTAAAAACAAGATACGGTTTTTAAATAAGCAAAAAACAAAGCCGGGTGTCATCTGACATCCGGCTTTGTTTTTTAGTATCTTGAGTCAGGATTAGTGACCTTGCGTACCGTCTACACCATGCGAGTGTCCGTGAGACAACTCTTCTTCAGTAGCAGGACGTACAGTTAAGATTTCAATATCGAAATTTAATGTTTTACCAGCCATTGGGTGGTTTAAGTCAGCAACAACTACTTCTGGAGTAACCTCAGCTACGACAGCGCGGAATTGGTTTCCTTGATTGTCTTGTAAAGGCAATACTTCTCCTACTGGAGGTAAACCTGTTTCTTTGAACATATCTACTGGCAATTGTGCGAATGCTCTGTCGTCTTTTTGACCGTAAGCATCATCCGGTGCCAATTCAAATGAAATCTTATCACCAACGTTTAAGTCTGCGATGTTTTCTTCAAATTTAGGTAACATCATACCTACACCATATAAGAAATCTAAAGGTTGTTCTGCAGTTGTTTCTTCAACGAAAACTTTTTCACCGTTTTCTACTGTGTGAAGTCTGTACGTCAATGCTACGACGTCGTTTGCTTTTATAGCCATCTGATTTTGATTTTTGGAAGCCGAGGCTACCGTTTATTAAATATAATTTATTAACGCTTGTATTGAATCCTGTGGTAGACTGCAGGTCTTGTTTTTACAAAGATATGCTTTTGTCTCCTTTCCGACTCTATGTTCTAGCAATGGAAGATTTTCTTCCGTACCGCCAAGAACAATTTTGTTAGGAATATAATATTTGCCGAGTTCATTTTTGAAAGCCATCGCTTTATCCCCCGTCAATGCAATTTCATTGATTCCATATATTTCTTCTAGCAATAATATTGCCCAATTTGAATAGGCCGAACCATAAGTCTTGATTTGCGGGAATACATTCGCTAGCAATTGGTCTGTAATGGCGATGTAATTTTCATTGTCAAAAAGTAAACCTAATCGTTTCAATTGGCGAACCATTGTCGAGGAAGAGGACGGGATTACGTTATCCAAAATTTCGCTTTTCCGTGCGATAAGTTCCTCCGCCGCTGTCGACGTATAGTAGAATGTTTTTTGTGATCCATCGTAAAACAATGCAATGGCCTCATCGGCAAGCTGTCTTGCTTTTGTGAGCCAATTGAGGTCAAATGTCGCTTCATATAAGGCTATAAAGGCTTCAATAGTGAATGCATAGTCATCCAGGAAGCCTGCGATCGCTCTGTTGTTATCTTTTGGTTGGTGCAATAACTGGAGGTCGTCTTGAATAAGGTGTGTACAGATAAACTGGGCATTGTTTAAAGCGAGTTCGAGAAAATGGCTGTTCCCAAGACTGTGATAAGCATCTATTAGTCCTTTTAGAAATAAAGCATTCCAGGTGGTCAGCTGCTTATGGTCGAGTCCCGGACGGATCCGTTGTTCACGATAGTTGTATAATTTTTTCTTTGAAATTTTTAGAAAATCTGCCCATTCGTCAGCTGACATATTGACCTTTGTTGCTAACTGGTCTGCATTAATGGCGCAAATAGGAATGTTGGTTTTCTGCTCCTCCCAGTTGCCGACTTCGGTTATGTTAAAATATTGCCCGAGTAGGGGGGCATCATCGCCCAATACCTCGTCAAATTCAGCTTTGGAGAAGGAATAGTATTTCCCTTCAATGCCCTCGCTATCGGCATCTAAAGCGCTATAGAAACCATGGTTTGGAGCAAGCATTTCACGCTCGGCCCAAGTAATCGTTTCTTCGATAATCCGTTTATAGAATGGATCCCGACTTTGTTGATAAGCTTCGGCATACAGGGACAGTAGCTGGCCATTGTCATAAAGCATTTTTTCGAAGTGGGGAATATGCCAATAATGGTCCACCGAATAGCGGGCAAAGCCACCTCCGATCTGGTCATATATACCACCAGATGCTATCTTTTTTAATGTAAAATGGACATGATCTAAGATCTCCCGATCGTCGGCAAGTACGCCATATTTTAGGAAGAATAACCAATTGTTTGGTAGCGGAAATTTGGGCGCTCTTTGATAACCACCTTCTTTTTTATCGAACATCTCGGTCCAAGGGGCAACAATTTCATTTAAATTTTCAATCGTGTATTGATCGGGGATGGGATGGATGGGGAGTTTCTCGGCCCGTTGAATGCCATTGTTTAGCTTTTCGGCATAGTCAAACGCGACTTCGGGTTTCTCCGCCCACATTTGTGCAATTTGCAATAAGATATTCTGCCAGTCGTGCGGTTTGAAATAGGTACCACCGTAAATAGGTCTCCCATCGGGCAGGCAGATACAATTCAATGGCCAGCCCCCGGCATTGGTCATCAGTTGCACCGCAAGCATATACACTTGATCAATATCGGGGCGTTCTTCGCGGTCAATTTTGATCGATACGAAAAACGTATTCATGGTTTGGGCGATGGCTGAGTTTTCAAAACTTTCACGCTCCATCACATGGCACCAATGGCAAGCCGAGTAGCCAATGCTTACGATGATCAGTTTATTTTCGTCTTTTGCTTTTTTTAAAGCTTCCGGCCCCCAGGGCATCCAATCTACTGGATTGTGTGCGTGCTGTTTAAGGTAGGGTGAATTTTCAAATTGCAATTGATTCGCCATAGGACGAAGGTAGTGAAAAAGTAATAACTAAGGAGTCCGACTCAAAGATAATATACGGAGACTACGGTGTAGCGTTTTTTTTAATTTCTACGTCGTGTTTAAAGTAAGCTCATTAGCTTGAAAATTAATTAGATGTTATAAAATGTCCGATGAATTTGATTATTTTTACATGCATTTATTATTAGCTTTACCGAAGTCCTATGTCAAATGACGTTGACCTGCTTAAGAAGATAGTCCAAAAAGATCGCGATGCTTTTGAAGCTATTTATAAGAGCCATTTCCGTAAATTGTATAGCTTATCTTTTCGGTACGTGCGTGAGGAGGCCATCGCTGAAGAGCTCACCAACGACGTATTTATGATGTTATGGGAAAATGCAGGCAAGTTGGCTATTAGTCAATCACTGGGAGCTTACCTATCTCGTAGCGTTATCAACCTTTCGCTTACCTACCTCAAAAAGAATCAACGTTTATTGGAACGGAATAACGATTATAGCAAGGAATTGGATCTGACCGATGATGAAGATGAAACTGATCGTGCCGCACTTTACGAATCCAAGTTGTTGATGATCGAAAGTATACTGGAAGGACTGCCGCCGCAGTGTCGAAAAATCGTTCTTATGAGTAAGTACGATAAGATGAAACAACAGGAAATCGCAGATCAATTGGGAATCTCCATAAAAACGGTTAAAAATCATCTGACCATTGCCTACGATAAAATTCGGGTCGCTTTGGCCAAGCAAAAAACTTTTCTGTTGCTTCTCATTGGCTTTTTATTTTTTTCATTAGGACTTTTTGTCCAGTTTATTATCTTATAGTTATGGAAGAAAACAATACTTCAAGATTTATTCCTTATGACTTGATTCAGAAAGAGCTGGATGGGACTATTTCCGAAAGGGAAGGAGTGTTGCTTGGGCGTTGGATTTCGGAGGATGTGGAGAACCACGAGCTATACCAGGAAGTTAGAAGTATAGCTGACGACCTTATAGTACTGGAACGCTATAAAAAAGTAGATACTGGTAGCCAATGGGAAAAATTTAAAAATCAGTTGGATAAAACAGGGGATCATCAAAAACCGGAGATCGCGACAGCGGTACGAACAATCTGGAAACCCTGGATGAAATTTGTGGCTGCAGCCGTATTGTTCGTGGTCGGTTTTGCCGCTTACCTGAACTTTGACCGTTGGATGGGCAATGAAATCCGATTATATGGATCAGTAGCTCAGCAGCCTACCCTACTTCCCGATGGTTCGATCATCACACTACAGGCCGGAGCTGAAGCGATGTTCAACAAAAGGACATTTCCACAGCAAAGAACTGTCGAGCTCAAAAAGGGAAAAGCGCTATTCGATGTCAAACATCAAACAGGAAGCTCCTTTGTGGTTGATCTTGAACATAATTATGTACGTGATATCGGCACTACCTTTGAAGTCAACCTACTAAAAGATGATGTCGAAGTACTTGTTAAGGAGGGGATAGTGGCTTTAAGCAGTGGAAAAGGAGACCATGCGGAAGAGCTTGTTTTACAGAAAAATCAAAAGGGCCTTTATAAAAGACAAACAGCGTCTTTATCTAAAATTGATCTGTCGGTAGACAATGATACTGACGTAGCGCAAAAGCTGAGCTACTCAAATGTTCGGTTGGATAGTATCTGCTCAGATTTGGAAAAGCACTTTCGGGCGAATATAACTGTCGTTGGAGATAGTTTAAAAGCACGGAAGCTCAGCATGTATTTTGATGGGCAGACGCTCAATGAGATCGTTCAGATTCTTTCCAAAACCTTAAACGTGAAATGGAAAACTGGTAAAAAGGGATATAGTATCTACGAATAGACTCTTCGCGTTGCTGATATGAAAGATAGGATCCTGTATCGTCTGCTCTTTTTCTGCTGGTTAGTTATGGTTGTATGTTCGAAAGCCATGGGACAGAGCTCCCCTGCTGAATTACGGATCTCAATTGACACGCACAACAAACAGATCATTCAGATACTTACCGAAATTCATAAAACATACGATATATCCATGTCCTATGATGAGCAGATTTTTAACAAGGACATCATCTATAGTCGTTCGTTCGACAAGTCCAGTTTGGAAGAAGTCCTTAATTATTTGCTGAAAGATTCCAATGTTGGATTTACAATTATCAATAGAGCGCTGATCTTCTATGAGGAAGATAAAACTTTTACCATAAAAGGACGTGTGGTGGACAGTCTGAGCGGTGAAAACCTGATTGGTGCCACTTTGTTGATCGCGGAGAAAAACAAAAGTAGTTTAAGTAATAAATATGGGTTTTACTCACTGACATTACCACGGGGCGAATACAGTTGTTATGTAAGTTATCTGGGCTATAAAACAAGGGCAGTCTCTTTAAATGCTGCGTTAGAAAATAATTACCTGGTCATTAAGCTTGCTCCGGTAGATTTCAACTTGAGTGAGGTGGTGGTTAATGTTGATTCTTCTTTGACAGCGCAGCACATGGGAAGTTTTACAGATAAGATCAATTGGACCCAAACACGAAGAAATGCATTTTATAAAGGCGAGGCTGATATCATGAAGGTATTACAGATGCAAAATGGGATTAACGGATTAACAGAAGGTGGCAGTAATCTTTTTGTAAGGGGAAGCGGTAAAGACCAGAATCTTATTTTGCTTGATGAAGCCGTTGTTTATAATCCATCGCATCTATTCGGTTTAACCTCGGTGTTTAATTCGGATATCTTGAAGAATACACAGCTTTATAAGGATGCTATCCCTGCAAATTTAGGGGGACGTCTTTCTTCCATTATGGATATGAGTACCAGAGACGGCGATGCCAATGCTTTTCATGTTTTTGGTGGATCAAGTTTATTGATTGCCCGGGTTGGTGCTGAGGGGCCATTTATACAAAAAGGAAAAGGTGCTTTCATTGCCACTGCACGGGGAAGTATATTAAATGCTTTTAATACAGATTATCGGCTGTTTAATGTCAAAGGTAAGTACAGTGACTATAACGTGAAGTTCAACTATACTTTTGACGAGAAAAATCGGGTTTACCTTTCGGGTTACTACGGGCAAGATAAAGTTATTTCACCGAATAAGAATACCAATCGTTGGGGTAATTGGACTTCTACTTTGCGGTGGAACCATGTGCATAGTGACCGACTATTTATGAACCTTTCGGCTATATTCAGTGATTATCATAATAAATTGGATGTGAGCAAACCTGAATCGAGTGACAATCAGATCTGGTTGACACGGATACGCGACTTTAGTTTGAAATCCGATTTTACGTATTTTATGGGATTGGATCGCACCTTGGATTTTGGTCTCCAGGGAACCTTACATCGTTTTAATCCCGGGGAGATATCGCCGGTAAATTCAAATACGGAGGATAATATCTTTAGGGCCCAGGCCTATGATTATACGGGTTATGTTTCTTTTAACTGGAAGATTGATTCCGCCTTCCGGATTGTTGCGGGAATGCGGGCGAATGCCTTTTTTAATGCCTCCTTTGGACGCTATTATTTATTGGATGGCAGCTCGTATAGGCCCCTGTCGAACGATGCCGACAAGAAAAAGTCGTATTATGGTTTAGAGCCACGCCTGTCTTTGCAATATAAAATGGGCAATGATTACGCTTTCAGACTGGCTTATAATCGGAGCTATCAGTATTTGCAGTTATTACAGAACGATGAACTTGCTTTTTCCTCGTTGGAAGCATGGGTACCGGCGGGATTAAATATTAAACCACAATATGTTGACGCGATTTCTTTTCGTATCAACAGATTATTTTATCGTGGAAATATCGGACTGGAAGGGTATTGGAAGAGAATGGGCAATCAGGTCGAATTGATCGATCATGCGCAGCTTATACTCAACCCATTTATCGAAACACAATTGCGCCAAGGAAAGGGGCGTGCCTATGGACTAGAATTATCCGTCAATCAGCGTATCGGTGAGTTTTCGGGCAGTATTTTCTATAGCTGGTCCAGATCTTTTCGGAAGATCAACGGCATCAATAAAGGAAAAGAGTATGCCGCCAATTTCGATATTCCACATGTGCTTAAGAGCAACTTGTCCTACGATTTGGGGAGGTCGGTGCATCTCAGTGCTTTTTATACGATTCATACAGGGAGACCTTTAACCTATCCAATAGGATTTATGGAATATGAGGGGATATATGTTCCAGTGTATTCAAGCCGTAATTCCCATCGCATGCCTACGTTTAGTCGTTTTGATCTAAATTGCTCGGTAGATTTGGAAACGATAAGGCAGCGAGAGCGAGGGAGAAGACACACCTTGAATTTTGGATTATATAATATATTTGATCAGCGCAATCCACTTTATTATAGTTTCTCCGAAGATAGCAATGGGAATTTGGCAATTCAGAAAACATCCTTTTCCGGGCGGGTTCCCTCAATTAGTTACACCATGAGATTTTGATTGATATGAGATTCTTATTGATTATAGTTGCTTGTTTTTTAGTGGTTTCCTGTCAGAAGTCAGCTGTAGACGAGGGGCAATCGTACGATATGATTGTTGAAGGCGGGATTAATACAATGTACAAAGAGCAGTATATCCAATTAAAGAAATTGGATGGGCTAAAGTCTAATTCAGGGACTATTGGGATTAGCGGAGCCACCGTCCGGGTAACCAATGGTCCCAATACGATTGAATTCAATGATTTGGGTGAAGGGCTTTACTATGGGGAGCTGTTCAACCTCAAGGACACCGTAGGAAATGTATTTCAGCTTACGATTACTTTGAATGGGAAATCATATGAAGCACAGGATCAATTGATACCCGTGATACCGATTGAAAATGCCTTTCTGCCGGTAGAAAAAAATAACTTGAATGGCAAATGGGGGGTAAAAGTCAGTAAACATCTGTTCGGGATGCGAACTTCTAATAAATGGCTTATTATGCCGCAAAAGGATTTTTCCGAAGACGATATCTCTTCTTTTCGATCTCCTTTTAGTTATAGTTATCGTTTGGGCGCGCCCAACGTACTGAACAACTTACTTGGGAAGACCTACAACTATGAAGTATCGTTGAAGGATAGTTTAATCGTCTCTAAGTTTTCTGAATCGCCACGTTACTCCCGTTTTATTTATAATCTATTTCAGGAGACGGAATGGAAAGGTTTATTGTCTGCAGTACCTGCTAATGTCGAAGGTAATATTTCGAATAATGCCCTTGGTTTTTTTTATGTGATGGACGGTGTGCGTAAATCTATTCCAATAAAGGACATTAGAACCGGTAAATAGTGTCAGAGGAAAGGATTTCACGGCGTATTTATTAATGAATCATCCCAGGTGGTCACAGGCATTGTTATTATTCAAAGCAAATATTTACACATATTATATACACATGAACACTGCACATTATAAAACAGATAGATTATTGCTATTGCTATTTTTTTGGCTAAGTCTTGCCCTAAAACCAGTACACGCAGAAGTACTACCAAGTTACGTTATTCCACTTAAAGATGCCAATAACAAACAAAAAACAATGCTTGTATTTATTACGGGTGATGGCGGTTATAATGATTTTAGTAAAAGCCTGTTAGCTTACTTTTCGCTCGATGGATATCCTCGTTTGGTCATCGATGCAAAAAAATATTTCTGGAAAAAGAAAACACCACAAGAAGCGGGCAGGGAATTCGAACGATATATTGACCATTTCAGAAAAGAATGGGACTGTGACCAGATTTATTTGATAGGACATTCATTTTCTGCCGGAGTGTTGCCCTTTGTCCTGAATAATTTTTCGGATCCATTGAAAAAAGCTATCCGGCATGTTACCTATTTATCACCCGATCAGTATGCGAGCTTTGAGGTGACCGTATCGACAATGCTCAACTGGAAACAGAAAGCCAATGGCTATGAGGTACTTGCTGAAGTGTTGAAGCTAAAGCAAATCCCTTCGACTTATGTTTTTTGTAAAGAGGGCGAAGAAGATCTCGTGAAAATGTTTCGTAATGCGGGATTAAAGGTCGATGTATTGGCTGGACCGCATAATTATAATCGTGATTTTAAGACGATTTATAATACTGTGCGATTAAGATAGCAATCGCACTAGGACTTTTTTATAAAAACCTTGTCATCCTACTGAATTTAGATGCAAGGTTTTTTTATGCAATATCGTTTCTTATTGGTTTTACTGTTCTTTACTTCTCGACTATTTGGACAAGGAGCTTCATTAACAGGAATTGTCCTCGATGCCTCATCAGCAAAACCCATTCAAGGTGTTACTGTAACGCTTTCCCACACGGCCAGATCTGTAGCAACAAATAAAGAGGGGCATTTTCAACTATCATCCGTGCCTGACAACTGGGAATTATTATTTAGTGCCGTTGGCTATAAAAAACAGGTATTTCCGATGAGTGTCGCCCAGGGCAAGAAGATTCTTATTATCCGTTTGGAAGATGAACAACAAAGTCTTGATGAAGTTGTCGTGAATGCGCCTAAAAAGAGGAAATACACGAATAAACATAATCCAACAGTCGATTTAATCCGTAAAGTAATTGAAAAAAGAGACGAAAATAATGCCCTAAATGGGGCAGCGGGTAGCTATCAGGAATATGAGAAGCTATCGATGTCCCTGTCTATCCAAAATCAAAAGGTGGATAAATCCCGCTTACTCAAACGTTTCGGATTCTTGAAAAAGGGGATGGATACGCTAAAGTATCCCGGGAGATCGCTGGTACCCATATTCATGGATGAAAAAATCGGTCAGCGAAAATTGGATGCCGTTAAAGGTAATAACTTTATTTTACTGGGGGAGAATCAGTCGCGCGTAGATCAGTACCTGGATGAAGACGGTATTGATGAGTATCTGGATAAAATCTATGGCGAAACAAATATCTATGATACGGATGTCTCTATTGGGAATAGACGGTTTTTGAGCCCTATAGCGACGTTGGCACCTTCGTTTTATAAATATTACCTGGTTGACACTTTGAAAGATAGTAAACCTTGGCATGCCAAAATACGCGTAGAGCCACGCAATAGGGAGGATGCGCTTTTTTCAGGCTTCATCTATATCCGCTTAGATGGGAGTTATGCCTTAGATCAAGCGGAGCTGACCATCAACGAAGCGACCAATATCAATTGGGTGAAGGGGTTAAATATTGTTTTGAATTATTCGGAAAATCAAGCACATCGTCTTTTTCTGAGTAGGGGAGTCCTGACGATAGACATGGGGATTTTTAAGGATGGTATGGGTTTGTTTGGGGAGAAAGTGACCAGCAGGTCACCTTCCAGTGAAACACAGCTTGCTGTTAATGGTAAAGCTTTGACACGAACAGGACCACAGAATCCGAATGGAATTGACTGGAATCTTGCGAGACCTGAGAAACTGAGTAAGCTGGAGGCGCAGGCCTTTACGAATATCGATAGTTTAAAACAATCAAAATCTTTCAAAAACCTGATGGCATTGGGCTCCTTTATCATGTCGGGGTATTATGGCCGCGGTGTTATCGAAATAGGGCCAGTACCTTCATTCTATAGTTTTAACCCTGTCGAAGGAAGCCGATTTAAATTTGGGGGCAACACGACGGATATTTTTAGCAAGACATTGGTCCTGGATGGTTATGGTGCCTATGGTACGAATGATAGGCAATGGAAATATAATATGGGGGCTACTTACTCCCTTAACGGTGCATCGGTATACAAATTTCCGGTAAAGTTAGTCTCCGCTAAGGTTAGTAAAGAGGTGCAGGTGCCGGGCCAGGATCTCAATTTTATTGACAATGACAATTTTTTGCTTTCATTCAGAAGAGGGGAAAATGACAAAATGTTTTATCTACAGCGGAGGCAGATCGAATATTGGCAGGAGTTTGAAAACCATTTATCTTTTAAAGTGGGGTTCTTCAATCAAATCCTTAGCCCGGGTGGTATCTTAACGTATGACCGTCGCGCTTTTAGAAGAAGTAACGGCAATGAGCTGTGGACTTCTGCTTTCACCGGAGAGATTCGCTGGGCTCCACATGAGAAATTATACCAGGGAAAACGTTATCGACGTATCATCAATACGGGCCAACCAATTTTTACCTTAGCCGCACAGGTTGGTGTGAAAGGTTTATTGGGTGGAGATTATAACTACCAACGTTTCATATTAAATGCCAATAAGCGATTTTTTGCGTCTCAATTTGGTTTTGCCGATATCGTATTTGAATCGGGTATCCAATTTGGAAAGGTTCCTTATCCGCTGATGATTATTCATCGGGCAAATCAAACGTATTCGTACCAGCTCAACTCCTACAATTTGATGAATTCGATGGAATTTATGAGCGATAAATATACATCACTATTGCTTCAACATTCATTTAATGGTTTTTTTCTGAATAAAGTTCCGCTTTTAAAAAAACTGGATCTCCGGGAGATTGCCTCTGTAAAGATGTTGTATGGCGCTGTTGATGCCTCCAACAGATACACAAAAAATTTTGATGAATTGCCCAAGGATCCGCGCGAACCGCAGCTGTTCTCGCTTAATAATGGGGCCTATATAGAAGGTAGTGTTGGGCTGAGTAATATCTTTAAAATTTTACGGGTCGATCTGGTTCGCCGTTTTACGTACCTGGATAATCCGGGGGTATCTCCATGGGGTGTGCGGGCAAAGATCGGTATTGATTTTTGATGCTTGAAAAAAGACAAATTGGATTGGGACTATTTTGAGGAAATGATGTCATTAGTAAAAGTGGTTTAGAAAAACGAAATAATTGGGTTTGTCAATTCGAGAGGTAATTATGCTGATGAAAAACAAGATGTTGATCTGGAAATCCTTGTTGGGCCTATTGGTCATTTTGGGTGCTGTATATTTTTTTGCAAATCAAAGACAGGAGCTAGCATCGTCGGTAGGGCTTATCCAGTCAAGCTCGTTATTTTGGGTGGCAATCGGGATTGTGGTTTCTTTGGCTTATATCGCCATGCAAGGTTTGGTCTATGTCTATAGTTTTAAGTCTTTGCAACAAAAACTATCACTGGGTGGGGCTACCCGCCTATTTCTAAAAAGAAACTTTATCAGTGTCTTTCTTCCGGTAGGTGGATTTACCTCACTGGCTTTCTTTAAGAAAGAGGTCAATCAGGAGGGAATTGATGATGCAAACGCCAATCTTTCTTCTGTTATCTATGCCGTCATTAGTTTAGTGTCCTTATTTATCCTCTGTCTTTTTGTTTTTCTGTTTGTTGGAATCGCAGGTCTTGATATGCAAATCATCGGGATTATGCTTGTTTTTAGCGCCCTACTGCTGGGATTTGGCTGGTACTGCAGCTCATTTTACCGTGGTGGCCGAGCATACAATTTTACAATACGTCATTTCCCTTTTGTTGCAGGTACCTGGGATGAACTCCATAAAAAAGGCGTAGATTTTTGGGCTGTATTGCAAAGTCTACTTTGGGCAACAGCCATTGAGCTTGTCGGGATTTTGCATATCTATATTGCTATGCTTGCTTTAGGTTTTGAAACATCGTTATTGGCTTGTACGGTAACCTATGCAGTCGGAACCTTGGTCTATTGTTTTTCACCGTTGATGAAGGGGGTTGGACTTATCGAGGTGTCAATGGTTGTCATTCTGTGTAAGTTTGGCTACAGCGAAGAACAGGCGATTTCTATATCCCTTTTATATCGTTTATTTGAGTTTTGGGGACCGTTGGCATTGGGTGGAATTAGTTTCTTCGTGAATAAAAACAACATCTTTGTTCGGATACTTCCATCTGTTTTTATTTTTGTGATGGGCCTTATTAATATCATCTCGGTCTTGACGCCGGCTATCCATAGCCGTATAACGGCATTAAAGCAATTTATATCTTATGATGCATTAAATTTTTCAAATGCAGCGGTACTTTTCTTCGGTATATTGTTGGTGATGTGTTCGGGCTTTTTGTTGAAGGGACTACGTATGGCTTGGTATGTTGCGGTTGCGTTATGTTCACTTTCTATTATTGCCAATCTTTCCAAAGGGTTGGATTTTGAAGAAGCCTGGTTTGCTTTTTTGGTGTTGCTGATGTTACTCTATTCATCGAAACATTACTTTGTGCAAAGTAACAGAAGGCTAAGCTCTTTAAATCTCAGCTTGGTTTTGTGGCTTATTGGGGTTGTGCTTCTGTATGGGATTACGGGCTTTTATTTCTTGAATGCGAAGCATTTTAATACGGACTTCACCATTGTAAATGCAGTGAGCAATACATTACACGGTTTTGTACTGCTCAATGGTGATGTCGCAGAGCCGCAGACAGCCATAGGACAATACTTTTTGTATTCTATCAATTTTTTTAGTGTGATCAGTCTTTCCGCATTATTCTACTGGATGGTCAACCCATGTCAGTTAGCGGAGGAAGAGGTGGATGGACAGATGGAAATCGCGCAGCGCATTTTGGAGCGTTATGGTAAATCACCTGTCGATTACTTTAAGACCTATGGCGATAAAGATCTTTTCTTTAACAAGGAGCTGACAGGCTTTATTGCGTATAAAAAATGTTATGGTTTTGCGATGGTGCTCGAAGGTCCCGTTTGTGAAGATACTGAAGATGCCATGAAAGAACTGATAAATGCATTTGAACACTATTGTCGCAAATCGAGTTTAAAAACAGCTTATTACCGCGTTGACGGTAGACATTTGGGGGTTTTTAAGCAGTTGGGCAAAAAATCTTTTCTGATTGGAGAAGAGGCCATTGTCAATGTCGATAATTTTTCGCTGGAAGGAAAGAAACGCAAATCACTCCGGAATGCGGTGAATAGCATTGAAAAGAAAGGCTTTGTTTCGAATTTATATCGCGCGCCGTTATCCAATGGTTTGCTTCAGAAATTACAGGTTGTGTCGGATCATTGGTTAAGAGACATGAAGCGTTCAGAACGTGTTTTTTCTCAGGGCATGTTTGACGTTGGTAAGATTAAAAATAGCCATGTAATTACTTTGGAGGATAACGAAGGGCGCATTTTGGCCTTTTTGAATATCATTCCCAATTATGCTCCGGACGAGGCGACGTATGATCTTATCCGGAAATTGCAAGATGCACCAGGCGGAAATATGGATGTATTGATTATCCGTTTTTTAGAATATTGCAAAGAGGAAGGTTATTCTTTTCTCAATATGGGACTGGCTCCTTTTTCAGGATTTGACAAGAAAAAAGGGCTCGTTGAACGTTTGATCAGTTTTTTATATGAAAATAATCCTTACTTCCGTCAACCAAAGGGCTTAAAAGAATTTAAGGAAAAATTTGATCCCTGCTGGGTCGAGAAATTTGTGGTGTATTCACATGATTTGGATTTGATTTCAGTGCCTTTGGTGATTGATAAGGCAATGAAATCAAATGCCGGTAAGTGATCAGCAGATATTAGCTGGAAATAAGTTTGTTCTTTGAATAGAATTTTAATCAATTATTTGCACAAGATCGGCACAATTGCCACTGAGCATATGAAAGGTGAAGCCGCCATCAAGTCTTATCTCTGCACAAGATGAGGTGCGTAAGTAGGCTGCTTTTCGGGTCAGGTATTCCACCAGATCAGTCAACGTGGGATTGTGCCCAAAGAGCAGGACATGATTGACATGATCGGGGATGGCATTGATGATGGACAGCATATGCTTGTACGTACATTCATAAATTGTTTCTTCAATTTGAATATCAAAAGAAGAGGAGCCCATGACGTCTAGAAAAATACGCGTTGTTTGGAGTGCGCGATTGGCTGGCGAACTGATCACCATACTGTTTTCATCTAGGGTCAATTTTGCGGATAACTTAGCCGCAACTTGTTTGGCCTGTTGTATACCGTCGGATGTAAGCGCACGATCAAAGTCGTTTATGCCCGGAATAGTTTCGGCTTTTGCATGTCGGATGATATAAAGTTTTTTACTGTTGTCCATGATTAAAATTTTTGATTCTTAATACCAATATAGATAATAACGCTTGTTGTTCCGGTTCATTGTGTTTGCGCAATGAGCAGGCTTGCGTATGAATACAAATAATAATACAGTAAGTTTTGAAAAGTATATTACATTATGAATAGTTTTTTTACCTCAAGTGATACGTTTAATATCGTGTCAAAGCTAAAGCATTGTGGTTTTTTTAGTGCCTATAACGGCAAAATGAAAGTCTTGATAACGAATTTTTTAGATTGATTTTGGGTCTTTGTTGTCTTGGTGATTTAAAAAACAAAATCGTTGTTTTACTTTGATAAAATTATGCTAATTTCGCAGCGAAAAACAATAATTTGTTTTATCCAGCTATTTGCCGTCAGCTTATTTTATTTATTGAAAAACATCGTTAGCCAAGTCGCATTTTTTTGTTTCTACCGTTTGATATTTACTTATGATTCGTAATTTTTTGATACTTCTCTATGGAAGTATTATTCTCGTGGCTTGCCACCGTCCAGAGGACTTTTTTGCGCAGGATGTTGAAGCTCCTATTTGGACTGTTGAACCCATTGATTCAGTTACTTTTGATAGTGATGAAGGTTTGGTCAATATACATACTGTTGCTGACGCTAATTTTAAAGGCCTAAAAAATGCCAATGATTTTATAGATATCTCGGGTGCAAATGCAAGCTATTGTCATCCGGATGTTCTCTATTTTCCAAATAAGCTGAATGGATACAAGTATTGGATGGTTTTCACGCCTTATTTTGGCGCAGTTGGAACGAATCAAAACTCAAAGAAATTTGAAAATCCAAGTGTTGTTGTATCCAATGATGGTCTTGATTGGGTAAATCCTCCGGGATTGAGCAATCCAATTATCAATGCTCCCTTTCCGACAGAAAGTTTCGGTGAAAACAAGGTTGATCCGATTCAGGGTTTCTGGTCAGATGTGGATTGGATCTACTTAAATAATCAGTTTTATCTTTACTATAGGGGTAGTTTTATCACTGCGCAGGCTTTGAAAGGCAAATGTGTGTTAAGTAATACCAATTTTGATCGATTGAAACAAAATGCACATCGCACCATTGTACAACAAACCTCTACAGATGGTATAAAGTGGTCGAATTTGAATGTCGCCTTTACCAGCAACCCTCCGTTTACGCCCAAAGATGATCATCTATTGTCCCCTTCGTTTATTCATGACGGGAAGGAGTTTTTGAGTTATGAAATTGAGCTGAATTTTAATTCGAAAAATTTTAAAGGTAAAGACCCTTCTTATGTTGTTCGTAGAACATCTACCGATGGCATTAATTTTACAGGGTTTAAAGAAAGCAAAATCATAAATTTTCTAAATAGACCCTGGTTAAAGGAGGGACGAGTGAATTCACCATGGCATATTCAGGCCACATTTGCCGATGGTTATTATTTTCTCTGTGTTGCTGTGGGTGATGTGAAACGATATACCGCGGAACTATTGTACGTTGGGTATTCCAAAGATGGATTAAATTTCAAAGTATTACCGAAGCCGCTGTTGAAAAATAATGCCTATAGAAGTTCAATTTTTCCAATGGGCAGCAACGAATCTTTAATTAAAATGGGAGCAATGATCGGTAATAAATCTGGTGAGTTCAGATACCGGGAATTTACATTGAATAAAGACAGGATCGAGAAATCATTAAAATGATTTCAGCATTTAATATATCATTTCTGTTACTATTTTTGTATATTAAAGATTAATGATGGTAAAAAATGGTTGTATGGATTGTCCTCGTCCGGTTGCTGTTTCGGTAGTTATACCGGTATACAATGTCGAAAAATATTTAGACGAGACGATCCAAAGTGTGCTTGATCAGGAATTACAAGATTTCGAAATCATACTCGTTAATGATGGTAGCAGTGATTCTTCGGCTGAAATCTGTCGGAAGTATGCATCATTGGATGCTCGCATTTATTTTTTTGACCAGGAAAATTCGGGCGTTTCTGTCGCTCGAAATAACGGCCTCATTCATGCGAGCGGAGAATATGTCTATTTTTTAGATTCTGATGATACTATTGAACGCACCTTTTTGTCAGCTTCTTTAGCGATTGCTAAACAGCAAAATTTTGATTTGCTGATTTTGGGGGAGCCTTATTGTTCCCGGGCGCCACGTTTGACTGCTGTACCGACATGCGGTTTGCTGACCAAAAAGACCTTATTGGACACTTATCCCAATATCCGTTTTCCTGAAGGAATTCAGCCCTGCGAGGATGGCTTGTTTTCACATCGTCTCTTTTTGATGACCGATAAGATCGGATTCAATCCGGGCGCAGTATATTTTTATAGACAGCACGAGAATCAAAATCATACGCAAATTAATCGGCAGACGGATCGCTTATTGAAACAGATCCCAATATGGTTAGAACTATTGAAGGAGTTTTATAAGGAACATGATCTTTTTGCTTCAAAAGCCTTAAAACTAGCGCTATTTATCGAACATGAACCTTTTGAGTTTCGCTATTTAAAAATGGCATTTAATGATCTTGAGAAGGAAGAGCTGTTTAAGTTATTGCAAAATTTTATGCAAGAATATGTAAGCCCACATCTTACCAAAGCTGATAAAGAAATATTAACGGTGCCTTTTAGCTATTTTGTAGAAGCTCGAGATCATAGGGATTTTGATACGTTTTACGTAGATTATTGTAAAAGGAGAGCTGAAAAATTGAAGCGAGGCTTATTTTGGGTGAGGTTTATTCCAATTGCTGGCCTAAGAAGAAAAGTCCGTCAAAGGATCAGAAATAAGTATCTCGACGTATGAAGATTTTACTAATACAACATTTGTATTTTTTAAATGGAATAGGAGGCACGGAAAAGATATGTTCTACGTTAGCGAACATACTGAGTACAAATGGATATGTAGTGGAGATTGCAACCAATGAAAACATAAAAGGCTCCCCAGTTTTTCCGCTGCATAAGTCGGTGAAAGTGACGAATATCTTTGACGCTAATTTGGAGCAAAAGCTCGAGCTTCCTATTTATAACTATAAGGGGACGAATCCACTTTTATGGTTGAAATACAAGGCCCGCAAAAAATACAGCAAGTGGTATAACCGCCGATTGAAGCAACGGATGGGAGGGGAAGCTAAATTATTTCAATTTAATTTGCGAAAGCGGGCGATTTTATGGAAAGATTATATCGACGGACTAAAGCCGGATTTGATTATTACCATGTCCATTGGCTCACTTCTGGAGATTACTTATGGAAATACACTGTCAATCCCCATTATAGATTCGGTGAATGGAAGACCTGATTACGATTATACCAATGTTCTAGGCGGGAGAAAAGCATATATGGTTGATTTGTTAACGGCTAGTTTCGATCATCTGAATGGTGTTCAGATCTTATTTGATAGCTATCGGGATTTTCTACCGTCTAATTTTTCGGGACAATGCGACGTTATTGCCAATCCAATCCAGCAGGTAGATTCCCGCGATTTAGTTAGGCATGACCGTATCAAGGAAAGATATAAGATTATTCATCTTGGGCGTTTGGATACAGAATGTAAGCAGCAGCATGTTGCCATTGCAATTTTTGCTGGCCTGGCAAACAAATATCCCAATTGGGATTTGGAGTTTTGGGGGACAGGTCCAGACTTTGATCGATTGAATACACAAATTTGTGATCTTGGATTGGCTGAACGGGTTTTTCTGCGTGGATTCACCGAGGATCCTCTGATAAGGATGCGGGATGCGGATATTTTTATTTTCCCCAGCAAATATGAGGGGTTTGGATTAGCCTTAGCAGAAGCCATGTCAATAGGCCTGCCAAGTATTGGCTTTTCCACTTGTTCCGGGGTAAATGAATTGATCAAACATAATCAGAATGGTTTTTTAGCATTGGACGACCGTGAGATGGCCCTGTACCTCGAACAATTGATCATGGACTCTTCGCTACGTTCGAGATTTGGCGTTCAGGGCAACTTGGCAATGGAGGTGTACAGTTTTGAAAATATGGCTAAAGGGTGGTTAAATTTAGTGGAGACCGTCACAAAGCATTTTCGGGGCGAAGGCGAGATTTAGTTAGTCCGGCAAAGAAAAATTCAAATAGAATGTGGCATTTTCCGAGAATAATTCGTATTATTTATTATAAAAGCAAATGCTGCTTTTTACCTATTCAATAAGAATAAATGCAAACAATAAAGAGAAAGAGAATATTATACTTTATGCCTGAAAATCCTAACAGTTCGAAAGCAGGCAATTTGACTAGGTGTAAGCAATTGTTAACTTATTTTAATACGATAAGTGCAAATTTTGAGATCGATTTTGTATCCTCAATTAATTGGAGAATAGGTGATGAAGCTATTTTTCAATCCGAATTTCCAAATATTAACCTGATTATTTTACCTTTTAAATCTTCCAAAAAAAATAGGATTAGTTATTTCTTTCGTGATAAATTACAAAAAGAGATTAAAAATATCTTCCACTCCAATTTGATTGATCGTGTTTCGCCATCATTTCAAAGAAGATTTGAAAAGATTTTAAGCGATCATAAGTATGATTACGTTATTATTAGTTATGTTGAATTTGGTAGTTTGGTAAAGAATTTGATAGGATCTTATACAATTTTAGATTCGCATGATTTTCTGACGCTGCAAAATAAGACAAAGGAAAAGGAAAACTTTTCAATGCGTCAATTGGGTAAAATGTTTGGAGCTGAGTTGTCTATGATGACCTCTTTTAATGAGATATGGACATTTTCAATTGAGGAAAAATATATTTTTGAACAGTTTGCAGATAAATTTGTACGATTAATTCCGGTTTCAATGCCATCTCCTGTTATTCTAGAACGCGAAAAGAAGATAGACTTAATTTATGTGGCGAGTGATAATCCACACAATGTGTCGAGTATAAAGTGGTTTTTAGAACAAGTATTTCCGCTACTTGCACATGTTGAACTGCATGTGATTGGAAAGATTTGTGCACATATTCCAACCGTGAAAAATGTTATAAAACATGGATTGGTGGATGATCTTGCAGCATATTATGAGCAAGCTAAAGTTGCGATCTGTCCAATGCTTTCAGGGACAGGAATCAAAATAAAGGTTTTGGAAGCATTATCTTTTGGCATTCCGGTTGTAACCAATCAACGTGGTGTCGATGGATTGTTTAATAAATCAGATAATGGATGTCTTATATCGTTAGATGAACAGGCTTTTGCTTCTCATATTATTGAATTGCTCCAGGAGGATGAATTTTATAAGATAAAATCGAATCAGGCCATTGAATATATGAGAAATAATCATACCGTAAAGAAAGAGTATGAAGTCTTGGACGCTGTTTTTAACAATAGATGAATAAATGAAAATCTCTCTAATAATATCTACTTATAACTGGCCGGAGGCGTTGGCATTATGCTTGGAAAGTGTATTGCTTCAGAAGGTTCTTCCTGATGAAATCCTTATCGCTGATGACGGGTCTGGAAAGGAGACAGAGCGAGTTGTGGCAGAATATAAAAGTAAGTTTAATATTCCTTTTATTCATGTATGGCATGAAGATGAGGGGTTTCAGTTGGCGAAAATCAGAAATAAAGCCATTGCTAAAGCCTCATCCGATTATATTGTCCAAATTGATGGTGATTTAATTTTGCATCCCTATTTTATTCGAGATCATCGAAAGTTTGCGCGAAAAGGATCGGTGGTACGCGCCAGCCGTATTTACCTTGATCGGGAATTTTCCGAGAAAAAATTGACGAAGCGTGATACAAAGGTAAATAGATTCGATAAAGGAGTTTCGAACTTATTCAGTGCTTTTCGTTTTCAGTTGTTATGGAAATATTTTGAATTTAATTATAAAAACAAAGGCAACGAGCGTTGGGAGATTCATGGTGCCAATATGGCCTATTGGAGAGAAGATGCCATTCGTGTGAATGGCTATAATGAAGACTTTAAGGGCTGGGGGCCGGAAGATAAAGAATTTGTCGCTAGACTTCTAAATATCAACATCAAAAAACGATTCTTAAAATTCGGCGGCATTGTGTTTCACATCTGGCATGCGATAAATGCAAAAGAGAATTTAGGCAACAACAATTGTTTGTTTGCAAAAACAAAAAAGCTAAATTTGACCTATTGTGATAACGGTATTGATAAATACCTGAAATCATCTGATTAGCACTTACGGTTTTATAGCTATTTTTTGGAAACTTCAATAATTATTACAACGTATAATAGGCCCGATGCATTGGAATTGGTGCTATTGTCTGCATTAAATCAAACAGTTTTGCCGAGTCAAGTTATTGTTGCAGATGACGGTTCTGATGATCGAACAAGACAGCTTGTCCATCGTTATGAGCAGGTTTCTGAAATTCCAATCAGCCATGTTTGGCAGGACGATTGTGGTTTTCGCGTTGCACGTATTCGAAATCAAGCGCTAGCCCAAGTAAAATCACCCTATGTTGTACTTGTCGACGGTGATATCCTTATGGCACCAAATTTTATTGAAGACCATCTAAAACTCGCCAAAGTCGGACATTTTATCCAAGGTGGAAGGGTTTTACTGAATCAAGCATTAACAGCTAAATTGTTAACTGAGTCGAATCAACTAAGGTATCCGAATATGTTTCAGGCGGGATTCGAATCTGGTCGGTTTGAAAAGAGAATAAGTAGTTTTCGTAATCTTCTTTTAGCACGATGGACTGCGAAAAACCTAGCACATAAAAGAAGCAAAGTACGCTCTTGTAATATGTCCTTCTACATGCGCGATGTTCGTGCAGTGAATGGTTTTAATAATCTTTTTGAAGGCTGGGGCCGGGAAGACAGTGAATTTGTGGAACGTTTATTCAATTATGGACTCAAAGGGCAACTAATCAAGTTTGCTGCAATTGGGTATCACTTATATCATAAGGAGGCGTCTAGAAAAGCACTACCACAAAACGATCATTTATTAGAAAAGACAAAATTAGAAAAGCTGACATCCTGTGCTGACGGACTTTCTAGTTTCCTATAGTTATTCATTATCATGGGAATTCCAAAAAATATATTTCAAACATTTAAGGATAATAAGATTCCTTGGCTTACGAAGCTCTATATTCGCTCATTTTTAAAAAAGAATAAGGATTATTCGTATGAGTTCTATGATGATCAACGGGTGAGTGACTTCTTTGCTGAACATTTTGATGAGCGCATTAATAAAGCTTATCATCGTCTTCAGATAGGGGCCGCCAAAGCAGATTTTTTTCGCTATGCTGTTTTATATATATATGGTGGTATTTATATAGATTTAGATAGTGATTTGTTAGTCTCCATCGATAAATATCTAAATAGCGATGACGTTGCGGTAATAACGCATGAGAACAATAGGAGCCTGTATGCACAATGGGCACTTATCTTTGATAAAGGACATCCTTTTTTAAAAAGAACGATGGAGCTGATTGTGGATAATATTGAACAGAATCGATTTCCACATGATGTACATGCGATGACAGGCCCAACAGTTTATACATTAGCGATTAATGAAGTTCTGAAAGAAAATCCGAATGTAGCGTATCGCTGCATTGAAGATGATTATAAAGGATTACTGAAATTTAAGTATAAATTAGGTAAACTCATGATTTATAAAGACAAATCTAACCATTGGAAGAAACTACAACTGCGTATTCCTGTTGTAAAACCTGATACAGACTTTTAGGCTTATTTATTTTAAGGGAGAGTTATTTTTACTTATTTTTGAGGAAAAAGCATTGCACATCGATGAATTTCAAAAGAATCTTTTTGCGAAATAAAAATAATAAGATTTACTATTATATTAAAGCAATTCTTAGGGAGCTAGTTCCTGATAGTCTTTTTCAAGCCCAACTGACAAAGCGTTTAGATAGCACTTATTATCGCAAAAATGCCACATATATTGATGATAGGGTAAATTATTACAATAAGTTGGAACGGCTTGAGCCTTTAGATCAGGACGCCATGGAAATAGGCAAATATCGCGTACCAGAACGCATACGCGTTTATTATTTCGACAGTAAGGAATATTTAAGGTTTTTTAACCCCAAATTGCGGTTCAGTATTTTGCCCGGTGATATCATTCATATTCCCTCACATCCGACTTTACTCAAGAGCCGACCTATTCATGGTAATAATAGCAATGCAATAGTCTTAAATTTGGATAAAGCAAGACATTTTAATTTTCTTCAGGACGACGTGTCTTTTGATAAAAAAATAGATATGTTGGTCGGAAGGAGCGGTTTTGGACAGATTCATCGAAGTCGATTCTACCAATTGTATTATGATCATCCATTGTGCAATATCAAAAAGGCTAATCGATCTTCCGATAAGGATTATTTATCCATCGCAGGGCACCTTGATTATAAATTTATTTTGGCGCTTGAGGGAAACGATGTTGCGACAAATTTGAAGTGGATTATGTCCTCTAATTCTATTGCGGTCATGCCTATGCCGAAATATGAGACTTGGTTTATGGAAGGACGCCTAATTCCAGATGTTCATTTTATTTGTATTAAAGATGATTATTCTGATTTGGAGGAAAAATTACGGTATTTTATGGCAGATGATCATGCGGCTAGGAGGATCGTAAAATATGCACACGAATATATTGCTCAGTTTAAAAATAAAAAAATAGAGGATATAATCGCATTAAAAGTCTTGGATAAATATTTTACGCATACCGTTCAGCCTAAATTACAATAAGGACTGATAACTGTTTATGAGTTCTGATGCAATTTTTTCATCATTAAATTTTTGCACATAGTGACGTCCTTGTGAAATCATCCTTGCACTGGTTTGGGAGTCGCTCAGAATACGTTTGATCGCTAGATTTATTTCGTCTACATTTGAAGGGTCGACATAACAAGACGATGGTCCACCAGCTTCTGGAAATACGCCCGAATTGGTTGTAATGACAGGAGTACCAGCATATAAGGCTTCGATGATAGGGATACCAAAGCCTTCAAAGATAGAAGGGTATATAAAAATTGATGCCATCGCATAAATAGTTGATAGTTCTTCAATAGTAAACCCTTGTTTTATAATGACTTTGCTTTCCAATTTGTTGGCTACGATATATCTGTTAATCTCCTCAAGATAGGTCGTTTTCTTACCAATTATTAATAATGGGATATCGATATCCTGAATAGCTTTTACAATTTGTAAAACATTTTTTCGTTTTTCAATTGAACCCACATTTAACAGAAAGTCTTTGGGTAAATTATATTTTAACCTTAATTTGTCCTGCTCGTCGTCACTTTTTGGAACCTTGAAAGCCGGATGGCAACCCTGATAGATAACCTCGATCTTATGTTCGGGAATTGCATAGTAATCGATGATATCTGATTTAGTCTGTTCACTAATTGCAATAATTTTATCCGCGTGATTAACCGCTAATTGGAATTTCTTGTTGTATATCCAACGATCGATGGGTTTATAGAGTTCGGGATAGCGTAAGAAGATTAAATCATGTATCGTGACAACAGATTTAATTCCACGGGCTTTTAAGCCCCTTGGTATTTCTCCTGTAAGCCCGTGAAAGAGTTCTACACCGTCATTAAGCAGGTCAGATGCTATTCCAAAGCTTCGCCAAAGTGCGGGAAAAGCGCGGTTAAATGTGCTTTTGGGGAGACGAATTTTTTCTTCGATAAGCGCCTTCTTCGAAAGATCATTATCGTCCAATCTTGGTGTATATTTCAAATAAGTATTATCCGGATAATATTGTTCCAGTATACGGACAAGGTCCCGACTATAATTGCCTAAGCCTGTTCGATTGAGAAAATATCGTTTAGCGTCAAATCCAATTGTTATCATGCTTGACCCGGTTTAGCTTTCTTTAAAAATGTGTTCGAATTTACTTAATACCAAATCCCAATTATAATATTTAGAAACATATTCTTTAGCTTTTGCCGCAATGATGTTCTTATCGGTATTTGTATCTTGCAAATATGTGATAATGGAACTTAGGGAGTTGAAGGAATCATAACAGAATACAGCTCCACTTTTGCGTTCATGTTCGACCATGACATCGCACTTTTTGTTACCAATGACTGGTTTCCCTAAATGGAGCGCTTCTAATGTCAATAGTGATAAACTCTCGGCGAGTGAGGGATTAATAATGGCAAAGCTTTGTAGCATTAGCGCTTTTTTTTCTTCCTCGCTTACAAAACCAGTATAGATGATATCAGGATCTTGCTGAACATCCATGGTATTTTCTCCTGTAAGTACAAGCTGCAAGTCGATCTGTTTTTCCGATTTTAATTTCAGAAAATAGGCCATAAAATTGTTGATTTTCACTGGTGTAATGCGACCACAATAAAGTAAGTATGGTGATTTGATCTGATATTTGGAACTGATGGCTGCTGCAGCTGCTAGGTCATCTATTTGATTGACGCCTATGCCAACAATTGTATTTTTTGCCAGCGAATTTCTGAAAATTTCTAAACACATTTCTTTTTCACTTTCTGTATTAAAGGCAATATGATTGACTTTTGAAAATAAAAGTGTGTTGATACTTCTAAATAACATGCTCTCCATATGTGCAGTGGGAATCAGAATAGACTTCTCTGGTACAAGGAGTGATCCCAATATGGTTAGTGGGTTTTCGTAAGTAAAGAAAATGAATTTGTCGAAATCGTGTTGGAATTCCCTAATATAGTTAAGTAATGAAGACGAATAAAATGGATGTCCTTCCAAATAGGTTGATTCATCATCAACTTTGAATTTCCAAACAGGAAATAAGGAGAAAATAGGCTTTGCTAACCTCCAGCGATAGATCAATCGGCGTATCTTCCGGGCGATTTTACTTTTCTTTTCGGAACGCAAATTTTTATCGGTCACGAACCTTGTCACAGGTATTCCCTGTATAATTTCTAGGCCCGGAGTGAAATCTTCCGCTGGTTTATTTAAAAACTTGATAGTGGTGGTTAATACAGTCACGTCATGCTTTGCTGATAATCGTTCAGCTAGCATTCTACAATGGAATTCGGCCCCACCGGTGATATCCAATCCGTATCGAATGGTTATTAACCCTATCTTCATCCTATTGCTCTTATTTTTTCAATCACCATTTCCGGTGTAATTAAATCAATTGCTTCTATCCCATCACAATCACAGGGCTTGTTGCCGTACACTGAACTCGGTCTGTTGGGGTGTTCAACTTGGATGCAATCTGTTAGCTGCTGCCCGTAACCGGTGAATCCAGCATAAGGATGCGTTGCTCCCCACAAAGAAAGACACCTTACGCCCATCAACGATGCCATATGAAGTCCCGAAGAGTCCATACTGATCATGAGATCTAGATTTGAAATTAAATCCAGTTCTTCCCGCAGCGAAAGCTTGCCTATGGTATTATAGGTGTTGGGAAATCGCTCCGTCCAGTTTTGCGCAATCTGGAATTCCTGTTCACCACCGCCAAACAACAAAACATCATAGCCATTGTGCGTCAATATGTCTATCACATTTTCCATTTTGGTTTGCGGAAAAATCTTATAACGATGTTGCGCAAATGGGGCAATGCCAATTTTCTTTCGATCGAAGTTTGCAAACATACTAAATGCAGCTTTGGGTACATCCTGCAAATTAAGAACCAATTTATTGCTGAGTTCGAATTTGAAACCCAATGCGCGAAATACATCTGCATAGCGCTCCACTGTCAGCTTTAAAGGAACTTTAATTTTGTTGTTTTCGCGGGTTAAAGCTTTTTTTTCAGCCCTGCCTTTGTCAAGTTGTTTTACTTTTACACCCGATAAGGAAAATAAAAGATCGACTACGCGGGAGCGTAAATTGAAATGTAAGTCCGCTACAGCATCTGCGCCGTATTGAGCCAGTTCTTTTTTTAGCTTGACTAATCCAAAAAAACCTTTATGAATTGTTTTGGGTTCAATCGCGTGAAACCGTACACCTTTTATTCCATCAAAAAATGGGGCAAAGAATTTCCGGCTGACCATAATGATTTCTACATCAGGGTATTGAATGCAGAATTCTTTCAATACTGAGGCGACCATGGCAACATCGCCCATAGCTGAAAATCGGGTTACTATGATCCGTTGCGGTAAGGACATGTTTTATTTTCCTGATGAATATAGGACAGGGTTCAATGCCGGATCGTTATACATTTTCATCTGTTTATAGACTTTCATGTATTTATCACCTGATGCGATGGCGGTCATCAATTCATCAATACTTTGGGATAAATCTTTTCGTTGTTCCAATAAAACGTTTAGTTTTTCTTGGCAGGAAATGATGTGTGTTTCGGAAGCATCTTTGCGTAATGTTTCCTGTTCCATGTGGTAGATTTTTAAAGCCAGAATGGAAAGTCTATCAATAGCCCATGCCGGACTTTCAGTATTGATCGTTGCTGTAGGACTCGCCTGTATACCTTGAAATTTTTGCAGAAAATAACTATCAATGTACTCGACGGTATCTGTGCGGTACTGATTGGATTCATCGATACGTCTTTTCCAATATAAGCCTTCTTGAGGTTCAATAGCGGGATTACGCACAACATCTTCCATATGCCATTGCACGGTGTCAATCCAGCATTTTAAATAGAGGAGATGTTCCAGAGATTGTTTGTCATACGGATTTTGGATTGGATGATCAATCTGATCGTATACGTGGTAATCCTGGATAGCACGCTGAAAAATTGGATTTGCTATTGCACTAATCATGTTACAAATATAAAATATATTATGGAGTTATTCTTACTATTCAACGCAGACATTAAGGGAATGAATTGGACGATAAACTTATTAAAATGAAAGAAGTTTCCTGTTTTCTAGAATGCCGAAAGTAATAAATCGGGAAAGATACCTAAGATCAACACGGCCACGGTACATAAGATTCCAATACACAAGAGTAGCACATTGAATTTAACCGCCGGAGATACCGTATTTTCCCTTAGAAACGCATTCAGTGGTATCTTAAAATAATAAAATAGGGAGATGACAGATGTCAATGCACCCACTAGGAGTAATGCCAGCAAACTAAAGGATTGGAAGTTTTGGTATTGCTCGAATACTTTGGAAAAGACCAAAAGTTTCCCAACAAAACCCGCAGTAGGAGGTAGACCGACCAAAGCGATTAAAACAATCGAAAAGGAAGTAAACAATAAGGGAAATTGCTTTCCTAAGCCACGATAAGATTCAATCGTGGTATTTCCTAAACTAGCTTCCAAGGCATCAATAAAGATAAATACAGCAATATTCATCAGGGCGTATATGGAAAGGTAAAATAATAGGACATTTGATTCCTTATTTTGATAAACCAATACAGCCATAAGGAGTATACCCGTATGCCCAATGGAAGAGTAGGCCATCATCCTTTTGGCATCCTGTTGACGCAAAGCGGCTAAATTACCAATCAGCATGGTTGCGATGGCGATCGCAATAATCACATAAGTCAGAAAATCGCTGAAATAAAAGGAGACATTGAGCCATGCGGAGAATATCTTGGACAAAAGAACAACGACCGCAATTTTGGGTACAGTTGCAAGATAGGTGGTAATCACTGTTGGCGCACCTTGATAAACATCCGGGCTCCAGACATGAAAGGGAAAAAAACTTAATTTGAAACCAATACCTGTCAGCAAAAATAATAAAGCAATGCTGATCATGATCTGAGGTGCTTCCATCAAGCCGGCAATGTGGCTTGGTGCGTCAAAATTCAGGTTTCCCGTGAAACCGTATAGTAAAGACAAGCCATAGAGCATAACGGCGGCACAAATGGATCCAAACAGGACATATTTTAAAGCAGCTTCCGATTGAACCTTTGTGGAAGAAAAATAGCCAACCATAATATAGGAGCTGATCGAAACTGTTTCCACTGCAATAAAGATCATCAACCAGTTACTCGACATAGTCAGCAGGTTCAAGCCAAGGGTTGCGGTCAGTAGTACGGCGTATAGGTCACCTAAGGGGCGGTCTTGATGGCGTTGTTGAATGAATATACAAATGAGAATTGTTGACAACAGGATAATCAAACGTGCGGCTACAGCAAATGCATCAATATGGATCATATCAAAGAAGCCTGTTGCCTCTACCTTACTGAGTCCCTGGCCCACAAGGTAACAACCACTGAGCAATAGCCCAATGAGGGTGATGACAAAAGAGGTATGCTTCCAGTGTTTGTCAATAAAAAGACTAGCGAGGATAGTACCAATAAAAGTGACGATCAATGTCAGTTCGGGCTTAAAATAAGGAACGCTTACGATAATCTGATCGATGAAAGAACTGATATATGGACTAAATGCAAGCATGCTGAATTAGATAAATTGTTGGATAAAACTCACGAGATTCAGAACACTGGCATTTAGGTTGTTAAATACTAATGCCGGCATAATTCCAAGTAATAGCGCAAGCGCTAGGGTAGGAAATAAGATCACTTGTTCCCGTAAATTGACGTCTGTAAGTGCATTACTCCAGGAGTCTCCGCCTTTTAAGCGAATTTGTCCAAAGAACATGCGTTGCAGTGTCCAAAGTAAATAGGCTGCACTTAATAGGATACCTATGGATCCCGCTAGTGCCATCCAGCGCGGTAATCCAGTTCCTATACTCGCGGCATTGAAGGAACCGATAATGACAAAGGCTTCGCCAATAAAAGCTGAAAAGCCGGGTAGGCCTAGGGACGCAAAAAATGCCACAGCGACATAACCTGTGTATTTGGGCATAATTTGAGCTAAGCCACGGAAACTATAGATATTTCTATCATGTACACGGTCATAGACCACACCAACTAGGAAAAAGAGTGCCGCAGATAAGAATCCATGCGAAATCATCTGAAACATGGCGCCAGAAATACCTTCTGCAGTCAGCGATGCAACACCAAGCAGCACAAAGCCCATATGTGAAACCGATGAATAGGCAATCATTCGTTTCAGGTCTTTTTGTGATAAGGCATTCAAAGCCCCATAAATAATGGAAACAACACCGATTAACCCAAGCCACCAATTGGATAAGGCTGCCATATCGGGAAAGATGCTGTAACAGATACGGATGATACCGTAACCACCAATTTTGAGGAGAATACCGGCAAGAATAATAGATACTGGTGTTGGCGCTTCAACGTGCGCATCCGGTAGCCAAGTATGTAGCGGAACAATGGGTACTTTAATGGCAAAGGCAAAGAAGAGCACAATGAAACCGACCAGACGAGCGGAAATGCCCAAAATCTCCTGATAACCTTCCCAGCCGAAAATAGAACCCTCAAGATAATTCTGTGGATTCATCATATAGATCATGTTGAAGGTATGTGCTCCAGTCAAGGGGTTGATTACTGAAAAATACAATCCGACGATAATCAACAACATAAATACAGACCCGAATAGGGTATATAAAAAGAATTTTATAGCTGCATATTCGCGTCTTGCACCACCCCAGATACCGATCAAGAAGTAGAGTGGCAGTAACATGACTTCATAAAACAAATAAAATAGGAAGAAATCCAATGCGCAGAAAATCCCCATAACGGCCATATTAAGTACCATGAGCAAGGCAAAGTATCCCTTAGGACTTTTCTGAATATTCCAGGAGGCACCTATAGCCATCAGCATAACGAATGCACTCAGCAATAACAAGGGCATGGAGATCCCATCAATACCAATAAGATAATCGATCTCTAGTTTTCCTATTGATCCTAAATCTAATCGGATCCAGGAAAGCTGTTCAACAAATTGATAGCCCGCTAGATCTTGGACTCCTGTTTTGCTTGCATCAAATTGTGCATAACATATTCCGGCCAGTACAAATTGTATTGCTGTGAATGCTAAAGCAATATATTTGTAACTCGATTTATAGCGTGTTGGTAAGGCGAGAATGAGCGCCGTAGCCAATAGCGGTAAAAATATCAATAAGGATAGAATAGGCATTTCCTAAAAAAATATAAGATAAATTAAACCAAGTAAAACTAATAAAAAGACGGAATACAATGCTGTCTGTATCTTTCCATTTTGGACCAAGCGAACTTGATTGCCTGTCCAATAGGCTACAGTAGCAACCGTATTAACAAAACCATCTACAATATATTTATCTATCCACACACTTAGCTGTGAGAGGGATAAGACGATAAACTGAATCAAAGAAACGAAAGCGTCAACGATGTGACGATCAAACCAATAACAGAACTGCGCTAATTTTAATATGCCATTCACAAAGACTGCTTGGTAAAATTCGTTGATATAACCCTGGTTGAAAGCGGCTTTTAATGCCTGGCTAGCGGGGTTTAACGGGTATTTATTTTGTACATACCATTTCCAGCCGATGATCCAGCCAATAACCGAACCAAGGAGCAGTATTGCAGGGATAATAAGGTGTGCACTATGGCTTGGTGCAAAAGCATATTCATCCAATAAAAGGCCGTCCATCAACCAGGAATCATGATAAGAAAACGGATTGAATGAGAATACCGGGAATAGACAGAATAGTCCCAAAACAAACATGGGGATCAACATGGTCTTTGGGGCTTCATGTAGTGGATGATCCAGTAGTTTGCCCTGAAGCTGTTTCAACAGTCTGAACTCTCCAAAAAAGGCTTTAAAGAGCAGACGACCGATGTAGAAAGCCGTTAAAATACTTACTAGAATTAAAATCGCGGGTATGATAAGGTATAAGTTACCTTTTGAAAGAGCCCATTCAAAGGAAGAGATGACGATACTGTCTTTGGATAGATAACCTGAAGTCAAAGGGAATCCTGCAAGTGCTAGCGAAGCTATACACATCAGCACGAAGGTTTTTGGCAAATATTGACGTAGCCCGCCCATATTCCGTAAATCCTGCGGATCAAAGTCCAATTGGCTATGTGCTTTGAGATGGGCCATTTCATGAATGACAGCTCCTGCAGAAAGAAACAACAGGCACTTAAAGAAGGCATGCGTAGTCAGATGAAATAAAGCAGCATCCCATGTTCCAATGCCAATGCCAACCATCATAAAACCAAGCTGCGATATGGTCGAAAAAGCAAGAATACGTTTGATGTCGTATTGGCCAAGTGCGAAGTATGCGGCCAAAGCAGCGGTTATTGTACCGATGATGGCAATAAATAATAAGGCAGATTCATTAAATAATGGAAATACAGTAGCCAAAAGGAATACACCTGCAGCAACCATGGTCGCGGCGTGAATCAATGAGGATACGGATGTAGGACCTTCCATGGCGTCAGGAAGCCATACATGTAATGGAAATTGTGCAGATTTAGCCATCGCTGCCAAGAAAAAGGCTAATCCTGCAATGGTAAGCCAAATCTGAGGTAAGCTATTGACTGGAGATATCCATAATCCTTGGGCGATTGTGGATTGATAAATTAAGCCATTGTCTCCAAAGAGATCGATTAAATTGAGGGTTTTGAACTGTGTAAATAGGATCGCAAGCCCAATTAGAAAACCGAGGTCGCCGATGCGATTGACCAAAAATGCTTTTTTATTGGCTTGTACAGCTGTTTCACGTGTGAACCAGAAGCCGATGAGGAGATACGATGCAAAACCGACTAATTCCCAAAAAACATACATCAATAGGAGGCTGTCCATAATAACCAATCCCAACATCGCAAAACAGAATAAGCTGAGATACATCCAATAGCGGTGAATACCTGAATCGCCATGCATATAGGCCCTGGAGTATATATGTACGGGTAGGGCAATGGTCGGTACCAAAAAAAGCATCAACGTGCTCAAATTGTTCAGCAGGATACCAACTTTAAATGCTGTTTCACCAATAGTGAACCAGCTTACTTGCATTGATACTGCCGGATTATTCCATATAGAGAACCAGGTCAATCCACCAGCGATAAAACTGAGGATAATAGCCGTGAGAGAAACTAGGCCCGACTGATCGCGTTTGCCTGCTATTGCTTGATATAGGAATGCCACAAATGGCGCTGCCAAGGTAAACAGTGCGGTCAGAAGGGGCGATATGTGAACAAATTGATCCAATGCTTATTTGTCTTTTAATTGGTTTATCTCATCCGGATTAATGGTTTTGTAATGCCGATAGACATTTAATACAATAGCCAATCCAACAGCGACTGCAGCCGCTGCGAGAACAATGGCAAATAATGCGAAAATTTGCCCACCATAACTGACCTTGTCGTATTTTCCAAAAGCAACAAAGTTCAGGATGGCGGCATTGATCATCAATTCAATACCCACCAGAATCATGATCGCATTTTTCTTGGAAAGTACAGTATAAAGACCAATGCAAAAGATGCAGGCACTGACAACTAAGAAATGCGTCAGCGTAATCATATTGTACGCTCCTTTCTGGATAGATGTGAGGCTCCGATCAAGGCCATCATCAAAAACACGGATATAATTTCAAATGGTAAAACGTAAAAGGTCATAAAACGTAAACCAATCTGATGAATGTTATTATCTGTTGCGACAATCTCGGTGTTATTTTCCCTAGCTTGTAAAATCCACGCAGATGGTGCTTGTTGCCATTCAACAATGCCGTATAGCATAAGCAATAGAAAGCCAAGTACGATGGGAACCGTCTGCCACTTAGGCATGGTTAAGAATGAACCGCTGCTATCCTGAAGGTCTTTCAGGAGTTCTTTGTTGGAGAGCATAAAGGCAAATAACATCAATATGAGCACGCCTCCGACATACACCATAATTTGCGTGATAGCTACAAAATCGGCTAAAGCAAATAAGTAGAGTCCTGCCATAGCAAATAACACAATAAAAAACAGGAACAATGCACGCGCGATATTTTTAAGATTGACCAGTAAAAGTGCTGAACCGATTGCTAGGGTAGCAAAGGCGTAGAATAAAATACTTTCCATCTTTTATTTTTGCTTTGCTGCCTCCTTTTCAGCTTGAAACTTGGTCCACTCTGCTTTGCGCTGTGCGACCTCACTATCGGTCATATCTGAAAAACCATAGATAAGATCGGTCAGTTTTTGAGAACTGCGGTCATATTCATTGGTCATGGTAATACATTCCGTCGGACATACCACAGTACAAAGGCCACAGTACATACATTTGGCCATATCAATATTGAATTTGGCCGGATATAGTCTTTTAACGCTGCCATCGGAAGTTTTTCCAATCGCTTCCGGTGATTTGATGGCTTCGATTTCGATGCAGTCGACAGGACAAGCCTTTGCGCATAGATCACATACAATACAGTCCTCGATATCGACTTGCAATTGATAGCGGGCAACTTCGGGGATTGGCATTTTTTCACGCGGGTATTGTACGGTGACAATACCTTCTTGTTGATCAAAGTAATTGTCTTTTTTGATATTCAATTCTGTTCGCGAACGTCGGGCACCAAACAAGTGCTTAACAGTCAAAGATAAACCCTTGATTGCCGTACGAAATGCATGCGAAGCTGTTTTAAATATCATATCCTATGCTATAACTAAAATTCGCCAAATTGCAGAGATGGCCATACAAAGAAAAGCCAGCGGTGTCAATACTTTCCAACATAAACTCATCAGCTGGTCTGCACGTAACCGTGGTAATGTCCATCGAATCCACATTTGGATACCAACAATAAATAATGATTTGGCTAATGTCCAAAATATTCCCCACACTAAACCTGTGGTCCAATCGGCCAAGCGTATTGCACCTATGTTTGGTAATGGTGTATTCCAAGCGCCTAAGAAGAGAACAACTCCCAACATCGATACCAAAAACATCATGGCATACTCGGCCAAAAAGATAAAGGCAAATTGTATGCCCCCATATTCTGTATGGAAACCACCAACTAATTCAGATTCGGCTTCCGGGATATCAAAGGGTGCACGATTACACTCGGCAAGGGTAGCAATAAAGAATATGATGTAGGTAATAATCAAATGTGGGGCCTGAAAGATGTTCCAGGCGAAAAGGCCTCCGATCTCATTGACTTCCCAAAAACCAAAGAATTTAATGCTTCCATGAGTTAGAATTCCTTGTCCAATAGCAATTTCATTCAAATTTAGGGTCTGGGTTAGCATCACTACAGCAATCAGCGAAAGGCCTACCGGTATTTCATAGGATACCATCTGTGCAATGGCACGCATGGAACCCAATAAAGAATATTTGTTGTTAGATCCCCAACCTGCCATTAAAATGCCCAAAGCATCAATGGAGATGATGGCCATAATAAAGAACAAGCCTGTATGTGTATCCGCTGGGATAAAATCTTTGGCCCAGGGAATAACGGCAAAACCTGTAAATACAGCAACGAAAATAACGATAGGAGCAACTCTAAAGAGTATTTTATCGGCCGATGAGGGGGTAATTAATTCTTTTTGTAATAATTTGAGAATGTCGGCAATCGTTTGGAGACTGCCATACTTTCCTGTTTCCATCGGTCCTAGACGATCTTGTACAAATCCCGCGATCTTACGCTCGGCATATACTGCAAATAAGGTAAAGGCTGCTATAAAAGTGAAAATAGCAATGGGAACCAAGATATGTAGTATTGTTTCTAACAAGTCTTATTTATAATGATTTTTAATAAGAGACCAATGAATACGCAAACTTAACGAAAAACAGGGAATTTAGATAAGGAAAAATTAAAATATACTTAACAAGTAGATTATCGTGACAATAACGTAACGACGGTGCATCCTATAGTGTTCGAGTGGGTGGTTTCGGACAGCTGTAAAGTTCTCCATGTTGGTTGGGGTAGAAATAAAAAAAGCATCCCCGAGGGATGCTTTTTAAGGATATAAATCGAAATCGGATTAGCGATTTGAAAATTCAACGTAGTCGCGTTCTGTGTGGCCAACGTATACTTGTCTAGGACGACCGATAGGCTCTTTGTTTTCACGCATTTCTTTCCATTGTGCAATCCATCCTGGTAGACGGCCTAAAGCAAATAATACGGTAAACATATCTGCTTTGAAACCTAATGCGCGGTAGATGATACCTGAATAGAAGTCAACATTCGGATAAAGTTTTCTGTCGATGAAGTATTGGTCATTCAATGCTGCTTCTTCGAGTCTTTTAGCGATATCCAATACCGGATCTTGAACGCCTAATTTTTCCAAGATGTCATCACATGCTTTTTTGATGATCTTAGCACGAGGGTCGAAGTTTTTGTAAACACGGTGACCGAATCCCATCAGACGGAAAGGGTCGTTTTTGTCTTTTGCTTTAGCAAGATATTTTTCAGCATCACCACCATCATTTTTAATGGCCTCCAACATCTCGATTACAGCTTGGTTTGCACCACCATGTAATGGTCCCCATAATGCATTGATACCCGATGCAACAGATGCATAAAGGTTTGCATTGGATGAACCAACGATGCGAACAGTAGATGTTGAACAGTTTTGCTCATGATCAGCATGTAAAATCAACAATTTGTGCATGGCGTCAATCACCACAGGATCGAATGTTTTTTCATCATTCACTTCTCCAAACAGCATGTTTAGGAAGTTGTCAATGTAACCAAGGTTGTTTTTTGGATAAACGACAGGATGACCCAATGATTTCTTTTGAATCCAGGAAACGATCGTTGGCATTTTTGCCAAAAGATTGATGATCGTTTGATCCTCTTCTTCGTCAGTTAAGTTAGGATTTAAAGATTCTGGGTAAAATGCCGATAATGCGCCTACTAAACACGAAAGTTGGCCCATTGGGTGAGATTTGGATGGGAATCCAGCGAAGAAGTTTTTCATGTCTTCGTGAATCATCATTTGCTTTTTGATGTCAGCTCTGAATTTTTCCAATACCTCTTTTTTGGGAAGTTCTCCATAAATCAACAAATAAGCAACTTCCAAGAAAGTCGATTTCTCTGCCAATTGTTCAATTGGATATCCTCTATATCTCAATATGCCTTTTTCACCGTCAAGGAAAGTAATCGCACTTTTCGTTGCACCTGTATTTTTGTATCCTGGGTCTAACGTAATAAATCCGCTTAGATCTCTTAATTTCGAAATATCAACTGCTTTTTCATTTTCAGTACCGACAATGACCGGAAGGTCATACGAAGTGCCGTCTAAATTTATAGATGCTTTATCTGACATGTTTATATATATCTTATATCTGATTTGTTATGCTAATCTCACAAATTTAACTATTTGATATTTAAAATTGAAAGTTCTTTTGGAATTAAAATGACATGACTGCGTCATTTTGGATAATATTCACGAATTATTTACTTAAATAAGCAAATAATTTATTCAAATTTAACATTATCTTATTCTGCAAAAATATCAATCTATTTTTCGTTGCGCAACCTTTCCTTTGTCTTGGTAGTTGCCGTGTTTGCCCGATCCGAAAAAAAAAGGTAGTATGACAAAACAAACCAGAATAATGGACGTTAGTGTCAAAATTCCTGTAGTCCACAATATTTTGCTGAAGTTTTCCGCCTCCAATAGCTTAATGCCCCAAAGTCCCAAAAGGAAATAGGTGGCAACGAAAAGGATCACCAGTGTGAATAATATGCCGAATATATATTTCATAGCTGAATTAATTTATGGGTTGTGAATGGATTGACCTCAGTATATTGAGCTGAATCGTACCGATTTACATTTTAAAAGGTCTCATGGGATAGCTATCACTTTTAAGGTTGAATCTCCCGTAATACACTAGATTTTATTGAGAATCTGTTTTTTTAATGTGTCGAATTCTTCTTGGGTAATGATATTCTCACGAAGCAGCAGCTGCAGCTTTTGGAGTTTCTCGACAAAGTCACCCTCTTGCTGAATATGATCTTTGATCTCCTCTTTTTGAAGGTCGAATTGCTTTCCGAGTTCCATACCGACTCCCAGTTGTGCACCTACACCTGCAATTCCGCCTTCATTTTTAGCTGCGTCGCGTAGTGCCCGTAATTTTTCTAATTCAACATAGCTCAGACCTGCCTGTAGCGCTGCTTGATTTTGTGTGCTTAAATCGGCGATTTCTCCAATTCTTCGTTGTGTATTGGCATCAAATTGAGTTCCTAGGATTTTGAAATCCGTAATGTCGAGGCCAAGATCATTAAAGTCTTGTGTAACCGCGGTCTTGATGTCGTTGGAAAGTAATCCCAGTTGACTGTCAATCTCATTGTAACCCAGTTTCTTTTGTGCAATCTGCGCAATAATTTGTTGGGGGATCCGATTATTGATGATGTCTTGAATATCAGCTGTGCTAACCGTATTTTGATTCGCCACAATGTTTTTATAGAAATGTACCGGTTCCTTGATGAGGTAAGAGAATGTACCATTCAAGCCAATTTCTATCGGTAAATTGTAATGGGGGTCGATATATTTAATAGGTGTTCCCGTTCCCCAAGATTGATTGACGATAGCGGCTGTACGGAAAAAGTAAATGTAGAGCTTATGTTCTGATTCAAAGTTTTGCCGCAAACGTGCTAAAGTAGTAAAGAATGGATGGTTGTCCGTTTTCAGATTGTATGTGCCTGCCTCGGTCAGCAAGTTTTCACCTTTTCCTTCGTAGACGAGGATGCAGCCCTGCCCTGGAGCAAGGATCAGCTTACTGGAATTTTTGATCTCATTCCTTTCAGATGGAAATTTATACCATAATATTCGGGGATCCTGGTTTTTCCACTCAATGACCTCAGAAAGCTGGTTGTTAAAAAGATTAAATAGTCCCATAGTGTTTAATTTAGTGTGTCGAATTTGGGGTTATACCCTTCAAACTTGTTGATTTGTTTGCCATTATTATCAAAATAATAATAGTTGCTACCGTCTTTTACAATAAAACCATCCTTTAACAGGCATCCATTTCCATAAATGGACTTTAGGTCTGTGCTGATCGTTTTTTGTATGGCCCCCGTTGTTATATCCAGCAACTGGATCTGTAAGGGGTCGTCCTCAGCAGGTGTCGGTTTATACGCAATGAGAAGTATTTTGTCATTTTGAGCAACCACTACGGGCTGGAAGTAAAGTCTGCCCGGTGTAAAGTCTTTGAAACTGATCAGACGGGCTCCTTTAAATTGCCATGGATTTATCAAGACCTTTTTGTATGGATCGCGGTCGGTAAAAATACCTGATCCGCCGTAATCCTTATCCCAGGAAAAGCGTGGGCTATCTTTGGGAAATCCATATTGATATTGGTAGCTGTACTGGATTAACTGAATTTTTTCTTCTGGGTAATAACTTGATTTACTTGAAAAGGTGAATTCCGTTTTTGTTGTTGGGTTGGGCAGCTTTTTCCTTCTTTCATCGTACAGTTGTTTATCGGGAATAGATTTGTTAATTAAGGGGTAATAAGCTAGGTTTTGTCCTTCATTGTTGACAATCTGATAGGCAGAGCCATAGTCTTCGTATTTAAATTCAACTTTAGCGATGCCTGTGCTTAAAGATGGAGCATCTTTTACATAGTTCTCTAGGACACTTTTATAAGTGAGTGTATTTCTGTCCAGCTGATAAATATATTTGGATTTGACGATGATATAAAGATGCTGATCTTCAAATACCTGAAGTTTGACGTCGCTGCTCGACAGTTCGACGGGAGTTTCCATCAAAGTCTTAACCCATTCTTTCTTACCAGTTTTTGGGTCGAAGAGCCCAATATAAACCTTATTGTCCTTGCCTTCGTTCATTCGACCCCTGAAGGTTCCGACATTACCGACGACGACGATATGTGGCGTATTATCTTTATCCAAAAATAGCGTGTTGCTTGCGTAATTCCATTCCAGCGGTTGGGCTTCTTCTTTTTTCTCTGCTGTATTGGAAGTGCTGTAAGTTGAATAATTAGGCGCTGGCTTTTTGGAAAATAGAGCACTTAGGGCTCCAATGACAAACATCAGCGCAATAAAGCCCACAACAGCAAATAATACAATCCGTATGGCTTTATATTGATCTTGGTTGTTGCGTGGGTAGTTATAGTTGTAATTGATATTGATATCATCACTATCCAGAAAAAATTCAGTTCCACAGCTGTCGCATTTGTAATAATCGGGGCGTAATGTGGTAATTTTTATACTGCCACAATGCGGACATTTGATCGCTTTGATATTTTTAGCCATTTATCTTTCTTGTATTTGTGTTAAACCATCTCCTTTTGGAGTGAACGGTGCGACTGATTGCTATCAATTTTACACAGTGAATATCCTGTTCTTTCCATTGATGAAGCGACTTATGAATGAATTTAGAATTAAAATAAACGTATAACAAATTTTTTGCCAGCTAACTTATATTCGTCGGATTTGAGTTTAAATGCGCAGGAAATGAGCTATTTCTTTTTTTTAAGGGGTTACAAAGTCCCTATTTGCGTGAAGATCACAAAGGCAATAAAAAATATTTTTTGTATTTACGAATTATTCGTAGATTAGTAGTAGATTAGAAAAAGGAAGATAAAGATATGGAAAAATTAACAGCACAGGAAGAGCAGGCAATGCAATCGATTTGGAGCCTCAATGGAGGTTTTATAAAAGAGATCTTGGATAATGTAAAAGGTGAGAAGATGCCTTATACGACTTTGGCTTCGACAGTAAAGAATCTGGAGCGCAAGGCTTTTGTGAAGGCAGTACGCTACGCCAATGCCAAACGCTATGAGCCGATGGTGAGTGAGGAAGATTATAAGGCTAAGTTTATGAATTCCTTTGTGGGCGATTATTTCAAAAATTCCTATAAGGAAATGGTTTCCTTTTTTGTACAGGAAGAAAAACTGACCGCCGATGAGTTAAAGGAGATTATGGACATGATTAAGCATAATAAATCTTAATCGCATGGAAAGTCTACTAACCTATATTATACAACTCAATCTGTTGTTGGGTATTATCTATCTGGGATATATTGGACTGTTGAAAGGCTTGACGTTCTATTTTTTAAATAGAGCCTACTTCTTAGTAGGGGGGCTATTTGCTTTCCTGTATCCATTTTTGGATTTAAAGTCTTTGTTTGTACAGCGCGGATTGAATATGGGGGTCGTAGGCGAGCAAATTTCGCTTTATATGATGGAACCGGAGGTTCAACAGCAGCTGACATTAGGGAGGTTGGTGGAAATCGTATTTATGGCCGGTGCTGTTTTATTGTTATTAAAATTTGTATTTCAATTATTGAGTTTATTGCGAATTCATCTGAATTCGAGGTCCGATCAATGGCGGACGTATCTATTTCGGAATGTACTGATTCCTATTGTTCCGTTTTCGTTTTTGAATAAAATCTATGTCAACAAAGACCAGCATCTGGATGCTGAGCTAAAAGATATTTTTAAGCATGAGGATATTCATGTGAAAGGCCTTCACAGTTTGGATATTTTATTGTTTGAAATGATATTGGTGTGTTGTTGGTACAATCCTTTCGTCTGGCTCATGCGCAGGGCCATTCGCCAAAATTTGGAGTTCTTGACTGATCAACAGGTTCTCGATAAAGGAATTGACAAGCAGACGTACCAATACAGCCTATTGAATGTGTCCAAAAAGGGCACTTCAGTAGGATTGAGCAATCAATTTAATTTTAAACTTTTAAAACGTCGTATTATGATGATGAACAAGAAGCGATCATCGAAAATAGAGCTTAGTAAATACGCCTTTCTTTTACCCATATTTTTGTTGACGGGAGCAGCATTTACAGTAAGTAAAGCGGAGGGTAGTATTGAGGGGGTCGTTGAGAAGGCAAATGAAACTGTATTACCTATTCCGTTGCCAACAGTTGATTTAAGATCTCAGACAGATCAATCAAATATGAAGGCTACTTCGTTAACGGATACTTTGGCTAAATCACATCAAGTGGAGACAAAAGATTTTACGGAAATCAAGAGATCCGCTATTGATTTCTCTAAAGATCAAAAGTATTTTGTGGATAATAAATTGGTCTCTAAAGCAGAGTTTTTGGCTATTCCTGAAGGAAAACTGGCAAAGTACTGGTTTTCGAATGATAGTGATCTGATCAAGTATCGGACGAAGTCTTCAATTGATATTGCTGGCGGAGCAGTTTTGGCCAATACTGTCGAGATGCAACAACATTCGGATATAGCGCAAAAGAAATTGCGCTGTGTTATGAATGGTATTGTGCAGGAAAAAACGTTTACTGTAGATGATATCGATCCAAATGCTATAGCGTCAGTCTCGGTATTACAGGGTAAGGCTGCTATTGATAAGTATGGTGAAGATGTTGGGAAAGATGGCATCCTTGAAGTGGAATTGAAAGAAGGAGCTCATATTGGTAAAGACGCGACTAGATTGAAAGGAAATACTATTGGGATAGAGGTTCGTGCCAATGCAGACCCTAGAAGTGAACCGCTTTATATTGTGGAAGGAAAGGAAGTTAATTCAACCATTATGTCTGCCATTCCGGGGACGGAAATCCAATCGATTGATGTGATTAAAAATAATGCTGCATCAATATATGGTGAAAAAGGGAAGAACGGAGTTATTCTTGTTAAGTTGAAGAAAAATGGTTCACCAAAGATCACAAATCAGACCCTTACTTTTACTTATGATAAAAAAGAAGATGCAGGTAACGTTGACAAGATGAAGGTGAATGGAAACCTCTCGGAAGTTGTTGTAATGGGTTATAAAAAAGAAGATGCGAACGAACCCGAGCTCAAGGGCCGAGCGCAGGGAATCCCTGGAAATATCATCCGATTGACAGATGATGGATCTGGAAAAGTCGCTGCCCGTAATATTAAATTTCGCAGAGTTCATGGAGCTAAGGGCAATCCACTATTTGTTGTCGACGGAGAAATTGCCGCAGACAAAAAAATCAAAGATTTGGATCCGAATACAATTGATAACATTACGATCTTAAAAGATCAAAATGCTACTGCACTATATGGTGATCAGGCGGATAATGGCGTCATCATTGTGAACACCAAGTCTTATGTAAAGGAACACCCTGAAATATCTTCTGATGTAAAGGACCGTCTATCGGGAAAAGTGAGAAAAGTAATTAAGACTGAGTTGGGGAAGGAACAAGGTGAAGCGATTAAGAAATAGACAAGGTCGATACAATAAAAGCACAAGAGTTACACAGGAAAAAGCCGATATATTCGGCTTTTTCTGACTTATTTTGTATTCAGATTTGTCATCGTCAGCTCGATGCCGATATTGATAAAACTCTGGATCATTTTAACAGAATGGTCAATTAAAGCCGGTAGTTCAGCTTGTTCCTCTTTGTCAAAAGGACCTAGTACATAATCGACTTGTCTACCTTTTGGGTAATTATCGCCAATACCGAAACGTAAGCGCGGATAAACCTGTCCGCCACAAAGCTGTTCTATGGATTTAAGTCCGTTATGACCGGCGCTGCTTCCTTTGGGTTTCATGCGTAGCGAGCCAAATGGAATGGCCAGATCATCTACAATCACCAATACATTCTGAATTGGAACTTTGCATTGTTGCATGTAGTAGTTGACGGCCTTGCCACTTAAGTTCATGTAAGTTGTAGGTTTAATCACAGTAACATTGTGCCCCCGTTGCTTAAATTCGCTATAGTAGGCCAACTTGAGCAAGGAGAAACTGGCGCCAGCCTGTTTAACCAGCTCGTCGGCAACCATAAAACCAATATTATGTCGTGTATCGGCATATTCACTGCCAATGTTGCCTAATCCAACGATAAGATAATTCATGCTGCAAAAATAGAAATTTAATAAACAAAAAAAGCACCGAATTTCGGTGCTTTCTGTAGTATTTTAAAATCTTGCTCAGATTATTTTTTACCACCTTTAGATGCTTTAGCAGCTTCTTGTTCAGCTTGACGCAATGCACGAGACATGATTACTGATACGATTGTATCATCAGCATTGTTCAATACTTTTGCGTTTTCCAATTGAATTTGACCTACACGAACTGATTTACCAACTTCTAAAGATTCCATTGGTACGGCAATTTCTTGTGGCAAGTTTGCTGGTAATGCTTTTACGCGTAAATTACGTAATTTTTGAACTAATTTACCCCCCATTTTAACACCTGGAGAAGTTCCTGTTAATTTGATAGGGATATTCAATGATACTTCTTTATCATCAAATAATTCTAAAAAGTCAACGTGTGTAACTAAATCAGTTAATGGGTGGAATTGTGCGTCTTGAACGATAGCTCTTTTAGTTTGACCGTCAATGTTTAATTCAACAATGATTACGTCTGCAGTGTAAAGAACTGGTTTCAAATCAGCTGCGGATACAGAAAGAGCTGTTTGCTCTGTACCACCGTAAAGTACTGCTGGTACTAAACCTTGGTAACGCAATTCTTTTGCATCTCTTTTCCCTACGTTCTGTCTTACAGAACCGCTAATAGCAATTGATTTCATCTTTTAATTTTTTATAAATTTGAGGTGCAAAGATAATCTAATTTCTGATATTATCAAAAAAATACGATTGTTATTGGTTCGAGAACAGGCACTTATTCCATGTTTTCGATTTTCCATGTTCATGACTAAGCCTGTTCATGGCTACTTGTTTACCCTAATGTATGACCAAATTGATACCACTTCCTATATTAAAACTGAAATAAGACTCATTTAACAGGGGGTTAGCAGGGGTATAACAGGGATTTACCCCCTGCTAAGCCCCTGTTATATCCCTGTAAATCTCCTATCGTTATAGCAGTTGATGGCAACCACTCGCTAACTTACTATATTGGATAAAAATGGACTTTTCGACTGTGATTAAAAGATAAGTGCCACGCGAAGAGTGTTTTTAAATCTTTGTTGTTTTTTTGAAAGGGCGGAGGTTGGTTGTGCAATATAAAAAAGACCTTGGCCGTTGAGCTGAATGCTTTCTGTACCAAGGTCCAATATCTAGAATCTAAAACGCAAAGATTATTCTACTTCAAATAAATCAGAGATTGAAGAGTGTTGATTTACACTGGTGATTGCTTTTGCAAATAAATCAGCCGTTGATAATACTTTAATTTTAGTCGATTGTTTTGCTTTTTCTGGATCCAATTGAATGGTATCTGTTACGATCATTTCTGACAATACCGAGTTTTCAATTGTTTCATATGCCTTTCCGGATAACACTGCATGTGTACAAACGGCTCTTACGGATTTTGCACCATTTTCCATGATAAGTGCTGCTGCTTTTGAAAGTGTACCAGCAGTATCACAGATGTCATCGATCAAAACAACGTCCTGACCTGTTACGTCACCGATGATAGACATCGATTCGATTTCGTTTGCACGTTTACGACGTTTGTCACAGATAATAACTTCTGCATTGAAAAATTTAGCAAAGGTACGCGCTCTGTATGAGCCACCCATATCTGGGGAAGCAATCGTTAGGTTCGGAAGTTTTAACGATTTGATGTAAGGGACAAAAATGATAGAACCATCCAAATGGTCAACAGGGATATCGAAAAAACCTTGGATTTGTGCTGCGTGTAGGTCCATTGTCATGATACGGTGGATACCAGCTGCAGTCAACAGATTGGCGATCATTTTTGCGCCAATAGCAACTCTTGGTTTGTCTTTTCGATCTTGTCTTGCGAAACCAAAGTAAGGGACTACCGCTGTGATATAATGCGCTGAAGCTCTCTTCGCTGCATCTGTCATCAATAATAATTCAAAAAGATTGTCGGTAGGTTGGTTGGTAGATTGGATGATGAATACATCACTTCCGCGAACTGATTCATTGTAGAATGGTTGAATCTCACCGTCGCTAAAACGCGATAATGTTTTGTCTCCTAGTGGTTTCCCGTAAGATTGTGCGATTTTTTCGGCTAGTTCTGTAGTGCCAGAACCTGCAAATAGTTTAACCGTGTTGAATTGCAAAGGCATGGTTTTGTATATTTATGTTGGGTTATTGTATTGTCGTTTATTCAATATTTTTATTCCCTTACTGTTTTTTAAAGTTAAACATTAAAAAAAATGGATTGTTTTCACAATCCATATACCTTAACTTTAAAAGTTGTCCGACCTGGATTCGAACCAAGACAAACAGAACCAAAAACTGTCGTACTACCCTTATACTATCGGACAATGTCTCTAAAAAGTCAACGTTTCCGCTTTTCTCTTTTTGACGACGCAAAGATAGAGATTTGTTTTAAAAATCAAAATGTAAATTTAAAAAAATCTAAACCCTTTTATAAATAATAAGCCTTGCATATAACGCAGAAAAGGCTTGCATTTGCAAGCCTTTTCTATTGTTTGTTGTCCGACCTGGATTCGAACCAAGACAAACAGAACCAAAAACTGTTGTACTACCCTTATACTATCGGACAAACAATTCAAAAGTGATTGCTATCGTGATGATGTCGTTCACATTTGATGATGCAAATATACGGACTATTCTTATTTCTGCAAATAAAAATGAACTCAAAAGTGTATTAGGGCTGATTTTCAAAGAAATAATTTTTGTTTGCTCCTGAAAATTCAGTGTGCTAACCTTTTTTTTCGGTAAGGAGATCCCATCAACACGTTGTAAAGTGTACAAGTATACTTGGACGTGCTTTCTTTGTCGCCAATATTAGATCGCGTAATGAAATTTTTTCAATTAATATGTGTTAAAAAATCAGAATAAAGTTCATTTCTTATTAACTTATCCTTATTTTCGAGCCGTATTATAATACTTTTTACAGTTATCATTTTATGAACTATACTAAAATCAACAATCTTTTAGGATGGATATGTGCGCTAATAGCAACATTAGCGTATGTCATGACTGCCGAACGATCGACGAGCTGGTGGGACTGTGGCGAGTTTATCGCTTCAGCCTTTAAACTTCAAATTGTGCACCAGCCAGGAGCACCTTTATTCTTAATGATTCAAAATATATTCTCAAACCTTGCCGGTGGAGATGTTACACGAATTGCGTTCTGGATGAATGTAGGATCGGCGGTATGTAGTGGTCTGACCATTTTGTTTTTATTTTGGACAATTACAGCTTTAGCAAAGAAAATCGTTGTAAAGGGTGTTGATGGATCATATACATCAACCGATTTAATCAAAATATTCGGCTCGGGCGCTGTTGGTGCATTGGCTTATGCATTTACGGATACCTTTTGGTTCTCAGCGGTAGAGTCCGAAGTATATGCCATGTCTTCTTTATGTACGGCGGTTGTATTTTGGGGAATTCTAAAATGGGAAAACCACGCCGATGAAGCTGGTTCAGATCGTTGGTTGATCTTTATCGCTTACGTGATGGGGCTTTCTATAGGTGTTCACTTATTGAACCTTTTGGTGATCCCGGCAATAGCTTTGGTGATCTATTTTAAACGTTCGAAAACAGTCACGTCATCAGGAGCCATCAAAGCTTTCTTGATCGGTGTCGTTGTTTTGGCGCTCATTTTATGGGGTATCATTCAATACACCGTTAAAGCGGCAGCCTATTTTGACCTGTTCTTTGTGAATAGTCTGGGAATGGGCTTCGGTACTGGATTTAACTTATTCATGATTTTAGCGGTGGCTCTTTTCGTATATGGTATCTGGTATTCAATCAAAAAGGTCAAACCGATGCTAAATCTGATCTTGATCAGTGCAGCATTTATCATTTTTGGTTATAGCTCTTTTGCCATGATTATGGTACGTGCAAAAGCAAATCCGACGTTAAATAACAGTGATCCAGATAATGCATTTTCTTTTGTAAGCTATCTTGGTCGTGAGCAATATGCAAGTGAGCCTCTTTTAAACGGACCTACATTTGATGCGCAGGTAGTTGATGCCGAGCCGACGTATACGTACAGAAAAGACAAGGACAAGTATACAAAAGTGGAGAACGGCATGGATTATAAATACGATAAAACCATGTTTTTTCCGCGTGTCTACAGTTCACGAGATCAGGGACATATTGAATATTATCGTGATTACTTAAAAATCCCGGAAGGACAGTCGCCGACTTTTGGCGATAACCTGAAATTCTTTTTCAGTTATCAGATCGGACATATGTACGGCCGTTATTTCTTATGGAATTTTGCCGGTCGTCAAAATGACCAACAAGGTCAGGGTTCGTTTACGGAGGGTAATTGGATTTCAGGTGCTAAACCTGTAGACCAAATGCATGTCGGTGGACAAAATGCCATTCCAGATTCATTGAAGACTGATCCTTCGAATAACAAATATTATTTCTTGCCTTTGATCATCGGTCTAATCGGTGCCTTTTGGCATTTTGGAAAGAGACAACGTGATGCGGGAATTGTGGGGCTGTTGTTTTTCTTTACAGGATTAGCAATTGTTTTATATTTAAATCAAAGTCCGCTTCAACCGCGGGAACGTGACTATGCGTATGCAGGTTCTTTTTATGCCTTTGCCATCTGGATCGGGCTTGGGGTTTTCGCTATCGCGGATTATTTAAGCAAAAAAGTGGATGGTAAAGTAGCGGCCGGTGCTGCTACAGTTGCTTGTTTATTGGGTGCTCCGGTATTGCTGGGCTTCCAAAACTGGGATGATCACGATCGTTCGGAGAAAACAACTGCACGTGATTTAGCGAAAAACTATTTAGCATCTTGTGCACCGAATGCGATTTTATTTACTTACGGCGATAATGATACCTATCCTTTGTGGTATGTACAGGAAGTTGAAAATTATCGTCCAGATGTACGCGTGGTGAACTTAAGTTTATTGAGTTCGGACTGGTATATGCGCCAGATGAAGCAAAAAGTGAATCAGGCCGAAGGTTTACCGATCAATATCGATGACGAAAAATTCAAAAAAGGCGTTCGCGAAGTGCTTTATTATCAGGATATGAAGGTTCCCGGACATGTGGATCTGGATTTGATCATGCAGATTTTATTGTCTGACGACCAGAAGAACAAATTGGAATTGAGAGGTGGTAAGTTTGAAAACTTCTTGCCAACCAAAAACTTTAGCCTTCCGGTGAATAAAGAATCTGTTCTGAAAAATAATGTCGTTCCTAAAGCTTGGCAAGAATCTATTGTCGATACCATGAGCTGGACCTACAATAGAAATTATATCTCTAGGGCAGAATTATCAATCTTAAACGTATTGTTGAATAACGATTGGAAACGTCCAATTTATTTTGCGGCAACAGTTCCAAATGATAACTACCTTGGTTTAGATAAATATCTGGTCCAAGAGGGCTTTGCACTGCGTTTAATGCCGATTGCAACTCCTGCCGGGGCGGAAGGTACATTGGTTGATACACAGTCTGCTTATAAAGACATTACAACGAAATACCAATGGGGTAATATGGCACATGCTTCGTACCTGGATCCTGAATCTTACCGCATGATTACCATGATTACAAATACCGTAATGGGTGGTACAGCGACACAGTTGATGATGGAAGGTCATAAGGATGAGGCGCGCAAAGTCGCTGTTGAAACGTACGAGAAAATGCCAAAACGTGTTTATTTAATGCGCGATATTTTAGGCTATATTCCAATTGTCAATGTGCTGTATGAAACTGGTGAAACGAAGCGTGCGAATGAGATCGTAAACCGCAATTTGAAGTTTATGACCCAAAATATGCGTTGGTACCAAGATATTGCTCAAACGAAACCTGAGCTTGAATATTCCAATATTGGAACGGCTTTACGTGCTTTGGGAGCCTATAAGAGTATTTTAGCCTCTACTTCGGAAAAACAATTGCTACAGCAAGTGACCGATTTAGAAAAATCGTATAAACAACAGTATGGTGTTGAGTAACAATTAGAGACATCATCTTATCCAAAGGAGCTGCCCTTTACTGCAGGCATTCGAAAAGGAGAAATACTTTTTGATGCGATGTAGGAAAGGGCAGCTTTTTTTTGATTATTTTTTCTTAGCTTAACGCCATATAAAACCAAGCTTAAGTTATGATGAAACGTCAATTAAAATTGTGGGATGCAGTGATGCTGGTCATGGGATCGATGATCGGAAGCGGTATTTTTATTGTATCGAGTGATATGATGCGGCAGCTGGGGTCCGGATATTGGTTGGCGATAGTTTGGTTATTGACCGCATTGGCCACTGTTGCGGCGGCAATCTGCTATGGCGAATTGTCGTCGATGTATCCGAAGGCTGGTGGACAATATACTTATCTGACAGAAATATTTGGGAAGCCAATCGGCTTTTTATATGGCTGGAGCTTATTTACAGTTATTCAAACGGGGACTATAGCAGCTGTAGCTGTTGCCTTTGGTAAGTTTACGGCCTATCTCATTCCTCAGCTAAATGATGCAGCACCGTTATTTCAGCGTGGAGAGTTTAAGATTACCTGGATACAGATTGTTGCTATGGGTGTTATTATTCTCCTTACTTATATCAATACAAGAGGGATCAAGAGTGGAAAAGCTGTTCAATCTTTCTTTACCTCAGCAAAAATTATTGCCTTGATTTTACTGATTTTAGGTGGTCTGTTTTTGATTAAAGAAAATCATTTTTCAGAAAATATGGCTTATGGCTGGGACTCTTTTCAAAATTTGAAAGGTACAGGCTGGTCGCAGATCTCGGGTGGCGTACTGATGGGGGCATTAGCTGCTGCCATGGTAGGTTCTGTATTTAGCAGTGTAGCCTGGGAAAATGTAACGTTTGTTTCCGGGGAAATTGTTAATCCGCAGCGTAATGTCGTTCGGGCATTGGTTATTGGGACGAGCCTGGTGATGTTGCTCTATATAAGTTGTAATTACATTTACCTGGCGGCATTAAATCGAGAGGAAATTGCTTTTGCAGCCAATGATCGGGTAGCTATTGCAGCCGCTGAAAAAATATTGGGACATAGTGGCACGGTAGCGATGGCAATTTTGGTCATGATCTCGACCTTTGGTTGTGTGAACGGACTTGCGCTTTCAGGAGCGCGTGTTTTTCAGACCATGGCAAAAGATGGACTGTTTCTGAAACAGGCGATTCCCAATAACAAATATGATGTGCCTGCACGATCATTATGGCTTCAGGGGATCTGGGCTTCATTACTTTGTCTAAGCGGACAATATGGCAACTTGCTGGATATGATATCTTTTGTTATTGTTATATTTTATATGATTACAGTGTTGGGTGTTATTATTCAACGTGTCCGGAGACCTGATTTGGAACGTTCCTATAAGACATTTCTATTTCCTGTCACTCCGATCTTGTACCTGCTGATCGGTACTGTATTTTGTGTATTATTAATTATCTATAAGCCACAATATACCTGGCCCGGCTTTATCCTTGTATTAATCGGTGTACCGGTATATTTTTTCGCACGCAATAATAAACCTGCCCAGCTCGACGAATAATCTCCCAGTATAACTTAAGATGCTATGGAATTTGCTGTAAATGGTTGGCAATGCGTATTGTATATAACTTCAAAATCTGGTAATGTGCTGGAATAATGGCTTTGTAAATTTCCCGGAAAGGAAGATAATCTTTGTTTAAATCACTTTTTGTTATTGTGCCAGTTGGATGCAAATATTGAAATTAATTGCCCTTCATGGCTTCGTTTTTGTTAAAAAAAGTGTAGCTTTGCTCAAACATTCCCATAATGAAACAGTCGATTTTATTAGACGGACCAAAATTTCAAATCACAATTCAAAGACTATGTCGTCAATTGATTGAGAATCACGGTGATTTTTCAAATGCTGTCGTCATAGGTATTCAACCCCGAGGAACTTTCTTAGCGAGACGCATCGTCAAAGAGCTTGAACAAATGATCGGAAAAGAGATTTTAGTTGGCGATTTGGATATTACCTTTTATCGCGATGACTTCCGTACGAAAGGGAATACTGGTCCAATCTTAGCAAATAGCACAAATATCAATTTTATTGTAGAAGGTAAAGAGGTGATCTTTATAGATGATGTCTTATGGACAGGACGTACTATTCGTGCGGCAATGGATGCTGTGCAGGCATTTGGCCGTGCAAGAAGAATAGAATTGCTTGTTTTGGTCGATCGCCGGTTTTCTAGACAGATCCCTATTCAGCCCGATTATATCGGAATACAGGTAGATTCTATTGATTCACAAAAAGTAATTGTTAACTGGAAAGAATCAGAGGATCAGGATAGTATTATCTTGATTACAGAAAAGAATGCGTCAGCTAGCGATTAATAGCGGTGTCATGACGATACTGAAGGTTATTGTTGACCTTTGGAAACAGGCACTTTCAATAAAACCTTCATGACTTCGCAGACGCCAACAGCAATGAAAGCAAACTGAAGGTTCTTTCTGGCCAATAAGATCAGACACTTTCAGAAAAAAAATGATTAGTAAATATTTGAATATACTATAAAATGTCATCTGTAGCAGAACAATTAAGTACCCGCCATTTATTGGGGATCAAAGATCTAAATGAGAACGATATCCAATTGATCCTGGATACAGCAAGTAATTTCAAAGAGGTATTAAATAGGCCAATTAAAAAGGTTCCGTCATTACGGGATATTACGATTGCCAACGTGTTTTTTGAAAATTCTACACGTACACGCTTGTCTTTTGAACTAGCTGAAAAGAGGCTTTCTGCGGATATCGTGAATTTTGCAGCATCCTCCTCTTCCGTAAGTAAGGGGGAGACACTCATCGATACGGTGAACAATATTCTGGCCATGAAGGTTGATATGATTGTAATGCGACATCCCTATGCTGGGGCTGGGGTATTTCTAAGTAAACATGTTGATGCACAGATTGTCAATGCAGGTGACGGAGCACATGAACACCCTACACAAGCTTTGCTTGATTCATTTTCAATTCGTGAACGCTATGGCGATGTAGCTGGTCGTAAAGTAGCTATTGTTGGGGATATCACACATTCACGCGTTGCCTTGTCGAATATCTTATGTCTTCAAAAGCAAGGTGCTGAAGTGATGGTTTGTGGTCCGACCACATTAATTCCTAAACATATTACCTCATTGGGTGTAAAGGTAGAGCATGATTTGAGAAAAGCGCTGAACTGGTGCGATGTTGCAAATATGTTACGGATTCAATTGGAGCGTCAGGATATTGCCTATTTCCCTTCCTTAAGAGAATATTCCATGCTATATGGATTGAATAAAGAGATTTTGGATTCTTTAGAGAAGCCAATTACAATTATGCACCCCGGACCAATCAATCGAGGGGTCGAAATCACATCGGATGTCGCGGACAGCGAACATTCAATTATTTTGGATCAGGTTGAAAATGGTGTTGCTGTGCGCATGGCTGTCTTGTATCTACTAGCAGGGCAACGCGGATAGTTGAAATTGGTTTCGCCCTGCGTTAATGCACGTGGGAGACTAAATAACACTGTTTTCTAATGCTACAATAGTATGCCTGACTTTATTTTTTGTCGGGCATATTTTTTGTGCAAAATTTCCGTTATAATACAGGATTATTCACAGATGTTAATAACTTTTGTGTAAAATAGCTCAATTAAAGTATAATTTAGTAAAATGAATAAAACTATCTCCCTAAGAAGTGGAGATTTGAATTGATTTTCAATAAATTTGGGGCTATCTTAAAGCCTTTCATGGCTGAGAAGCTTTTGATAAATTCGCCGGTTAAAGCAAATTTATCGCGGGTTGGAGGGAGATTCATTTACATTTGCAGATAAATAACATATTAAGGTTTCACATATTATGTATAAGAAGATTTACCAGGTGGGAGTTGCATTAACCGTTATGGCGACGCCAGCATTAGCGCAACAGACAGAATGGCAACAAATCAACAAGGCGTACAAAACAGGAATGGAATTGTATGAACGCGGAAAATTTAGTTCTGCTTCAGCCCAATTTGACCGTGTTGAAGCTTTGCGGACAAAATCCAACTTGCAATTGGACGAAACAGAGGAACTTTCTTTGTTGAAAGAGAACGTACGGTATTATCAAGCAGTTTGCGCACTGGAATTGGGCGAATCTGATGCCGAAAACCGTTTTCTGAAATACATTAAGGATTTCCCTGTCAGTGCAAATGCTAAAGCAGCTTATTTTCAAATCGGTAAATCCTATTATGCTAAAAAAGATTATGTTAAGGCCTTAGAGTGGTTTAATAAGATCGATAGCAAAAATTTAGCAGGTAAAGAAAATGTAGAATATCGCTTTAAATATGGATACGCTTCCTTTATGACTAAAGACTATAAAACGGCGAAACCATTATTTGAAGGATTGAAAGATCAAAAAACTGAATTTCAGGAAGCTTCCATCTATTATTACGCGTATCTTTCTTACTTAGACGCCGAGTATAAAACGGCGTTGAATGAATTTGAGCGTTTGAATGGATCCAAACAATTCGAAAATAGTTACCCCTATTATATCACTGCTTTGTATTTCTTGGATAAACGCTACGACGATGTATTGGATTATGCATTGCCAATTTTGTCGCGGACAAAACAAGAAAATGAAACAGAGATGTTCCGTATTATAGCGGCAACATACTTTATCAAAGGTGATTTAAAAACATCAAAAGAGTATTACGATAAATTCCAGGCACAAGATCAAGGTAAGACGCAGAATAATCAGGATAGCTACCAAATCGGTTACATCGCTTACAAATTGAAGGATTACGATAAAGCGATCACGGAATTGGAAAAAATGACCGAGCCTGACGCTTATTATCAGTCTGCGATGATTACCCTAGGTGATGCTTTCTTGAAGAAAGGCAATAAGCAATCTGCGCGTAATGCATTTTTCCGGGCTTCGAAATTGGATTTTGATCCGGCAATGCAAGAAGAGGGCTTATTCAACTATGCTAAGCTTTCGTATGAGTTGGAATTCCACCAAGTGGCTTTGGCTTCTACACAAGAATACTTGAAAACGTATCCAAAATCGAAACGTTTGGAGGAAGCGAAAACTTTACTTGCTGAAGTATTGTTGAGTACAAAAAACTACCGCGAAGCAGTTGATATTTTGGAATCTATCCCTAAACGTGGAAAAGAAGCAAACGCAGCTTATCAAAAGGTAACCTACTACAGAGGTTTGGAATATTATAACGAGCGTGCTTTTGAAAATGCAATTTCCCTATTCATGCGCTCCGAAGAGTTCCGTTATGACGAGGAAATTTACGCTTTAGCCACCTATTGGAAAGCGGAAGCCATGTACGAAGTTCGTAAATATGGTGAAGCGGTTACAAATTTCAATAAATTCTTACGCTTGCCGGGAGCTAGCAAAACGGATGTGTATGGCTATGCCAATTATGCGTTAGCCTATGCGGCTTTCCGTAATGGTAACTACAGCACGGCGGCAAATTACTTCGAGCGTTTCTTAGCGTCTGGTGGTTCGAAAGGAATTGAAATGAATACACGTAATGATGCAATTGCACGCTTAGGTGATTCTTATTTCTCTTCGAAAAACTACGGTAGAGCATTAACAGAATACAATAAGTTAATCTCTTCTAAAGCTCCTAGTCAGGATTACGCTTTATTCCAACGTGGTATTATTCAAGGATTACAAGGGGATAACAATGGTAAAATTTCAACATTGAATGCTGTTATTGCGCAATTCCCGAGTTCGAATTATGCCGACGATATTGCTTTTGAGATTCCTTATACACGTTTCTTGATGGGAGAAAGTGATCAGGCAATTGCAGGCCTTCAAACAATGGTTGAAAAATATCCGCGCAGTAGTTATGTGCCACGTGCTTTGGTGACGATTGGTCTGGTTCAATATAATCAAGATAACAATGATGCTGCATTGGCAACTTTCCAACGTGTAGTTGACCAATATGCATCAACAGATGAAGCAAGACAGGCCATGCGTTCCATTGAGAACATCTATTTGGACAAAGGCGATGCAACAGGATATATCAAATATGCAACGGGAACAAATTTAGGTGACGTTTCGAAATCTGAACAAGATTCACGCTCATTCTCGACTGCGACGACTTTATTCTCCAGAGGTAATTATCAAGGGGCGGTGGAAGCTGTAAATGCATATTTCGACAAATTCCCGAAACCAAATCAAGAGAAATATGCACGTTTTGTTCGTGCTGAAAGTAACGCAGCTCTGGGTAATACAGAAGATGCATTACATGATTACAATATTATCTTGAATGACTGGACGTCTCCTTATACAGAACGCACGTTGATTTCGGTTTCCAATTTATATTTGAAACAAAAGAAATATAACGAAGCGACACAGTTGTTGAAAAAACTGGAGCTTACTTCTGAGTATAAGGCTAACTATGGTTTCGCAATCAATAACTTAATGGTCTCTTATTTTCAGATTGGGGATTATAAAGAAGCCTTAAATTATACCAATGCTGTCAAGAATTACGAGAAGTCTTCGGAAGAGGAGATCGCAAATGCCTTCTTGTATGCCGGCAAATGTTATGTGAAGCAGAATAAGAAAACTGAAGCCATGAAAGAATTCAGTTTAGCAGCATTGAAGAGCCGTACCGTCTTCGGTGCAGAAGCAAAATACAATGTTGCAGTGCTTCAATTGGAAAATAAACAATACGATGCTTGTATTAAGACAGCTATGGATCTATCTGATAATTTCTCTTCGTACGAATATTGGGTAGCGAAAAGTTTTATCACTATGGCAGATGCTTATGCAGGTAAGGGGGATACTTTCCAAGCAAAAGCTACACTTGAATCGATTGTGGATAACTATGATGCGAAAGATGATATTTTGCCAGCAGCAAAAGAACGTCTAAATAAATTGAACAACAAAAAGAAATAGGATACAATGAAGAAGTTGCAAAATAGAAACGTGAAGAAATATACTTTAGCAGCGCTTTTGATGGGCGTGGGATTGAATTCTTTTGCACAGGAAACAGGCAAGAAGAATGATCCTGAAAAACCGGTCACTATCGATTCTTTTGATGTTGTTCGTGATTATAAACCAATTCTTGCGGATGCTGTAAAAATCCGCCGCAGTCCGGATATGACCAACAAACGGGAATACCAACCCAAATTGTCCTACAACAATATTTTGGACAAGAAATTGGATATCAATACGGGGTTGAAACAATTGAATGTACAGGAGATTCCTTTTGCGCAACCTTTTGAGCATAGTAGCAACTATGTCAAATTTGGTATCGGTAACTATAACAGTATATTGGGAGAGGCTTATTTAGCTTCTGAGCAGTTTGAAAACACACGATTTGGCTTATTTGCAAAGCATTTGAGCCAAAAGGGTAATATTGATGGACAGAAGTTCAGTACACAGGATATCGGTATCTTTGGTCGCCGTGTATTGGATGCCGTAACCGTTAAAGGTACCATCGGATACAATCGTTATGGAACGAATTTCTATGGTCAGACTTTTGACCAATCGGGAACAACTTTGTTGAATACAACTCCGGATAAACAGACCTTTACAGATATCTATTTGAATGGAGAGCTCTCAAGTAATGTGGATCCGAAGAATGAGCAGGCATTAAGCTATTCCGCAAAAGTTGATGGCTATTTGTTTAAAGATGCCTACAAAGCCAAAGAAAATTCGATCGCATTATCCGGTTATTTGAATAAGCGTTTAAGTGCATTCAATGTTGGGGCAAATTTAAGCGTGACAATGAATAACGTGAAAGATAGCGCTGAGGTAAAAAATCATTTGGCGGTTATCAATCCATATATTCGTTTTAAGGGCGACAACTATAACGTAACCTTGGGTGCGAATTTAACTTCTGAATTTGGCGATAGCTCAAGATTCAATATTTTCCCATCGGTGGAGGCTGATTTTGCATTGGCACCTGAATACATCTCTTTGTTTGCCGGGATTAATGGTGGCGTAAAACAAGCTTCTTTCCGTAGTTTCGCTAAAGAAAATCCGTATTTGGCTCCTAACGCTAAAATGATCAACTCGATTGAGAAAATGAATGTTTATGCAGGTTTAAAAGGAAATGCCGGTGCAACATTTGGTTATAAAGTAAAGGTATTCTACAAGCAGATTGAAGGACTGCCTTTATTTAAAAATAGTGCATTTGGCGATAGTCAAAATGGTTATGTGCCTTGGGCTTTTGATGTCGTTTATGATGGCGTGATCAATAAGGCTAAACATATGGGATTGGAAGGAGAAATCAATGTACGTCTTTCACAGCTGGTTAATCTAGGCGGAAAAGTGTATATAGACGATTATAAATTGAGTGATGAGGAAGAAGCATGGGGCTTGCCCAAATTCCGCATGCAAGCTAATGCACGCTTCAATATTTCCGATAAATTTTTCGTAGATGCTGAACTTTCTACACAAGGCAATACCTATGCATATATTTATGATTATAACACAGATGGCAGTCGTATTGCCAACAGTGGGCATAAGGCAACAATAGGTTCATTTGCTGATCTTAATGCGGGCGCAGAATACCGAATCAAAAAACAATTTGGTATTTTCGTCAAAGCAAATAACATTTTTGGAAAAGAATACGAACGTTATATGTATTACCCAAGATTGGGCTTTAATGTAATTGGTGGTCTTAATTATTCGTTTTAACGAATTAAGATTATAAATTTGCATCTTAAACATAGTGCGCGATGAATCTAGGCAAAAACATCAATAGTTTATTAAAACGTTATGCGGAAGTATACGTGCCCGGAATAGGTGTGTTCAAACGAATTCATTCTCCGGCTCAGTTCGATAAACAAAATAATGTGTTTTTGCCACCAATTTCTTATGTTGAGCTGGACTACTCTGCTCAACATGGGTTTAATATTGTTCATTATATCCAACAGCAGGAAAACTTGGGCCTAAATCAGGCACAACAGATCTTGTCGGAAACTGTTGAGAACCTGCGGGCTGATTTGGGGCAATTTGGACAGGTCAAATTGGATGATCTTGGCTTATTGATTAGTTATGGCGCAAGTTTAGTCTTCAAACCCTTGGATCTATCTGGATTCGATTTCCAGCCCGTTACAAATCTTGTTGCACCAGAGATTGAAACAGTCGTTTCTTCTTTGGAAGAAGCGAAAGAAGAAGAACTTACGAACTTAGCTGTTGAAGATGACCCTGTTGTTGAAGAAGATCCTGTAGTGGAAGCTGATCATAACATAGAGCCTGTCGGGGAGTCTATTTCGGATACGGCAGATGATCAAGACGAAACGATCGAGGTTGAAGAGGAAACTGAAACAGCACACGAGCCGGCCGTTGTAAAGGATCCTGTATTGAATGAGACTGTACAGGAAACTGAATTGGCAAATGATCTTAATGATGATGAAACCGAAGAATCTCCATTAACAAAAGAGGAAACGGAGGAGCTTGAACCTGTGGAGGCAGCTTTGATAGCTGGTAGTAATCAATCGGTTACTCCAGAGGAAGAAATCACTTCAAAAAAAGAAATCGGTGCTATTGCGTCGGCTAACGCCAATTCGGCATATGCACCAAATATCTATGAGGAAGAGCCGCGTAATTCAAATGCGATCTGGTATTGGATGACTGGAATTATTGTGCTGGCAATGGTTGCTGTTGCGGTCGTTTACACCAATCCTGCATTAAAGGATTCGTTATTCGGGTCGACCAAACCTGTCGTAAAGACGGCAGATACCCTTGTTCAACAAAAGCCGATCATACCTGCTGATACCTTGTCCAATACGCAAGCCGATAGTTTAAAGCAAGTCGATTCATTGGTTAAGCGTAATGTAGCCGATTCTGTTAAAAAGACAGCTGCTGTACCAGCGACCAATGCTGCAGCAAAACCTCCGGTTCTGGAAGCAAATCCTGTGATTAAGGAGTCCATTCCTGTTGCTCAACCGCGATACCAGGTGGTCATTGGATCAGCAAAAACTATGGCAAGCGCCGAGCAGGAGGCACAACGTCTTCGTGCGATGGGCTATAAAACAGCACGGGCAGTTGAAGGGAAAAATAAAAAAGATAGAAAGAAAATTATCTTAAATACCTACATGACAAATGAGGAAGCACAGCTTGCGAAGAAGTCGGTACTCAATAAAATTAAGGATGCTTGGGTAGAAAAGATCTTATAAAAGTTAAAACTATATAAAACTATTAATAATTATGTCATTAGTACAAGATACAGCACGGGTTGCTGTGGATTCGTTTAATCAAGCTGCACAACAACCATTACCTGCTGCTGCGCCTACAGAAAACATGAGTTTGATCGATATGATGATCAAAGGGGGATGGATTATGGTTCCAATCTTACTGTTGTTCTTTATTGGATTGGTTATCTTTTTTGAGCGTTATTTGACGATTCGTCGTGCTGCAAAATATGATAACAGCTTAATGTCGCAAGTAAAGGCAAATGTGTTGTCGGGGAACTTGGATTCAGCGTTAGCTGTAGTTCGTTCAAGTAACTCAGCTTTGGGACGCATGTTGCAAAAAGGCTTATTGCGTGTCGGCAGACCGATCAAAGATATTGAAGGAGCGATCGAAAACGTGGGTAAATTGGAAGTTGCCAAGTTAGAAAAGAACATCAATATTTTGGGTATTATTGCTGGTATTGCCCCTATGCTTGGTTTCGTAGGTACGATCTTTGGAGTAATTAAGATTTTCCACGACGTGGAATTAGCAGGTGGTATTGATATTGCTTCTGTATCTGGGGGACTATATGTAAAAATGGTATCGTCTGCATCAGGTCTTGCGGTGGGTATCTTAGCTTATTTAGGCTACCATATCCTGAATATGATGGTGGAACGATTGATTTTACGGATGGAAACGGATGCAGTAGAATTTATTGATTTATTGGATGAACCCGGAAGATAATGAACTTACGAAGTAGAAAAAATAAACCATCTGCGGAAGTACATACTTCAGCGCTGAATGATATCATGTTTTTCCTGATGTTATTCTTCCTGTTGGCTTCTGCAGTTTCTAATCCGCAAGTGGTGAAGCTATTGTTGCCAAAGTCAAGTGCGGGAGAACAATCTGTTGCTAAAAAGACCGTCACGGTATCGATTACAAAAGATTTGGGCTATTTTATTGATAAAACACCCGTTCCAATTGAAGGATTGGAGGCTGCAATTCAATCCCAAATGGCTGCAGGCGAGGAAGTGACAATTATGCTCTATGTCGATAATACGGTTCCTATTCAAAATGTTATTTCTGTTATGGATGTAGCTAATCGATTGAAGATTAAAGTGGTATTGGCAACAGAACCCAAAAAAGATAAGTAAGAATAATTAAACTTTTTGAGAGTTTATTGTTCATATGTTAATATAGGAGATTAATGCGATGAGATATCATCTTCAACATGAAGAAAATAATTTCCCCAAAGCGCTGGGGATATCGACTCTAGTCATGGCATCGTTGCTCTTGATTGGTTTTTTTGTTGTTTTTAAGGCACAGGCTCCGGATGAATATGGAATGGGGGGAATGATCGTTAATTATGGGACATCACCCGAAGGTATGGGGGATGACTATATGAGCGTTGAGGAACCTTCTGTAGATCCCAATGCGAATAATGAGCGCCCAGACCGTATCGATCCTGTCGAAACACCTACCCCAACTCCAACGCAACAAGTTGCGGAGAAGGCAGTCGCTACGCAAGATCTGGAAGATGCTCCTGCGGTAACAAAAACCGAAAAAAAGGTAGTATCAAAGGCGCCTGAAACCACCAAAGAAGTGAAGGAAGTGGCTCCGCAGGCAAACGCTAAAGCACTTTTTAAAGGGAATAAAAATAATGGTAAAGGAGCTGGTGATGGTACAGGAACAACACCTGGAAATCAAGGTTCCAAACTAGGTGATCCTTTAGCAAGTAATTATGGCGAAGGAGGATCTGGAAACGGTAACATGATGTTGTCTATTGAAAACCGAAGCTTTACGCAACGGCCAAGTATCGACGACAATGGACAGCAAGCAGGAAAGGTTGCTGTGGAGTTTAGAGTCAATAAGCAAGGGGTTATCACCTATGCGCGTGCTGGTGTAAAAGGAACGACGATCACCGATCCATCGTTATTGGAGAAATGTGAGCGTGCTGTACGTGGCGCTAGGCTAAACCAATTGCCGAATGCCCCCAACTCACAGACGGGACGGATTGTGTTCAATTTTAGATTAAGATAAAAATCATTCACATGAATGCTTATAATGAGGCAATTGAGTATCTGTATACTCGATTGCCTATGTTTACAAGGGATGGCGCCTCTGCCTTCAAAAAAGACCTTGACAATACCATCAAACTTTGCGCTGCGTTGGACGACCCACAGCGAAAATTCAAAACTTTACATATTGCTGGCACAAACGGAAAGGGATCTACCTCCCATATGTTGGCCGCTATTTTGGCCGAAGCAGGCTATAAGACCGGTCTCTATACTTCACCACATTTACTGGATTTCAGAGAACGTATTCGTGTCAATGGAAAGTTATGTGAGCAAGAATTTGTTGTCGATTTTGTCAATACCCATCGCGAGCTTATAGAAGAAGTCAGTCCATCCTTTTTCGAAATTACTGTAGCCATGGCTTTTGATTATTTCGAGAAGAAAAAGGTTGATATCGCTGTCATTGAAGTCGGCCTTGGCGGGCGTTTGGATAGCACCAATATTATTCAGCCTTTGCTGTCCGTAATTACCAATATCGGTTTTGATCACATGAATCTTCTCGGTAATACACTGGCAGAAATTGCTGCGGAGAAGGCGGGAATTATCAAAAGAGATACACCTGTCGTTATTTCGGAATATGCCGAAGAAACGGCTGCTGTGTTTGTGGATAAAGCAGCGATGGAGCATGCGCCGATACAATTCGCTTCTGACAAGTATGAGACCAAGATGCTGGCAGTCGACCAAGATTATTTAACAGTGCAGGCTATTGATCCTAACGGTCATCAAGCAACATATCAGCTCGATCTTAAAGGCTCTTATCAGGTGAAAAATCTTGCCGGCGTGTTATTAGCTGTGGATGAGTTACGTCAACTGGGCTTTGAGATCAGTGATCAACATATTCATCGCGCGCTGAAAAACGTGCAAACAAGTACAGGAATTCAAGGGCGGTGGCAACAATTGTCTAAGGATCCATTTATCATCTGCGATACAGGGCATAACGAGGACGGAATTCATGAAGTGCTCAAAAATTTGGCGACAACGGTTTATGATAAATTGCACTTTGTGATAGGGGCAATGCGTGATAAGGATTTATCCCATATGTTGCCTTATCTGCCGAAGGATGCAATCTATTATTTCTCCGCTCCGGATATGCCGCGTGCAATGCCAGCGGATGTGTTGCGAAAAGAAGCTTTGGAATTTGGTCTAGTTGGACTCGATTATCCATCCGTGGAAGCCGCGTTTGATGCAGCAAAAGAGGCGTATCAGCAAGGTAACCTAATTTTTGTTGGCGGAAGCAATTTTGTTGTTGCGGAAGTGCTGGCTAGTTTGACGCACGACTAGGAATATCACCTTTTCTCGCAAATAAATCTGCGGGAGGAATTCATAGAAATTGATCATAAAAAGGGAGCTGCATGACGTGCAGCTCCCTTTTTATACTTTTGTACCGTTGGTCATTAGTCATTGATTGTCAATTCACCACGAATATCCTTTTCAATCCAATAGGCGACTTCTTTTTGATCTTCTAACTCACCTTGAAGATACATCAATTTAGTTACTGCCGCTTCAAATGTAAGGTCGTAGCCATTGAGCACGCCGATAGATTTAAGTCCTTGTGAAGTCTCATAACGACCTAATTCAACAGACCCTACTTTACATTGTGAAATGTTGAGGATATTTTTACCTTGTTCAATGGCTTCCTTCAATAAATCCAGAAACCAGGTGTCGGTGGTTGTATTGCCCGATCCAAATGTTTCCATAACAATGGAGCGGACATCGGAATCCAGGACTGCTTTGATAGTTTGCGCAGAGATTCCCGGAAATAATTTTAATACAGCTACCCTGTTGTCCAGTTTGGTATGTAGGATAAATTCTTTATCAATATTATTTAATAAAGCATCTGTATTGTATTTGAGGTGAATACCAGCTTCGACCAATACAGGATAGTTTGGCGATCTAAAGGCCTCAAATTTGGCCGAATTATATTTAAATGAGCGATTGCCGCGGAATAATTTATTGTCGAAAAGAATACATACCTCTTGGATAATGGAGATGCCATCCTGCTTCGCCGAAGCGATTTCCAACGCTGTCATCATATTCTCCCTGGCGTCCGTTCGGATCTCACCGATAGGTAGCTGAGAGCCGGATAAAATGACCGGTTTTTGGAGTCCTTCCAACATAAAGCTCAGTACGGAGGCCGTAAAAGCCATTGTATCGGAACCGTGTAGAATAACAAAACCGTCGTAATTCGCATAGTTATCCTTAATAATTTGTGCCATTTCAATCCATATTTCAGGCTTCATGTTGGATGAATCGATAATAGGTTCGAAAGAGTGCACGGTCAGCTTATAGTCTAAGCGACTTAAATCAGGGAGATTACGTTTGATCAATTCAAAGTCGAAAGGAACGAATGTTCCTGTTTCATCTTTAACCATTCCAATGGTCCCACCTGTGTAGATAATAAAGATATTATGCATTGAGTTTTGAAATTATATACCAAATATACGTTTTGAATTTTCTGTTGTGATTTCGGCGACCTTCTCGACGGAAATCTGATGCAGATCAGCTACTTTTTGAGCGACGTAAACCAAATAGCTGCTCTCATTTTCTTTACCGCGGAAAGGGACAGGTGCCAGATAGGGTGCATCGGTCTCAAGAACGATATGCTTCAAGTCGATTTCTTTAACGACTTGATCTAAGCCCGCTTTTTTAAAGGTAACGACCCCGCCAATACCAAGGGCGAACCCTAAATCGATCGAATGATGGGCCTGCTCCAGGCTGCCCGTAAAGCAGTGCAGAACGCCAAACAGTCTGTCGTCGTGGAGTTCTTCCAATAATTCGAACAATTCAGTAAAGGCTTCCCGACAATGGATATCGATTGGTAAATTTAATTCTTTAGCCCATTGAACCTGAGTTCGAAAGGCATCTTTTTGAATTTCAAGCGTGCTTTTATCCCAATAAAGATCCAGCCCAATCTCACCTATGGCATGGACTTTGTTTGTTTCCAAGCTCTTTCGGATGGTTTCTAACTCTTCCACATAGTTTTCCTTTACGTCGCAGGGATGTAATCCAAGCATGGGAAAACAATGTTCTGGATAAGCTGCTACGGTATCAAATACAGGTTTTATGGAAGCGCTATTCACATTCGGCAAAAAAAGGCGTTGTATGCCATTATCAAAGCAACGTTGTAGATGTTCTTGCAGTTTTTCGGTTCCTGCATGGTAATAAATGTGTGTATGTGTATCTGTAAGCAACATAGTTTTCTGCGTGGAAGCAGTGGGTTAGGGTAAAAACTTGTTTTTATTATTATCGAATAAAGTGGTAGACTTAATTACCAAAATTTCAATTCGATCTCCAAAGATAACTTATTAATTAGCAAAAATGAAAATTAATACTGGATTCCTTCGATTGAGATGAATTCCTTTTTCGTATCTTGGAAAACGCCATTAGGAGGAGGACCGCCCCTTCATGCCATGAGGACAGTAGTAACGATTATTATTGCCCCTTGGAAAGATAGGTCGTAATAAAAAGAGTCAGAAGTCAAACATACCGTAAGATTTACTGTTAAATAGATAAAAGAGGCGGTTGTTGTCCTATTTTTATAAGAATAAATGAATCATATGATGAATAAGAGGTTATGCCTGGGTTTGTTGACTTTGGCGTCGGTTATGTTTATAAACAAACTACATGCGCAATCATTGATTGACCCATCGATAAAAGACATTATTCAAAAAGCCTTTCAGACAAATAAAGAATTGAAATTGAAGGCTTACGAAGTCGATAAAGCACGTCTGGAAGCTGATGGTGTTAAAGCAAATCGGTTGCCGCACGTCTCCGCACTCGGGCTATACGGTTATGTACATAGCAATGGGAGTATTGATATTCCTACAGTTAATATTCCTTTGTTGAACCTAGGCCTGTTTGAAGGAGCAACAGGATTTAGTATGCATGGGCAAGCTGCTTATGCGGGAGTGTCTGTAAAGCAGATTATCTTTTCCGGATTACAGATTCCGAATGGAATAAAAGCATTGCAGGAGAAAGCTGCGGCACAACAATATTTAGAATCGGCCAGTCGAGAGACACTCTCTAAGGATATTATAGCATCATTTGATCAATTAATGTTGTTGGATGAGGTGGATAAATTAATTGTAGATTCTGAAAAGCGATTAAAAAAAGAGCAGGAAAAGGTGAATAAAGCGATTCAAAATGGACTTGCAATACCTTATGATCGAGATAAATTGAAATTGGCATTACTGGAATTGGAAGAGAAAAAGGTAGAACTTTCTGGCAATCGGGATTTGTTGTGCCAAAAGATCGAACAAGAAACTGGCGTGTCTTTTCATGAGGTTGGTGGAATTCATTATCGACTTAAACCTATATTTTTGTCAGAGCTACCACGTGATGTCGAACAAAGATCCGAATTGAAAGCGCTAGATGCTTCTTCAAAAGCGTATGAATATCTGTATAAAAAAGAAAAGGGGGGAGCTCTTCCTGCTGTCTTTGCCTTTGGATCTGCAAACTATCTGAATGTTTTCAATTCTAAACTCACGGTGAAAGACCAACCCCTGTTTGGTACAGTCAATTTGCCACTTAATTCCATCAAGGGAAGTCCCAATGTCATGGTCGGCGTAGGGGTTAAATGGGATCTCTATACCGGCGGGGAACATCACAATAAAATTAAGCAAGTCAAACTCGATCAACATATCAATACGACCAAGCGGGAAGATACGCAGGAAAAGTTAAATCTATTATTGAGCAAGAATACAGTCACCTATACGACTGGCAACCAAAAGTTGAAAGTGGGAGAACAGCAGTTGAAAGTTGCCGAAAATAACCTTTCTATGGCTGTTAAACAGTATCAAGCCGGCTTAATAGATGTTACGGAGTTGTTGGCTGCTGAAAACGATTGGTACAAAGTTAATTTGGGTTATTTTAACAATGTATTGCAGCAACGTACTGCTGCGGTCGAATTACTACATACATCAGGAAAATTATTACAAACTATACATGAGTAACATGAAGAATTTATATGGGATATTATCGCTGTTTATTTTTGTTTCTTGTACAAATCAAGTGAAGGAGAAGCCTATTGAAGGTAAGGTGGAGCGTGAGCAGGTGACGGTTGTGACAAAGGTCCCGGGAAAAATTGCGAAGCTTCTGGTTGAAGAAGGGGACTTTGTGCATGCGGGTGATACCTTGGCTATTTTGAGTATTCCCGAAGTGGATGCTAAAGAAGAACAGGCAAAAGGGGCACTACAGTCTGCTGATGCACAATATAACATGGCAGTCCGGGGCGCTACGAAAGGACAACTCGTGCAATTGCAAGCGAAGGTAGATGGACTTAAGGAACAATATGAATTTGCGAAAAAATCTATAGGTCGCTTGGATGCCCTTCTGCAGGACAGTCTTATTCCACAACAAAAGTACGACGAGACCTACGCCAAATATCAGGGAGCCAAAAATCAATATCTTGCAGCACAGGCTGAATTAGCTGAAGCAAGGGGTGGGGCTAGACAGGAACAGCAGATTATGGCCTTGGGGCAAAAAGAACGTGCACTTGGAGCGATCTCTGAAGTCAATGTTGCTGCGCAGGAGAAATATGTCATTGCTCCACAGGACATGAGTGTGGAGACGATTAATCTGAAAGTCGGTGAATTGGCGATGGCTGGTTATCCCATTATAAATGGTTTCCTCGATCGATCGACCTATTTTAGATTCACATTGCCCGAAAATAAAATGGGGAGACTTCAAAAAGGAGAGGTCGTGGAGGTAGAAATTCCTTATTTGAATCACAAAAAGGTTAAAGCGAAGGTGATTAGTATTAAAGCCTTAAATTCGTATGCAAGCATCGCCTCAGCTTATCCTGATTTCGATCCGCAACAGGCTGTATTTGAATTGAAGGTTATCCCTGAAGATGCTGCCGGTAGCAAAGATTTGTTAACAAAAACGCTTGTGGTTCTCCATGCGAATTAAAGAGCTTGACTGTGAAAAAATTTTTAGAATTGATCCAACGAGAGTTTAAGCTCTTCTTCAATAATAAAGTGCTATTGATGCTTTTTCTGGGGGCACCTGTATTGTACGGTGTTTTGGTGGGGCACGTCTATCAACAAGGTAAGGTAACGCATATGCCGATCATTGTGGTTGATGAGGATAATAGCCCCTTAAGCAGTTCATTTATTGATATGCTTTCCGATAATGAGAGTATTGACGTTGCCCGTGTATTACCGTCCTTATTTGATTCAAAAGATATTGCCATGCAATATGAGGCAACAACGATTGTGCATATTCCTAAGGGTTTTGCATCTGGAGTACAACAGGGACGTTTGCCCGAAATGACTGTTTTCGTAGATGGTGCCAATACGTTGACCTCCAATACAGCCATGATGGCTGTTAATGTTTGTGCCTCGACGTTGAAAGCGGGTATACAGATTCAGGCTCAAATGAAACGTGGTGTTCCCGCAAAGATTGCTGCACAGCAGTACGAACCTTTTAAGACAACTTTTGTTAAGCAAAATATCCGAAGTGGAAATTACCTGTATTTTATGCTGCCGGGAGTGCTTATTACCGTGCTGCAGCAGGTCTTGCTCTTAGGCTTGGCTTTGTCTTTTTCCTCCGAATTTGAAGGTAATACATTTCCAGAGCTTGTACGTAAAATCGGTAATCCAATTGGGCTTATTCTTGTTAAGATATTACCTTATGTTTTGATGTCTATTGGTATTCTGGTTTTATATTGGGGTTTTGGTCAGTATTACCGTATGCCTTTACAGGCCGAGTTTGGGCGCTTTGTCCTGTGTACTTTCGTCTTTCTGCTCGCCGTATGTTTTATCGGTGTACTCGTCAGCATTGTCCTACCTTCGCAATTGAAATCGACAGAAGTCCTTATGGTCATTGCAACGCCAGCATTTATCTTGAGTGGCTTTACCTGGCCGTCGAGTCTAATGCCAGGATGGGTACAGGCAATAGCAAATGTAATCCCATCAACCCATTATCTACGAATTTTTAGGTTAATGTTTATTCAGCATGCTGAAAATTACCATACCGATAAGGCCCTGATCGCGTTAACCATCATTATGATCATCAGTTTTATATTGGCCGTAGTAATACTGTGGCTAAAAATACGGAAGATCAAAAAAGAAGATAAGAAGGTTAACGCATAACCAATAAAAACAGGAATAACAAAAAAGCGGTTTCAATTTGGTGAAACCGCTTTTTTGTTAACTGAAATTTACAGTCAAATTATTTTTTTGCTGCTGGAGCTTTCGTTGCAGGAGCTGTTGCCGCTGGAGCAGTAGTTCCAGTAGGCGCTACCATGCCTGGAGTTGTTGCTGTAGGAGCAGGAACTTTTCCAGGTTTAATATCCAATACTTCTACTTCAAATACTAAAGGAGCATATGGAGGGATAACACCTGAAGGGCGATCGCCATAAGCCAAAGATGAAGGAATGACTAAAGTTGCTTTTGTACCTTTGTTAAACAATTGGAAAGCTTCAGTCCATCCTGGGATCACACCATCAACACCTAATTGGAACTTTAATGCCTCATAAGGACGTTGAGGGTTGAAAACTTTCTCTTTTTTAGCTACATCTGGAAGATTTGTATCAAATACTTTTCCTGTAGTTAATGAACCTACATAGTTCACATGAATAGAATCACCTACTTTTGCATTTGTTCCTGTTCCAGGTTTCGTGATTACGTATTGAAGACCTGAAGCTGTTTTTGTTGTTTTCAAGTTTTTATCCTTGATATATTTTTCAAGTTTAGCTGGTTCAGCAGATTTGTGTTTGTTCAATTCTTCTTCAAAATATTTCTGAACTTGTTCGCCCAATTGTTGGTCTGTCAATTTTCCTTTTTTGAAGTGTTTTTTGACTTTGATCGAATAAACAATGAATTTATCTGCAAACTCTGGTTTTGGTTGGTGTGTTTTAGCAGCCATAGAATCCAAGTTGATTTTGAATACCAAGCTATCGCCTTCACCTACGTATTTGAATAAACCAGTAGGGTCACCTGGATTTTTTGCGATGATACTATCTGGATATAATTGAACGATTTGAGGGACTCCCATGTCATATGTACTTTGCATTGTAGAATCTCTGTCCGTTTTCACAACCATGTCAAGTGCTAATAAATCGCCTGATACTGCTTTTTCTTTTGCATTATCATCTACGATTTTATACTCAAGACCACCTTCAGCCTTTTTGAATTTTTGGCATGACGTCATCAAAAGACCGGCAGCCGCGAAAAATAGAATTGCTTTCTTCATTTTCTAATGTATGTTACGATATCTTATTTTGTTAATATTTCTTTATAATTTGGTAAAACCGATTTGAATTTAGCAATCACTGCTTCGAGGCTTTCTTTCGAATTACCGCCTGAAGCGTTAAGATGCCCACCCCCATTGAAATATAATTTACAGATCTCATTGCAAGGAACTTCTCCAATCGAACGCAAAGATAGTTTAATTTGTTCATTTCTGTCAATAATTAAAGCAGCCAATCGAATTCCTTTAATTGAAAGTGCATAATTGACCAATCCTTCGGTATCGCCGGTGATAACTTCAAACTTCGCGAGATCCGCTTTGGTTACATGGATAATGGCGGTGTTATATTCATGGATAACCTCTAGACGATTCAGTAGACAGAACCCTAAGAATTTCAGGCGGCTTTCAGACGAACTATTGTATATCTCTTCGTGAATAGCCCAGTTTTGTGCGCCGCAATCAATGAGTGATGCAATGATGCGGTGAATTTCAGCAGTGGTCGAACGGAAGCGGAAAGAGCCCGTATCGGTCATAATACCGGTATATAAGCATGTCGCCATGTCAGCACTGATATGGTCTGGATCTTGCATCTCATGGACCAAGAAGCGATAGATCAATTGTGCAGTCGCTGCTGCAGATGAATCCCAAAAAGCGTAGTCTTCAAATCCTTCCGGATCCAAATGGTGATCAATCATACATTTGATTGCCTTCGCTTGACGAATAGGTTCACCCATCTCGTGAATACGGGCAAGACCATTGAAATCCAAGCAGAAAATTAATTCAGCTGCGTCAATCTGTTGATCGTGCAGGTCAATATCCTGTGTATAAATTTGTACATTTTCCAAGCCAGGTAACCAATCCAAAAAGGCAGGAAAGTCTGACGGTACAATGAGATTTACCTGATGTCCTTTCGCGGTCAACCAAAAATACAATCCTAGAGATGAACCCAAAGCGTCCCCATCTGGTTTGTAGTGCGTTGTAATTACAATACGTTTTGGTTCAGCCAATAACTCTTTTAATTCTTCCGATTTCAGCATAGTCATATTAAGTCTGCAAACCTACTATAAAAAAATTAGATTAGACAAATTTTTTATAAAGATCTTTTTGCATCTTATCGCGTTTGGTGTTGATTCTAAAAAAATGATTTTCAGGTTTTTAAAACTTATATACATAGATCTTGAAATCCCGCTTCATACAGATTAGATAATTGGCATTGTCGCCATAGTTAATCGGTCCATAATAGAATTTTGAAAAACCTTCTACAGGGAATCCTTCCTGAACCAAGCCATCAGATCCGAAGACATAGATCATGCGATTGTCGGTTCCTACGCCAATGATATCAGATTTACCTATTCGTTTAAAAAACAACGGTCTGTTACTGGCCTCTTCGATGAATTTATATTCAAAGTAGGAAGAAGAGTCTCTTACACTGTAGGCATTCAGTTTGTTGTTGGCTAGAATAACAAAGTCTCTGTCGGCACCACCGCTAATATCTTCAAAATTAAAGAAAGCATCTTTGCCCCAGTCACCCAGTTTTATTTTTTTGGTTTCGCCCTCGAAAGGAATTTTGAAGACACTACCTTTATTGTTTGCCAAGTAAATGAAGGAGTTCTTCTCATCCGAGGCCGCAACTAAACCAATTGGATTTTTAACACTTTCTCCATCGGTATCCAATGTTTTTTTATGGATGACCTTACCATTTTGATCAAAGAAATAGACGGAAGCAGTGCTTGTACCGGCAATAATATAATTGGTCTGCCCTAGACTGGTTGTTTTTAAATCGAATAAAATTCGCCCGTCCACGCTATTATTTTCAAAGCCCTCCACTTTTTTGCCGTCGAGTGTATAGGCAAGAATGCGGTCTGTTGCGGGAATGTAAATACGTTGCTCTTTATTGAAGGTGGCAATTGTAGCCCCATAAGTCGCCGAGTATGGCAATTCAACTGAAAAACCGGTTCGGTTTTTACCATCTGGCATAAAACGATATAAGCGGTTTTTTGTAACGGCGACAATACTGAGATCCTGTAACTGAATTGGCTCGCCCAAAATTTCACCTTGGAAGAGGTTCTGCCAAAGCTCTTTTCCATCCGGCGAAAATGCATGTACCGTGTGATCTTGTTCTTGAATCAGGATAAACTTATTCTTCCCATCTTGATCTAAAATCCAAGGTTTATTGATAATTCGGTTCTCCAGTTGAGCTGTCCATTCTGGTTTGCCCCCCAGTCTCGTATCACTCTTAAAGAGTGCATATAAACTGGACGAAAATGTGCCTTGGTTGCCACTTAGCTGATAGGACCATGAATAGAAATTTTGAAAGCCATATTCATCCTCATCTTTAAAGTTCTTTGCGAAATCAGCTTTTAAGTTATCCAGAATATTGCTTTTACCAGCCTTAGGTTCTAAATAGAACGTTACGTTACTGCGGCTATTCTGCAATGCTGCATGATTTTTGAAAATTGCAGTACCCGAAAGAAATTGCTTTTCCCGGAAAGATTCACGATAATCTCGCAAGATACCTGTTCGGCCAGCAACAACCATGATATTGTCTACAATAGTGAAATAGGGTCGGGTAAAGCTCTTGAAAGGTTCTCCAAATAATGCATGTAAAAGATTCGAATATTTAAATTGATAGATCGAATCCCCTACAGCAGTACTGAATTTCTTAAGATTATCGGCAAATTGTGTGGAATCCGAAATGCTAATCAAACCAATCGCATCCTGATTGTCCAGTTCCGCGAGTGCAAATTCATCGTTGAAAATTGGCGCAATAATACTGTCAAATGATACTTTGCTGTCCTCTTCAAAGTTTTTTATACTTTTCGTCAATCGAGCGTCTTCTTTTTGTTGTACTAACAAGGCTTTTAATCCGCTGCGGAAACTACGGGGATCAGAGATACTAAAGTCTATATAAGATGCTGCATTTTTAGGGAGATAGTTCCCCAGAGCTTGCACTTGAGCCGTCTGCGTGGCAAATAACTGTAAGTAGCTATTTTTGCTCGCCGTGAGATCTGTTTCACCCTTAAAGATAAAAGCATCCTTTTTGAAATTCATGTTCCAGGACGTTTGGCCCTTCAGCGAATCGATCAGGTTGAGATAGGTACCAAATTTGGATTTCATTAGTATTCGAGCAATTTGCGACAGTTGCTCATTGAAAAAATAGAGACTAAGTGGTGTGTTTTTATTATTATGGTTTACGAAGAACTCGATTTGTTTGGTACTTATTTTCTTAACCTGTTTATCAAAGATCTGGGAAAGCACCTGCTTAGAGTAGCTGGCGAAAATGATTTCGTGGGAATAGGCACAATAAAGTGTACTATCCTTAGTACCTTGATTAAGCCCATAAAATCGTTGGCCTAAGGTGTCAAAGGGTTGTATCTTGTAGTTTTTACCGACGTTTCCAAGCAATGTTGCCAGCGCGTTATTATCAATGCTTTGACCAACCTGAACGCTATATAGCGGAGTAATCTGATCTTTTTCCTGATGAAAAGACAGTAATACTTGCTGCCCCGCTACAAGAGGTGCTAGCTGTTCGCTACGTAATAATTCGTCTTTAAGACGTTCCAAATTACTGAAATTGCGTTGGCCAATAATGGCTTTAAAGAGCTCATAGTCGTTAAAGATCGTATCTACAGTCTGATCATTGGCAAAGGAGGCAATGGTTAATGTATTTTCAGGAAGATATTGTAAAGCTTTAGAATCTTGTTTATTGTTTTTATTGAAGTCTCCAAAAAGATAGATCGTAGCCGCGATGACCGCGATGAATAATATAACAGTGATGATGATTGTTTTTTTCATCCTTTTTATTTTTTTCAATGCCTGATAAGAACTCGAATAAATCGTCACTAACCCGCTGGTCGATACGATTAAAAATGCAGTTTTTAGCAGAACAACTATTTATGAGGTACTCATTTTCTTTTCAGCAGATAAGTACACTAAACTTGTTTTTTAAATGGTGATGAAGTTATCATGCGGCAGATGTTTATCAAGGATATACAAATCTTGAAGCTCGTTCAAGATCTTGGTGAGCTGCACGATGCTCATGATGATTCATACGTAAAACAAACCTAATAAAAATATATGGGAAGAGATAGAAAATCGTTGCTATAATGCGCCTTTGTAATAGAAATTTAACAAAAAATTCCTTATTTTGCTCTGTTTTTAATACATTTATCGCTAGAAACTCATTTTCAGCATTCACTTTAACATAATGAATAAGAAAATCATTTTAGCCGCTTCGTTGTTGGGAGCATTAGCTGTAATATTAGGTGCCTTTGGCGCTCATGGTCTAGAAGGAAAGGTAAGTACATATCATATTGAAACTTGGAAAACTGCAAACCAGTATCATTTCTATCATACCTTCGCCCTGTTATTTTTATCTACTTTTTCGCGAGCAAAGACGTACTCGATTAAAGTATCATTTATTGCTTTCCTCATTGGTATACTTTTTTTCTCAGGATCGTTGTATGTCTTAAGTGTGCGAGAAATAACCGGCTTTGGCAATCCGTCTATTTTAGGACCTATCACGCCTTTGGGAGGATTGTCTTTGATCGTTGGCTGGGTTGCGCTATTTATAGCAGCGCTAAAAAATAAATCGTAATCCTATTTAATTGCCTATGTCGATACGAAATCATATTCGTATTTAATCATAACAGAGCCTTCTTGAATAAATTCAGGAAGGCTTTTTTAGGTTACAATGGATTGACCAGTGATCGCTTGGCTTTCACACTCCGATGTCGCTTTGGCGCCGTATGATTGTAGACGGTTTTATGTATTGCCGGAGTCGTTTGACCGCTATTCCTGAAGGTTTTTTTGTACTTTTATACCATAATTTGAATTTATGTCCAATCCACAATCTACGATTTTTAGTGAAAGAGATACGCTGTTTGTTGATGTGGTCCTACCACTAGCATTAGCAAGAACATATACGTATCGTATTCCGGTTGACTGGAACGATCGTGTGCAGGTCGGTGTACGAGTCATCGTGCAATTTGGACGGAATAAGATCTATTCTGCGGTTGTCAAGTCTATTAGCCAGGAAGCACCAAAGCACTATGAAGCAAAGTATATTTTGGACATCATTGATGAAAAACCCATTGTCGATTTAGCTCAGTTTAAACTTTGGGATTGGCTAGCCGATTATTACATGTGTAGTTTGGGTGAAGTCATGCAGGCTGCGCTGCCCTCGGCATTGAAGCTGGCCAGTGAGACCAAAGTCGTTTCATCGATTGAGGAAGAATTTGACCGTTCCACACTATCAGATAAGGAGTATCTCATCATCGAAGCTTTGGAGGTGGCGGGAGAACTAAAAGTCAATGATATTGTGAAATTGCTGGGACAAAAAACAGTCTTCCCTATATTAAAACAATTATTTGACAAAGGAATTGTTTTGATTTCTGAAGAGATTACAGAACGATATAAACCCAAGACCAAAGCATTTTTGCGTTTTGCGCCCGACTTTCGAAATGAAGATGCAAAAAGAGAATTGTTGGACAGCTTAAACCGTGCACCAAAACAACAAGATGCGGTATTGGCATTTATGCAGCTGGTCAAAAAAACGGAGGAAATTACGCGACCCATGTTGACGGAGGCCTCGGGCTGTGGTAACGGTGCAATTACGGCTTTGATTGATAAAGGTGTTTTTGAAATAAAGGAAAAGGTTGTATCCCGGTTTCAGGGGGAGGATATCGAACTGGATGCCAATTTTCAATTTAATGAAAATCAGCAAAGGGCTTATACCGAAATACAAGCGTCGTTTGAGGAGAAGGACGTTACACTGTTGCATGGTGTGACTGCTTCGGGAAAAACACAAATTTATATACGGCTTATTGAACAAGCAATCGCTGCGGGAAAATCAGCTCTCTATCTACTGCCTGAGATTGCGCTGACAGCGCAGATTACAGCGCGCTTAAAGTTGCATTTCGGCGATAAACTGGGGGTGTACCACTCTAAGTTTAATGATAATGAGCGTGCCGAGGTGTGGCATAAAGTCATGAAGAATGAATTTCAGGTTGTGATTGGGGCTCGTTCTTCCGTCTTTCTGCCATTTCAGGATTTAGGGATCATCATCGTTGATGAAGAGCACGAAAGCTCCTATAAGCAGTTTGATCCAGCCCCACGTTACCATGCCCGCGATACGGCCATTTACCTCGGATTTCTACATCAGACCAAAGTACTATTGGGATCCGCGACGCCTTCTTTGGAAAGTTATTACAATGCCAAAGCTAAGAAGTATGGCTTTGTGCAGCTGCTTGAGCGTTATGGCAATGCCCAATTGCCAAGTATTGAGTTGGTGAATATTCCCGAAGAAGGAAGAAAGGAAAATATGTTTTCCTATTTTTCGGGTATCTTGTTAAAGGCAATTGAAGAAGCTGTAAAAAATAAAGAGCAGGTTATATTATTTCAAAATAGACGTGGGCACACGACAATGATCCAGTGTAATACCTGTGGATTTGTTGCAAAATGTGTCAATTGTGATGTCAGCTTAACCTATCACAAGAGCTCTAATATGATGCATTGCCATTACTGTGGTCATGTGGAGCCTCCACTTCGTGTTTGTCCAGCCTGTGGAATGCCCCATATCGAAAGTAAAGGCTTCGGTACAGAACGGGTAGAGGAAGAACTTGAAATCCTGATGCCCGAAATCCGCATCGGTCGCTTGGATCTGGATTCCACAAAAGGCAAATATGGTTTCGACAAAATTATCACGGCTTTTGATGAGCATGAATTTGATGTTCTTATAGGGACACAAATGGTCGCTAAGGGGCTCGATTTCGGAAGAGTAAGCCTTATTGGTGTTGTCAATGCAGATACGATCATTAACTTTCCGGATTTCCGTTCGTATGAACGATCATTTTCGTTATTTTCCCAGGTAGCAGGACGCGCAGGTCGACGTGAAGCCGGCGGAAAAGTTATCATCCAGAGCTACACCACGAATCATCGGGTTTTAGAACAGGTGGTCAATAACGATTATGAAGGGATGTTTATGACTGAAATTACAGAACGTAAAAACTATCTTTATCCTCCTTTCTACCGTCTCATTCGGATTGATATTAAACATACGGATTTTCAGAAATGCTATGATTCGGCCAATCGTTTTGCCTCGGCGCTGCGGCAACAGTTGGGTGCAAGGGTATTGGGACCGGAGCCGCCTTTAGTTTCTCGTGTGCGGAATAATTTTATCCAGACCATTACCTTGAAGATTGAGCGAACAAATATTAGTATTGCAAAGGTCAAGGAATTGATCCGTTCGGTGCTCCTCGATTTTGAAATCGATAAAACCAATGCTGGTGTGCGCGTTCAGGTCGATGTAGATCCCTATTAGTGACAGCTATTGCCCGCATTAACTTGTAAAAACGAGCGTTCTTGGTAAACTTAAATCACATGCGCTTATCGTTTTCTTCGCGGCCAAATTCAAGAGGTCAACGGAGGTTGAGCCTAAGGGAAAGATGATTCGGAAAATAAAGCAAATTAACTTGAAAATACGTACAGTGTTGGTATTGAATTATTTGTGATTAATTCTGTTTAATGTGCCTTTTAAAAGGTAAATTTGAAACATCATGGCGTACAAGTTTATTGATAATTATCGGGAGAAAGGTGCTCGTAAGAAATTGGTTGAACATCTAAAAAGCCGGGGCATTGCGGACCAGAAAGTATTAGATGCCATTGGCAAGGTACCACGTCACTATTTTTTTGATGAAACATTCTGGAATCAGGCCTATCGGGATATTGCTTTTCCAATAGGTGACGGACAAACAATTTCGCAGCCGTATACCGTCGCCTATCAATCTGAACTGCTCCACGTGAAAAAAGGAGATAAAGTACTGGAAATTGGTACGGGATCGGGGTACCAAACCTGTATCTTGTTGGAACTTGGCGCAGAAGTGTATACTATCGAACGTCAGGAAAACCTATATCAACGAACCATTCAAGTGTTGCCCTACATGGGCTATAAACCAAATTTCTTTTTAGGTGATGGCTCCAAGGGAATCGAAGAGCACGCCCCTTATGACAAGATTATTGTCACTGCAGGTGCGCCTTTCGTGCCAGAGGTTATGTTGAAGCAGTTGAAAATGGGCGGAATTTTTGTGATCCCTGTAGGAGACGAAAAATCGCAAAAGATGATGACGATCATTCGGGTAGGTGAAAATGATTTTGACCGTATCGAATTGGATACGTTTCGTTTTGTGCCTTTGGTGGGTGATCAAGCTTGGTAGGAGATCCATTCAACCAGTTCCGATGGCCTCCCCCAAGGTCTGCGAGTGACAATCGAGCCCTTGTTTCATGAGCAGATGCAAAATAGCCATGATTAAATTGAAATGAACGTGAAAGAATAAATATTCACCTTATGACGCCAACTGCAATACAATATGACCAGAAGCATCGCGAAACCGCTTCAACTGTGGTCAAATTAAATAAACAAGTCAACACGCTCAGCTTGTCGCGGCTATTTGTGATACTCGGTGGCGGAGCGTTGTTATTTTATACCTTTCAACTGGAAAGCCTTCCGCTGGTTTTTTTCTGCTTTTTTGGACTATTGTTCCTATTTGCCTATCTGGTGCGGAAGCAGAGCCAGTTAGAGCTTCAGAAGAACTATTTTGAAGCTTATCTGAAAGTTTTGGCAAATGAACAGGCCCTAGCAGAAGGGAAACTAAACATGTATGACCATGGTGAGCATTTCGAAAACGGAGCTCATCCTTATAGCTCCGATATGGATATCTTTGGCACATACTCCTTATTCGCGCAGATAAATCGGGCAACGACCAAACAGGGGATTGATCTTTTGGCTTCTTGGCTTGATGCGCCTCTCCAAAGCAATCAAATTCAACGCAATCAAGAAGCATCACAGGAACTCGAAAATGAATCCGAATGGATATGGGATTTTCAGGCAAAGCTCTTGGCCAATCTGAACCATAAATTGGATATCAAGGCATTTTTGACAAATTACTTTCAAGACCGAAATTTTCAATTCGGAAATGCTTTTATGCGATTTTATATCAAAGCAGGCCCTGTTTTATTTTTGGTCGTTTTAGCGGGCAGCTTTTTCGTGCCAAAATTGGCTGGAGTGGCAACCTTGATAGGACTATTTCATATTCTTTGGGCATTGGCCAAAGCAGGAAGTGTGAGTATGTTCTCGTCGCGAATAGACAAAATTGGTGGCGTGCTGGGATCATATGCAGATGCGATTCAATCGATCGAAGACCACGCATGGAAGTCTATTGCTATGCAGGAGATCGCCGGAGAGCTAAAACAAAACCGGGGAACAGCATCCATTTCCTTTGCCTTTAAAAAACTCGCTGGTCTTATTAACAACTTGGACGCACGGAATAATGTCTTTGTTGGGCTATTTCTAAACCTATTTCTCCTTTGGGACTTTAGACAAGTATTGGCTATTGTTGATTGGAAGAATAAATACGAAAACGAGATTCTGAATTCATTCGATACCTTGGCTAAGGTGGAGGCTGTCACTAGTCTTGCTATTTGGAAGAGAAACCATTCGTCTTATAGTTATCCAGTAATTTTGGATAATCCGCTGGAAAATAAGATTGACGCGCAAGGGTTATATCATCCACTGATCCCAAGCAGTCAGGTCGTCGCCAATGATTACAGTAGTATAGATCATCGTGTTGCTTTGGTAACAGGTTCAAACATGGCTGGAAAGAGTACATTTCTGCGGACAGTAGGTATTAATGCAATTTTGGCTTATGCCGGAGCTGCGGTTGCAGCGACTTCTTTTCAGCTCCCGATTTACAAACTAATATCCTATATGCGCATCAAGGATAACCTGAATGAAAGTACGTCGACATTTAAAGCAGAACTGAATCGGATGAAATTTATATTGGATACAGTTTCAGTACATAGCGATAGCTTTTTTCTAATCGATGAGATGCTTCGTGGAACAAATTCAGTCGACAAATATCTTGGCTCCCGTGCAATCATAAAGAAACTGGTTCGATTGGACGGTAAGGGTATGGTGGCTACACACGACTTACAACTGTCCAGTTTACAAGAGGAATTCCCGGGAGATATCAAAAATTATCATTTTGACATTCGTGTTGATGCGGGGCAGATGCTGTTTGATTATAAGCTGAAGATAGGGGAATGTAAGATATTCAATGCGTCGCTTTTATTGAAAGGTATAGGCGTGGATATTGACGAAAATATGGAATAAAAATGACGGAACTGGAGCTAGATTGGTTTACATTTGTCTCCTCTTAAATCCACTAAATAATACAATAAATGACTTTACAAGAACGTATTGATTTATCAGAAACACATGTTTGCACGACCGTGTTTCCGTTTTTGACAAATCATCACGATACTTTATTCGGCGGCAAGGCGATGTCCATTATGGACGAAGTATCGTTTATGGCTGCGACACGATTTTGCCGCAAAACGTTGGTGACTGTATCGACAGACCGTATTGACTTCAATAAGGCAATTCCTTCCGGAAGTATTATTGAAGCGGTCGCGCGGGTTCAAAATGTAGGCCGGACCAGCTTGAAGGTGAAGGTCGACATATTTTTGGAACATATGTACAAGGAAGGAAGAGAATTGGCCATTGAGGGTGTTTTTACATTTGTTGCCCTTGATGAAAACAGACAGCCAATTCCAGTCCTTGAAGGCTTGGATATTGAATAAAATTTTAGCTTCCGAATGCGGAAACTCAAGGGAGATTTTTTAAAATTATAACATGGAAATGGGTCGCAGATTGCAATGCGACCCTTTTTGTCATTCGTTTCTCTTGATGGGGCGGAGGTCGTTAAGTTCTTCGGCTGTAAATAAACGATAATGAACTTTGAAAGTTTTACCCAGTGGGGTTTCCAATGAGAATCCCCCCGGACCAAATCCATCCAGCACATCGAGTGTGAAATGCGCATGTTTCCAATATTCAAAGAGATCCCGATCCACCCAAAACTCATATCCTTCGGCTAATCCGATCATGGCGTCATTTGTCCTAGGAAAATAACCTCCTTCCTCAAAACACTGTGGCTGTGTACCCTCGCAGCAACCTCCGGCCTGATAAAACATTAATTTACCATGCTTCGCTTCAAGTTCATGAATGAGCTCCCTGGCTTTTTCAGTGATGTCTAGTCTATTGATCATGGTGAAATTCGTTTATGTGTTTTAGCGTTGACGAATAGGAAATTCAGCTGAAGGGGCAGCATTTGCTCCCCCTAAACTCGGGTATCTAGCTGTTCGAAAAGAATACCCGGTACGCTTCAGTTAAAAGAAACCAAGTTTTTCTTTACTGTAGGAAATCAACATATTTTTGGCCTGTCTGTAATGGGCAAGCATCATTTTATGGTTTTCCCGTCCAATTCCTGATTGTTTGTATCCGCCAAATGGGGCACCCGCTGGGTAGGAGTGATACTGATTTACCCAAACACGTCCTGCTTGTATGGCACGTGGGATCTGATAAAGCTGATGTGCATCTCGGGTCCATACACCTGCTCCGAGACCATACATGGTGTCGTTGGCGATAGCAATTGCTTCTTGTTCATCCTTGAACGTGGTGACTGCCAACACGGGGCCGAAGATTTCTTCCTGGAAAATACGCATGCTATTATCGCCTTTGAATAGGGTAGGTTTGATGTAGTAGCCTTCTTCAAAACCAGCACCGACATTGTTTTCATCACCGCCGGTCAATACTTCGGCCCCTTCTTCTTTGCCAAGTTTAATATAGGACATAATTTTGTCCTTTTGGATCTTCGATGCCTGAGCACCCATCATTGTTGTTGGGTCTAATGGATCGCCCACTTTGATCTGATTAACCCGATCGACTACTTTAGCGATAAATTTTTCATAAATGTCCTCCTGGATCAGTAAACGAGAAGGACAGGTACAAATTTCGCCCTGATTGAGTGCGAATAATACGGCTCCTTCCACTGCTTTGTCCAAAAATGCATCGTCTGCATCCATAACCGAACTAAAGAAAATATTGGGCGATTTCCCACCCAATTCTAGGGTTACCGGAATGATATTTTCAGTCGCATATTGCATAACCAAACGTCCAGTTGCTGTGGAACCAGTGAATGCTGCTTTGGAAACCTTTGGGTTTGTGACCAAAGAACGACCAAGTTCTGCGCCGAAACCGTTAACGATATTGACTACTCCGGCAGGAATCAGATCACCGATAATCTCCATAAGGACAAGAATGGATGTGGGTGTACTTTCAGCAGGTTTTAATACGACGGTGTTCCCTGCGGCAAGGGCCGGAGCTAGTTTCCATACGGCCATTAGAATCGGGAAATTCCATGGAATAATCTGTGCAACAACTCCGATTGGTTCGTGTACAATCAGTGACACTGTATTGCTGTCCAATTCGCTTATGGACCCCTCTTCAGCGCGGATTACACCAGCAAAATACCTGAAATGGTCGATTGCCAATGGGATATCGGCATTTAATGTTTCACGTACCGCTTTTCCGTTGTCTATCGTTTCAACGGCGGCGATATATTCTAAATTAGCTTCAATGCGGTCAGCAATTTTATTGAGGATAATACTTCGTTCTGTAGCCGAGGTTTGTCCCCAAGTTTCAAAAGCTTTAGCGGCGGTGTCGACAGCGAGATCCAGATCTTCTTTTGTTGAATGGGCAACTTGAGTAAACACTTTTCCATCTACCGGCGAAATATTATCGAAGTATTTTCCTTGAATTGGTGCGACAAATTTACCACCAATGTAGTTGTCATATCGTTCTTTGAACGATGGTCTTTTGATTGCGCTCATATGGTTTATTTATTAATTATTTTTAATCCCTTCTTATCAAAGTTAGCCAGCAATTATTCAATGGTGTAGCAGAATTGATCCAAAACATAGCACAATTGTGGCACATAACTTTCGCTCATAGTTTATTTTATTTATTATATTTGATTGACTGCCAATTATATTTAATTGTTGCACTATGGAAAATAGGACGCTGATTCATACATTGCCATTTTCGCGGAAGGGGGAGCTCAGCACATTAGTGGAGAACCGACGCGCATTTACGTTAGATAGCTTGGAGCTTAATATCTACGAAACATATCGGATATCGCAGCATGTACCTTTATGTTTTGATGATTTGGTTATGATTAATATGATCCAGGGTAAAAAAATCATGCATTTGGAGAATGTAAAGGCTTTTGACTATCTGCCCGGTCAGATGATGGTGTTACCTGCATCGGTGGCTATGCATATTGATTTTCCAGAAGCGACCCTCGACCAGCCCACGCAGTGTACCGCTTTAACAATTCATAGAGAGAAGATAGCAGCAGTCTTAGATTATCTAAATGAGTTTTATCCAAAAGAACATGTCAATCAATGGCGGCTTGATCCGGAGTTTTTTCACCTGTACAATTCGACTGAGCTTGCCGATCTGGTGAACAAGTTGTTTCAGATCATTATTAGTGAAAATCCGTTGAAAGATGTGCTTGCAGATCTGACCTTTAAAGAGCTTACGATTCGGCTACTTCAGTCACAGTCGATGATGGCATTAAAAATTGGGAAGTCGCCCAACAAAGTACTGTTACACGTGCAGGAATTTATTCAGAAACATATTACCGAGAAAATTTCAATTGGTCTATTGGAGCGGACTGCTCACATGAGCAAAGCGAGCCTTACGCGGATGTTTAACCGTGAACTTGGACTTAGTCCAATGGAGTATGTGATCCAACAGCGTATCGAGAAGGCAAAAAAGATGCTTTTACTCACCCGTAATGTAAAGGAGTCGTGCTATGGGGCAGGATTTAATGATGTCAACTACTTTGTTCGGCTTTTTAAAAGCAGGGTAGGCATGACGCCAGGCGCATTTGTCCTGGCGCGTTAACCTAAAATTTCATCACGCGATCAAGCTCACGTTTAACATCTCTTTCTTTGATGTTTTCTCGTTTGTCAAAATCTTTTTTACCCTGTGCCAAGGCAATTTCAACTTTGGCAAACCCCCGGGCACTGATAAAGATGCGTAGGGGTACAATGGTAAAACCACGTTCTTCCCCTTTCTCTTTCAGTTTTTTTAATTCTCTTTTTGTCAATAGCAGTTGACGGTCGCGTTTTGCTTCATGGTTATAGAAAGATCCCATGGAATATTCGGCAATGTGCATGTTACGGATGTATAATCCGTCCTCAAAAAAACTACAGAAACTATCGTTAATATTTGCCTTTCCTTCGCGTATGGATTTTATTTCTGTACCCAATAATCGAATTCCTGCAATGTACTTGTCCAGTAAGTGGTATTCAAAAGAAGCTTTTTTATTTTTTATATTGATATCTGAAGATAAAGCCATATATTGTTGTATATTAGTAAGTCTATACCATTGCTATTGCAATGAACCTAAATGTAACTAATTATAGGATAATTTAAAGTTCGCAAATATAATTATTAAAATTGTCTTATTTTAAAGTAGAATTGTGTGGGGCGGATGTTAGCGGAGTATTAAAATAAAATTAACTGTTTTGGGCGATGTGTTAAAAATATGACTAAATTTAAGTGAAAGTCAGATTATGTTTTCGTATGTTTGCAACGTTTTTTGGAATTATTGTGAATATATACAACGTAGCATTTCAACTTACATTGTGGATATAGCAGATTTTTAGTCGGAGACCGAGTTTTTTATATAAAAGTCCAATTCGATAATTTTGTTTGTTACAATAACATCTAAAAGTTAGAAATAGTTTTAGAAATACATTTTTATCGCATGAGTAAAGGAAAGTTAGGCGAGAAAATATCGCAATTTAAGATTGTTGAGGAGTTGAAAGCTAAGGGCTTATATGCCTATTTTAGACCTATTCAATCAAAACAAGATACCGAAGTAAAAATCGATGGTAGACGTGTGTTGATGTTTGGTTCTAACTCTTATTTAGGGTTAACGACTGATACACGTATTATAAAAGCAGCGCAAGATGCTTTGGAAAAGTATGGTACTGGATGTGCTGGATCTCGTTTCTTAAACGGTACGTTGGATATTCACGTGGAACTGGAAGAAAAATTATCTGCTTATGTAGGTAAAGAAGCCGCTATTCTGTTTAGTACAGGATTCCAATCAAATCTAGGGCCTTTGTCATGTCTAATGGGACGTAATGATTATATTTTGTTGGATGAGCGTGACCACGCATCAATTATTGATGGTAGCCGTTTGTCTTTTTCCAAAGTAATCAAATACGGACACAATAATATGGAGGACTTACGTGCTAAGTTATCACGCCTACCTGAGGATAGTGCGAAGTTAATTTGTACGGATGGTATCTTTAGTATGGAGGGGGATATTGTTAATTTGCCTGAACTTACGTCGATTGCCAATGAGTTTGATGCTGCAGTAATGGTCGACGATGCACACAGTTTAGGTGTTATTGGGCACAAAGGAGCTGGTACAGCTTCTCATTTTGGGCTTAATGATGATGTAGACTTGATTATGGGTACATTTAGTAAATCGTTAGCATCTTTAGGTGGATTTGTCGCAGGTGATGCAGATGTGATCGATTTCTTAAAACACAATGCGCGCTCTGTGATGTTCAGTGCTTCAATGACTCCAGCTTCGGTTGCTTCAACATTGAAAGCTTTGGAAATTATTCAAAATGAGCCTGAGCATATTGAAAAATTATGGAAAAACACAGATTATGCCAAAGCACAATTACTGGATCATGGGTTTGATCTAGGTGCTACGGAAAGTCCTATTTTACCAATCTTTATTCGTAGCAATGAAAAAACGTTCTGGGTAACTAAAATGCTCCAAGATGATGGTGTATTTGTTAATCCAGTTGTTTCTCCAGCAGTTCCTGCAGAAGAGTCTTTGATTCGTTTTTCATTGATGGCGACACATACTTATGACCAAATCGACGAGGCTATTGAGAAGATGGTTAAAGTATTCAAACAAGCTGAAGTTGAAACATTAATATAAAATCTAATCGTATGATTCAGATTATACCCGTTGAAACAAAGAAACAAAGACGGCTCTTTATAGATTTCCCTCATAGTCTCTATGAGGGAAATCCTAATTATGTACCTGCCTTATTTCTTGAACAAAACGATTTGCTTTCCCCTGACAAGCATCCCTTTTATAAACATTCCCAAGCACAACCTTTTCTAGCTTATCGTAACGATAAGATTGTCGGTCGTATATGTGCCATCTGGAACAATAACCATAATGCTTTCAATCATGTGAATGAAGGGCAGTGGGGTTTTTTCGATTGTATAGATGATCAAGAAGTCGCAAACGCGTTATTTGAGACTGCAGAGAAATGGGTTAAAGCTAAAGGAGGGGATACGATCGTTGGGCCGATCAATTTATCAACCAATGATACCGTTGGTTTATTGGTTGACGGTTTTGATAAGCCTCCAGTAGCCATGATGCCCTACAATTCACCGTATTACATCGACTTGATTACCAATTCGGGTTATGGACATAAAGTGGATTTGAGAGCTTACTTGGTCATGGAAAAGTCGGCGGATAAACGTTCAGTCATGCTTTTGGATAGACTGGAAGAGCGTTTGAAAAGATCTGGCATTACATTGCGTCAATTCAATGTGAAGGATTTTAAAAACGAGGCAGCAAAAGTTCGTGATATTTATAATAGAGCATGGGATAAAAATTCGGGTTTTGTTCCGATGACAGAGGACGAATTTAATTATACGGCCAAAGATCTAAAAATGATTCTCGATCCACGTTTTGCTATCGTTGCGGAGAAAGATGGTGAGCTTGTTGGCTTTGGTCTAGGGATACCTGATATCAATCAAATCCTTATCAAAGTGAAGCGAGGACGTCTACTTCCTACGGGTATTTTTAAATTGTTATTTGGAAAGAAAAAAATCAACTTGCTTCGTGTACTCATGTTAGGGGTATTGGAAGACTACCGTAAACTTGGTATTGAAGCATGTCTGTATGGCCGAATTATAAAAGAATCAAAAGATTCTAATATCAAAGGGGCCGAATGTTCGTGGATGTTGGAGCATAATTACATGATGAACCACGCTATAGAACAAATGAATGGAGAATTGTACAAACGTTATCGTTTGTATCAAAAATCATTATGATAGAAAAAGTATTAATCACCGGAGCGAGTGGTTTTGTAGGCTATCATTTGACAAGAGCAGCGAAAGAGGCGGGGATGGAAGTTCATGCCGCGGTGAGGAAGTCAAGTGATGTTTCAGAAATTCGCTCCGTTGTAGATAAATTTGTTTATCCGGATTTCTCTGATGAAGAGTCTATCAGCGAATTACTGGAAGCGGAAAACTATACCTATGTTGTTCATGCTGCGGCAATGACTCGTGCCAAGCACGAAGAAGATCTCGAAAAGGTCAACGTTGGTTATACAAAAAACTTGGCATCTGCTTGTTTTTATTTAAAAACTCCCATCAAAAGATTTGTTTTCGTTAGTAGTCTTGCGGCAATCGGTCCTGTTAGCTACGATGCTAACCTTATCGATGAGAGCAATCCCTATCGCCCTGTTACGGCCTATGGTCGTAGTAAACGGAAAGCGGAGCTCGCCTTGGATGATTTTAGAGATCAGCCACTAACGATTTTGCGCCCCACTGCAGTATACGGCCCTCGTGAAAAAGATATTTTTATTGTTTTTAAAACAATGAATGGCGGCCTGGATGCCTATGTTGGCCGCTCTCCTCAAAAGCTTAGCTTTATTTATGTTGCTGACCTGGTGCAGGCGATCATTCATGCCTGTCGTTTTGATCAAGGAGGAAAGCAGGTGTATAACCTCAGTGATGGGCAGGTGTATGGCCGTTATGAGTTGGCTAGATTTTTCAAAGAGTTTAGCCAAAAGAAAATGATTCGTATGCATATTCCTTTTGGTGTCGTGAAGACTATCGCGGTTATTTTTGAACGATTGTATAAAAAATCTAAAGCAATACCTGTGCTATATCCGGAGCGACTGAATGAACTTACAGCTGAAAACTGGGGCTGTGATATCTCGGCGGCTCAACGTCAGCTACAATACCAACCTAAATATGATTTGAAGAAAGGCTTAATGGAGGCATTGGCTTGGTATAAAGAAAATAAATGGCTATAATCGCAGATAATGAGTGAGTTAAAAATAAATAAAAAACTTTTTCAGGATAGAAAGAGAACAAATATCTTAAGTGAACCCGAACAAAAACTTATTTCGTACGTCGTACCTCGAATTCCAAATTGGATTACCTCGGATGGACTTACGGCAATTGGATTTTTAGGCTCCTTAATGATATTGGGGAGTTTTATCTTGGCTGAATATGTTGATATTCGCTATTTGCTTCTAGGGATCCCTGGTTTCTTTGTGCAGTGGTTTGGTGATTCATTAGATGGTCGTATCGCATTCTACCGTAATAAATCCCGTCGCTGGTACGGTTTCGCGTTGGATATTGTAATGGATTGGATTAGTACGGTTTTTATAGGATTGGGGTATGTGCTGTATACCGTGGGTGATTTTAAGTATCTGGGATTTACATTGGTCGCATTGTATGGCTGGGCAATGATTATTTCTCAGCTCAGGTATAGAATTACCGATAAGTATACGATAGACGCCGGAATTTTGGGGCCTACTGAAATTCGGGTGATTATTTCATTGGTTATGTTATTTGAAGTTTTAATGCCTGGGTCTATTAATTGGTGTGTACTGTTAATTTGTATCGCACTTTTTATAATTAATACAAATGATACACGCCTACTTCTTAAATTAGGCGATGAAAAAGATAAAGCGGATAAACTGAAAAAACAACAGGAGGAGGCTATTTAACGATGTCTTCAAAAGTTATTACTTTTTTAAAAGCCCAACTCTCCGCCTTTTTAGGCGGATTGTTTGATTTTGGAGTATACTCTGCTTGCTATAAGCTACTTCATATCAGTGCTCCTTTTTCCAATGTAATTAGTGGTAGCCTTGGTGCTGTTGTTAATTTTTTGATCAATCGATACTGGTCCTTCGGTAGCACGCAAAAGTCTGTCGGCAGTCAGTTATGGAAATTTGTGATCGTCGTTTGTGGTAGTATCACATTGAAGTCTACCGGAATTCATTTTCTGGTCGATGTATATCATGTAAACTTTTTGTTTTCGAAACTGGTTGTTGAGTTGCTTGTTTCTTTGGGTTTCAACTATACGCTTCAGCGTTTTTGGGTTTTTAAAGCTGAAGAGAAATCGTAATTTCCTTATTTTTTACGAATCAGCTTTAGCTGTTTTCAGTTCCATTTCTTTTTCTGTTTCTTTCGATTTCGCGTAATCTCTTGCTACCATTTTTCGGTTTAGCAGGATATTAGTTTAGTTATCGCTCTAAATCAAAAGAAGGTTGTTTGACAGCCCATCCCTGTTGTATTTCTGTGAATCTATGTTATTGTCCGGTGCTGTGCCAAATGAGACTTTGGTCGTTGGCCTTACATTTTTTGTGTCGGCTATATGATAATATGGATCCTTATATGTTTATCCGTTTCTAAGCTAGTTTGTCATTTGAGTTGGTATTCCGAAGCAAATGCTGCTCCGCTCCATCGTTAAATTGGGGTATTCCCCAGTCTGATGTTGAACCCTTGAATTGTTGTTGTTTCTGTATTTATACCGTGTTTTTCCGAGTTGTTTTCGTGTTGTAGCGTTGCTGGGAGTTTTTCGGCTGCGGTTCCGATTGGCGTTGCCCTTTTTTAGGGACATCCGGGGGACATGGCCGCGTTCGGAGCGTCATTTGCCCGTTTTGGCAGCGGGGTGAGTGCGGGCTTAGAGTCGGAGACAACACGGACTCAACACGGACAGAACACGGTTGCAGGGCAAATCTGCCCCGACCATGGTACGAAGCCGGGGGGAAGGAGGGCTGGGAGGTTCCCGCTGGGGCTGCGGTGTAGCCGGAGTCCTATCCCCAAGCGGAAACCTAGTTAGCGCTAACTAGGGAAGAGTTGAGTATTCTTTATTCCTTAGTTTAGCTTTTGTTTATATTTAGCTTAGCAATAGGTTAGGTTTTGTTTAGCTATAACCTATATTATACCTAAACAAAACCTAACTAAAACCTAAACTAAACCTAAGTAAAAGGGTGAGAAAGTATCGCTATAAAAGGAGGTATTCCGGTCCTACCAGTATCCGCCCGTTCCCGTCCATCGGCTATGGCTGGCTCGCCCTCTGTCGGCTGCGCCTGTGCGCACCGTCTTTAACTGGCATTGAGCCGAGCGGGCTACCATAGTGATCCCGAGCTTAGGCAGATCGAACAATACAATGTCCATCCATGTTTCCGCTGC
>NZ_DIJR01000030.1:0-82697 GCF_002421245.1 Sphingobacterium sp. UBA5639
CATTGACCTCCGTTATAGACATTTGTTGCATTTTCCAGATAATTTCCGCTTAATATTCATTCTCCTAATCGCGCAGCGCTTAAATGGATTAAAGACGATATTCGATCACAGCGAATTAAGCGATAATTATTTAAAAAGTATTTGGATAATATTATACGAGCCAGATGTAATAATTCACATGGTATAACTGTCTTAAAGCAAATCCTATTTTATAAAATCATAGGACAACGCTTTTCAAGCACAAAAATTACAGTTGACATTGATATAATAAAACTATTTACTTTAACTAAAAACCTCCAATGAAACTATTTAACCTTCTTCTTTTCATGCTATTGACCACCTGTGTATCCGCGCAGACAGCTTCTACGACATGGCATAAATTCCTCTCAGACTTTAAGAAGTTAGAACAGGAATATAATAATTATTACCCGGCAAAGGATTATCAAAAAGCAGCCACAGTATTAAATGCCATATCGGCCAAAATGGACAGCTTACAGCTATCTGAAAAAGAAAAGCAGGAATATCAAACTACGATAAGTGAAATCAATGCGAATATAAACTTCAACCTTGCTTGTTTACAATCATTACTCAATCAAAAAAAACAAGCTGTTTCAAGTTTTGAAAAGGCAATTTTGTGGGGATATACCGACTATCGTAATGCTTTAAATGATCAGGATCTAGATAATATTCGAAAGGAAAGCAAATTTGTAAAAGCATTGGTCCAACTGAAGCAATACGATAAATTAACCCTGTTGCAGCAATCAGGAGGATACGTTTCAGCAAATAGTGACTCTTTGCCGATATTTACCTACGAGGTAGCGAGCGATCGTAATTTATTAGCAGTAAAAAATTTTTTCAACCTGGACTCGATAGCTGGTAATGGCGACGAAATTTCCAAAATCCGTAATATCATGTTTTTCGTGGCAAATAGCATTAAATATGACGGCAGCAATTGGGCGCTATGTGAATTTGACGCAATTGATTTTTACAACTACCACAAGGCAACGGGAAAGGGTATCAACTGTCGGCACAAAGCGATGACGTTAAATGAAATGTACCTCGCTATGGGATTTAAGTCACGCTATGTTACATGCATGCCAAAAGACGACAAAGATACTGATTGCCATGTGATCAATAGCGTATATGCTGAAACTCTAAAAAAATGGCTGTGGATGGATCCTTCCCATGGTACATTTGTGATGGACGACAACAACAATTTACTGAGCATTGAAGAAGTTAGGGAGCATTTAAAAAATAATCAATCGCTCAAGCTAAACGCAGAGACCAAAGTAAGCAAACTTTGGTATCTGGATTATTATATGGCAAAAAATTTATACTGGATTCAATGCACGAATAAAAGCCAGTTTAACACAGAAAGTAGATATAGGCCTGCCGACCCCAATCTGCAGTACATTTCTTTAGTTCCAAGTGGGTTTGACAAAAGCAATAACAAATATTTAAAACACAAGGTGATTACGTTTGATCCCGCCTACTTTTGGAGATCTCCGCAATAAATAACAACATACCCGTCTTTATTAACGATTTTTGCAAATTGTGCATTCGCTAATTGGCTTACTACAATGAAAATTAGTGCTAGGAGATTTTTGTGGTTCATTTTTTATCATATTATTGCTCATCATAATTTGGCAACGTTTCGAAATAGAATTTTAATTTCTCGCTCAGACTCATTCTGGTACGTCCCACCCGGATAAACCGAAATTGCAATGTACATAAAAATCAATGCAATGATCATCCCTATCAACACAAAATACCGTTTTAATAAATTCATTTACAGAATATTAATAATTTGTTATATTGGGCTTCAATTTTCTAGCGCCAGTTTACCAATGGCATATTTTTTATTGTAAGAGCAAATTCACTTATTTTTCATAAGGAAACCTTAATCGCATATTCATTAAAAGGTATAAAATCAAATTCCCATACAATATAGTCTTTCTCTAAACGGCAACCCGCGCCTTGAATTATGATCAAAGGTTCTTAAAAGCTGAAACATTTGTTCCAGAATACTTTTTGAAAAACCGGCTAAAATGGGCAGGACTTTCAAAACCAAGTTCGTAGGCTATTTCCTTCGCTGACTTCTCGGTATAATGGAGGTACCTTTTAGCCTCAAGAATTATTCGGTTACGGATAAGAACAGATGGCGCTGACTGTTTCAACAGACCAAATACATTGCTCAGTGTTTTTGGTGATTTGTTGAGTGCAGCGGCATAGAACCTGACTTCATGTTCCTCTTTAAAGTTACATTCCAGTAGCAATGCAAACTTTCTCACAATATCCATTTTTTCGTCGGGAAATAGCTGATAGCTTTCACTTTGGAGCTTTGCAATTCTTGTGGTATTGATAATAACTCTCTTAAGAAGGGTGCGCAGCATTTCACCCTGAAAATTATCTTTTACCATCATCTCATTGGAAAACACATTCTCCAGATGAGACATTTCTTCGACAGCAGTATCATTTAATACAATGAACATTGGATGTCGAATACCATAGAACAGAAAACCAACACAACCGACCTCAGCATCGTGGTCAACGATACAATAGAACTCCCTATTAAACTGCCAGGCAGTCAGCGCATCGGGCTGCTCAAATACAAAATGCTGATTGGAAACCAAAGGAAGTATACACCTTGCTGGCATCGTATAGCTAATCTCATCGATCGTCACTTTCTGTTCGCCGCCCTTGTTGTAGATAAATGTGTTGATAGGCAGACAACCCGCATTACGAAGTCCCCTACCTGAAAACTGGTTGTTGTCACTATGCATCACAAACCGTGCTGCGGTCACGTTATCATTATACTCCCTAATCATGTTGTCGTTTACTTACAGCATTTCAATTCGCTTAAATTTAATCATTTTCTTAAGAGTCTACGACCCAAAAACTAGAAATTTAAAGGTCTTCTTTAATGCTGCTTGCAGCTGCAAGCAGCAGATTGGAGGACAATCTCTGTTTAAAATTGGGATTGATAAATTCGAAGTGTATGGTTCCCATTTGATCGACTATAAAAACCGATGGCACTGGGAGCAATAACTCGCTGTCCTTACCTCCAGTTGTTTTCGGAAGCATCTCCCAATAGTCTTTTGGAGCTTTATATGCAATCCCCATTTGTTTCGACAGCGCAAGATCTGAATCCGATAAAAGTGTATAGCTTAATTTTTCTTTTGCTGCAGCTTCCATTAGTCCTTCAGATTCGTCTGTGCTTATGGCAATCAACTGATACCCCATTTCTTCCAATCCTGAAAAGGCCTCTTGTAAGCCCGAAAGTTGTCTGATACAATAAGGACACCAGCCACCGCGGTAGAAAACCAAAATGGTCGGTTTTTGGGAAATCGCCCTATTGAGATCAAATCGTTTACCGGAAACGTCAAACAATACGGCCATCGGTATTTTTTCTCCACACAATAGCGGGCTGATGTCTTCCGGATTTTGCGGAATATGATAAGGGGATTGCTTCATTTCGATTTTATGTATCACGCCGTCAGCTTTACTCATGCGAGAAGGCTCTTGCGCATTGGCTATGCCTGCGATGCACGTCGTGAATAACAGCAACGCAATAAACGCAGCTAATTTTGTTTTTATATAATTTTTCATTTTACAACACATTTACTACTTATTAAACTGAATCTATACTTTTTCCCATGGAAACTCAATCGATACTTTAGCCCCGCATGTAATAGGTTGCTGATTGTCCTGTCTCCAGTAAGGACAATAATATCCATGAGATTTTCGCCCGTATAACCGGACTCAAAAATTAGTTGATTGTTACTTTAATCATGCTGGAAATTGATGGCAGTGTGGTGAACCCATTTGGATTAGGCACTTCTATAACAGGTTTACGTTCTGTCGCAGGAGTGCCGCCTAATCCTGCTTGCCCATTGCCGGCTCCGGGAAACTGATTAATCGCTGTCCCATTGTCAAACAATCCGATTGAATAGGATACATCTCCTTTTACTGTTGCATCAATTCCATTATCTTTTGTGGCGAAGAACCAATCGTTGGAAAGCCCGTACATGCTTGCAATGGCAATTCGGTCTCCACTTGCTACACTTAACTGCTGCGAAACGCTACTTCCCGCCTGCGCTCCGATTTTAGGAAGTAATACAGTTGAGCTAGCCGCCGGAAGGATATAAACAGCTTTTACACCTGCGAGTGTTTTAAGATAAGTCGCCAGGCCTGATGCATCACCTTTTTGCGCTAAATCCTTCAGTCCTTTTCCACGGTCATTTTCACCGGTTTTATATATCGGGTTTTCGATGTCTTTATACAACACCACCAAAACCGGAGATAATGGTGTAAAAATACCTGTTTGTGTATTGATATAATTTCCTAAAACGCTATTGTCTCCCATTTCCGCAATATTTGTCATCCCATTTGCACTTGGTTTTCCTGCCTCAAATAATGGATTAGAATTTATCAGCTTGCCTCCTGCGATATATGAAATCGCCCAAACTCCGGGACTGAAGGGAGTCGGATTGCTCGTACCGCCAGAGGTATTCGTGATTATAAGTGTAAAATTGGAATTCCCTTCATAATGAAGTGTTGCCTTCATTAAAGTAGAAGCTGCAGCATAAGTATTGCCCTGTGCATCGGTTCCATTTACTTCGCTAATAGCTTTTGGAGCAGTTTCTGTGGTTCCCGGGTGCATTACAGCTGCGCCTGGTTTCTGATTGATACGAGTACCATTATCCCATAATTTGATCTGTACCGAAACATCGCCCTCAACCGGAGTTCCATTGTCCTGATACAGCTTTATGCCAGGATTTTCTGGAGCAAAAAACAAATCATTCGACCAACCATACATCGTTGCAAAGCTAAGCGCTTGTCCTTTGGCTGCAGAAAACTTAATTGAAATTGCTTCACCAGGCATAATCACTGGCGAAGCACCATTGTTTTTAAAACGACCAGACTCGACCAATGGTTTCGAATCCAATACATTTTCTATCGTGATGGTCGTCTCCGACATCGATGGCATAGCATCATTTCTTTTGCAAGCGGTAATTAGCGAGGGGAGTGCTGCTATAGCCCACAAAATTGAATGTTTATATTTCATAATGAATTCTTTTTAAATTACATTACAAATGTAAATTTCATCAGAGGAGCTGCAGGTATCTGGATTTCCCGCTGTGTTGCCGATATTTCCCGATGGAATAGTTTATAGGGAAGTAGGTGTTGGACTGTATTGATAGTACAAGAGGACTGATCCGCCAGAAAAAGGCTTTGTTTTTAATAATTTAAAAACTTTTCTATCGATTATATTTTCAAAAAGTGAAAGCCCCTGTCCTACAACAACTGGATAAATGCACAGCTGAAATTCGTCGATCAAATTGAGATTCAACAACTGTACAATTAAACTTCGACTCCCAACCAAAATATCCCTACCGGATTGCTGTTTCAATTTCAATAATTCATCTTTAAGTATACCATCGGCCAATTTTGCACTTGCCCAGTCTATATTTTTCAGGCTATTTGAAAAAACAACTTTTGGAATTTTATCGATAGCCAATGCAAAGTCATCCATTGATTTTTCACCTGAGGGACTTTTTACAAAAGGCCGCCAATATTCCATAAGCTGATAAGTAATCCTACCATACAAAATGACATCAGCGTTATTTAATAGATGCGTATAATGAAGATGTATTTCCTCATCGGGAATGCCTGCTGTATGATCACAAAACCCGTCAAGGGTCATATTGAATGCTGCAATTACTTTTCTCATATCCTTACGATAAGCTTCTTTTACACCATAAATCTAACATTTTATATATTGAAAAGACTTTGCATACGACAAGAAATAAAACTGATGTGCTATTTTACATTTTTCACCATCAAGATTATTATTTTAATTCTTATTTTCACAAGCGCAACAGGAAGCAAAATCCGTTAATCCTACTGTAGGATCAATGCTTTCGCAGGTGCAGTGGCGTCTGTTAGTGAAGTAGTAAAGAAATATACTTAGCAATGCTCAGACAGTTTCTGGATCTGAGATACACGTTTAGAAAAGCACATATGAAAAAAATCGTGTTATTAAATACCATGTTTATTCCATTAATCGGATGGGCTCAATTACAGCCAGTTTTTAAGCATAAAATAGATTCTATTTATGATAAAAATAAGGATGCAATCGGGATTATTGTTCATGTAGAAGCACCGAAACACAATATTTCCTGGAGTTATGCAAGAGGAGTAGCAGATACCAGCACGAACCAAGCGCTGGAAGACCAACAGCCTGTTTTGATTGCTAGCAACACAAAACCTTATGTTGCTGCAGCAATGCTAAGATTGGTAGAAAAAGGTGAATTTTCTATTGATCAACCGATTGCCAATTTATTATCAAAAAAAACACGTCACCTATTTGAAAGCGATGGCTATAATCTAGCGGGAATTACTATAAAGAACTTGCTGTCACATACTTCGGGAATTCAAGATTATGTAGATGAAGCTTATTTTGAATTCGTCAATCAGCATCCTAAATATAAATGGAAAAAAGACGAGCAGATCAAAAGATCCATCGATATCGGGAGCCCACAGCCTGTCGGGGAAAAGTTTAGTTACGCTGATATTAATTATTTGCTCCTCACCGAGATTATTGAGCAAAAAACGCATCTGCCATTTTATACAGCTATTCGAAATTTACTGAAATACAAAGAATTAAATCTTACAAAGACATGGTTTATAAACTTAGAGCATTATCCTGAAAGCACCTTGCCACTCGCCCATCAATACGCTAACAAATACAACTGGGACTCTTATGCTATTGATCCTTCCTGGGATCTGTACGGAGGCGGCGGAATCGCAGCAACAGCCAAAGAGACTTCCCTGTTTTTCCAATATCTATTTAACGGGAAAATCATTCAGGATAAAAAGCTTCTAGAAGCGATGCATACCTATGTTCTTTCGTCGGATAAATCTAAATATTGTTTGGGAATTTATCATTTTGACATGGGATTCAACGCCTACTATCATGGGGTTTGGTGGGGAACAGATGTGATCTATTCGTCGGAGTCTGATGCGACTATCACTGTCTTTACATTGCAAAAAGGATTTCAGCACGTCATCAATCCATTTATCGGAAAAGAATTTCAAAAGCTATTGATTGCAAAATCAGCAATAAAATAATAGTTGGTTTCGCTGCATTACTATGGAAAGCTTAAAATTCGATTGCCAACAGAATCATGCACTTTATTAGGCAAGGACTAGAAAGGCTGTCGCTTACGATATTGAATAAAGTACACAATTACATTTAGCAAAACAATAATGGCTGCCATTATAGCCGCTGCATATACAGTGCTATTAACTAATTTATTAGCAGCTGCAATGGCTATTAAAGCCCATACGGCGACAAGTCCAAATACCGGCAAATGACGTTGCCAGATCATCAATAAGTGAAGAATTAATGCAATTGAAAACATGATAATAGCCCACATGGTAGCTGATAATCCAAAACCTCCCCAGCCTATCTTCGTCAGATAGGCTGCAATATTGGCAATCAAAGCGACAGAAATCCACCCTGCATAAAGTTGAAAAGGGATCTTAAGAAATATACGCTTGCTGCGTGCAGCATGAAACGCAATAGTTTGTGTATAGTAAATTATCTTTAATAGCGACACAAAAAGTAAGACCATCAATAAAATAGTTAAAAAGGTATAGTCATACAACCAGGTAATGACCCATAAACTATTTGCTAGACAAGAAATCAAGAACCACCATCCGACTTTTAAAACTACTTTATCTTTTTCATTTGTCTGTCTGACAAAAGGACCAAAATAAATTACAAATCCAAACAACCCCAAATAAATGAGACCCCATATGGAAAAGGCATATCCCGCAGGTGTAAATAGATTTTGATATTTAGCAGAAATTGTTGCCATGGTCTCCCCATTAAAAATCCCCGTATTGGATAGGTAATTAATGATCACAGTGATGACCAAAGCAACTCCATTGCTTATTTGATAAAATTTCTTCATTGTAGACTACTTCTTTCTTTTCGGTCACGTGAACTGCAATAGATTCGTTACCACTAATTCTGAGTTTGATTAAATAATTTTTCTAAAACCTGATGACGGTAATCGAAGATTCGCTCCAACTTCCTTTTAACAAAAATTCCATGCGCAATTGTGCCTAGAATCCCCAAAGGCAATTCATAGTCAACCCTGTCTTTCATGAGTACCCCATTTTCGTTTGGAATAAATTCATGAAAATGATTCCAATAGGCATAAGGTCCCTTTAGTTGGAAATCAGTAAAACTTTTATTCTTTTCCACCTGCGTTATTTTGGTCTTCCACTTCAGCGGAAACCGAAGAATCGGAGATACCAAATAATCGATGATCATTCCTTCAAAAATTTCTTGTTGATCACAGTCTGAGGTGACTACAAAACCCATATCTTTTGGAGTAATTTCTGAAAGATTCATAGGTGACGAAAAAAATGCCCATGCGGTATCCATATCGCAGGTCAATTGCTGTTCTCTATATAATTTGTACCTCATCTGATTTGAGCTAACTTTATTGCTTGCCAATATAACAATATTAATGCAATTTAGTTTATTATTACACCATAAAACACCTTTACGAGGTACTGAATCGGTGTTATAAAGAATATTTTTACACAAATACATTATTTAAATTGAAGCTAGCTTTTAAAGCATACTTTTTATCAATGGCTATTTAGCAGCAATATCCTTTTCCAATGCTTTTACGAGCGCCTTTGTATAACTTTTAGAAAAATCTGCTAAGCTGGAAGGGTTGATCGTTTCAGACTGTACACTCCAAAGCAGTTGTTCGGAGCTAACATCATATAGATTGCTTTCCAGATAGTACATTTTATCCGTCGTGTAATAACCAGGATCGTATGCAATGGGGTACCAATGGGAGTAATAGCTCCAAAAATTACCATACCAACCAAATCTCGGATAAGGCATATAAGGCCCATTTCCCGGTACATATCGGGTCTCGCTGGCTTTGTCGATCAGGGTAACAGTGAAAATGGCATCTGCATTCAAACTGTGTACTGCTTTCATCACTAAATCTTTGTTTTGACTTTCATCTTTGGTAAACGTCCGTTTAAAAACGTCGCTGCTTTTAATAGCCTTGTAGCCATGCATGGAAGCTGCTTCTGCCAAATTGGATTCAATGACCTCCTTTGCTTTAGCGTGGTTTGTCATTGCAATAATGAATATTGTTTGATATTGTTTGGGAGTAAGGTCTCTATTTTTATAGATATCTGTTATCCTTGTTGAAGTGCTACAAGCCAACAACAATAAGCTTGAGACAATTGCGATTAAAAATGACTTCGATTTCATATGTTTTAAAAATTAGTGTCGTTTAAATTGTTGAAGAGCGTCTTTTCCGAGGGATGGTAAAATTACACCAGTAAATAGAATTATAATGGACAGTTTAATAGCACATCCTATCTAACCTTTTGTTAAACAACACTTTTACAACAACATTTGTTTTCACAATTATTGATCGTAAATGAAATACTTTAATTTTTAATTGATATTATCAGAAAATCATCTTGACCATTTCAATCTGGTTGATTGTGTTGACCAGGCCTTGTCTTTGTAGAAATAGTTGCAAGTTTTTGGCTTTTTCATCAACGTTAGTAATTTGTACCTTTGCGCTGGACACAAACACTTTCAGCTCGGATAAAAGCTGTGTTGCAATACCTTTCCGCCTATGCTGCTGTGCTACCGCAATTTGGTAGATCCGTCTATTGGACGAATTGAACAAGATATATCCCACCAAATCGGAGCCAATAAATGCCCCCAACCCTTTAAGCTGAATTAATTCACTACGCTCACTTCTATTTTGCCAGCTGGGTTCAACATCCCAAAAAGACTGCAAAATATCCCAAGAAAAGTCATGGATAGACTGTATACGGATAGGCTGTGTTCTGCCAGATAAAGCACCCATCTTTACATGAAGTTCTCCTCCAAAGCACAGTAATCTACGGCCTTTAACAAAACCATTTTTTTCATATACCCGAACAGCACGTCGATTACTTTCTATCACTTCCAATAGTAATTTTTTCACGCGATACTCTCTGAAGGATGGCTGCATAAATCTGTACATTTCACCGACTAATCCGCTGTTCCGATAGGCGGGCAAAACACCTGTACCAGCATTGTAGATCACTTTACTACCCTCAATTTCTCGCATGCCATGCATAATAAAAGCTACCAGTTGTATTCCGTCAAAAACACCAACTGACAAGTCCATTAAAATATCCTCGCCTCTGATCTTCGACTCCAATTGCAATGCGTCTAACTGAAATGGTACAATATAGTCGGCAAAAGCTCCATTAATTGCCTTTAATAAGTCAGCACTATCTCCCGCTTTCAATTTCCGTATCTCCATCCCTTATTTTTTATGGACTATTAAATTTACTGATGCCTGAACAAAGAGCTCTCATGCTATCCTTTCCTAAATTTTTTTATTCGGACAAAATCTGATTTCTGTGATGCTTCAAATGCACCACATAGTCAAGCATTAAAAATTCGAGGCTATGGTCATTACAAGTCCTTTGAATCAATTTGTTCGCAATTACCTGCTTAAACAAAAACAACAATTGTTCGTTTACCGATCGCCATAGATTGCATAATTTCTCGGTCTCAGCATGTTGGTAACCTGCAGATGCACAATAGGCTACCTGATCATAGTATATTTTTGGATTTTCTTCAAATTGAGCTCTTATAAACCGTTGGTAATTAACAAAGCGCTATCGACTAGATGACCCAGAATCTCTTTTTTGCTCCATTTATCTGGTCCTAATTTGCGATTAAAATCGTCATCATTTATTACCAAAATTTGCGAAGAAAACTTCTGAATAATATGCTCAAATTCTTCCAATAATGTATTCATACCTAAATCTAGCTAGTATAACCTTAATTTCTTACCAATTTAATCCGATGCATCCACGCTGCTTTATCCAAGGTTCTCATTGTAATACGATTCTATTGTTCCGCAACCTTTATTGTACCATTCCACTATTGTACCATTCCACAGCTTTTGCTTCATGCTCTTTCAAAAATTCATCTTTCGCATCATTATAATCGTTACCATCTTTCCATTGCTGCAGTACCAATTTTTCTTTGAGTGCCTGATAGCGATCTCTTACATTGTCGTGCGCACGCAGGTAATCGCGAAAGGCTATATGGCGCAACCAGTGTTTTGATTGCAAGGGTATGCTATGGATATGTGCTACTCGTAACGAATGGTCATGCAATCGTGCTGGAATTTCATCGCCAGGTGCGATGTGCTCTGGTAATCCTAATACTTCAGGACGATCAATCAGGGCGATAAAAAAACGTCTGTAAGGCATATCCGCATTGTATTTTTCATAATATACATAGCACTTGTCCCGCAACAGGAGCGGAATGCGATCAAGATCGTTTTCTTCCTCTAAACCGATCAATATATCAATGATTGGTTTGGCAGACAATCCCTCAACGGCCGTACTGCCTATGTGATCAACCCTCGACCTTATTGGTTTCAACAACGTAAAAAGTTCATGTTGAATACTGTCAAAATTCGCTTTCCATATCGGATTATAAGGTTCAAACGGTAAAATCATACGCTGTTGTCTTTGCCAATACAAGATAAATACACATCATTCGATCAAATACGCCTCGAATGATACCCTAAAAGTTAAAGTTAATAAATTTATCGTTTTCCGAGAGAGCCTATAATCCAGTTCTCTTTTTTCTAATGCATTTATCGGGCAAATCTCTTCGTTCCAACGACACAAAGAATAACAGCAACTGTTACGGCCAGCATGCCAACACCGACTTGTTCATGAAGAAGCCCGGCGGCTAAAGCCAGACCGAAAAAAGGCTGTAGTAACTGTAACTGCCCAATGGTCGCCGTGCCACCTTGGGCGAGTCCTTTATACCAAAAAACAAAGCCAATAAACATACTGAACATCGACACATAGGCTAAACTGGCCCAGGCCCCGATAGGCACAGTGTCAAAAGACGATGGAAGGTAGACAAAGGTAAGTGGCAACATCAACGGCAGCGACAAAACCAAGGCCCAGGAAATGACCTGCCAGCCCCCTAGCGTCTTGGTCAATTTTGCACCTTCAGCATAGCCCAAACCACAGAGAATGACCGATAAAATCATTAAAACATCGCCTAAAGGTGAGGCTGTTAGTCCTTGTGCCAGCGCATAGCCGATCACCAGTAGACTCCCTAAAGCAGAGAACAGCCAAAAAATTGGCTTCGGACGCTCGCCACCGCGTATAATACCAAATACGGCTGTCGATACGGGCAAAATACCGATAAAAACGATGGAATGCGCGGACGTGATGTGCTGCAGAGCCAAAGCGCTCAGTAAGGGAAATCCAACGACACATCCTATTGCCACGATGCATAGCGACCCCAATTGCTTTCTTTCTGGACGTTTTTCCTTAAAAACCATCAATGTTATCAGTGCCAATATGCCTGCAATGGAAGCCCTTGCTAGTGTAACGAATACAGGATCAAACGCTAAAACGGCCATGCGTGTTGCCGGCAACGAACCACTAAATAATACCACACCAATAAAACCATTTAACCAACCGCTTGTTGTATTTTCCTGTAATTTACTTATACTTAATTGCGCCATGTATCAATCTTTTACACAAAGTTCGTCCATTACAAGAATTAAGCACAGTCACAGTTTTTGATAATTCAATGGACACAGTTACCTTTAAAGACGAACACTAATCCTTATTTTGATGAAAAAAGATTATTTGTATAATGAAATAGCAGACAATATTGCCAATAAGATTAAATCTGGCGTCTTAAAAGCTGGCGAAAAACTACCTTCGGTGAGGAACCTAAGCGCTGAACACGGTATCAGTATAAATACCGCAAAAAGGGCATTTCTAGCATTGGAAGAACGTTCTCTTATACAGTCCAAGCCCCAATCCGGCTACTTCGTTAGTCCTCCAAACTATTTGCAACTTCCGTTGGCGGCAGCCAGTCAACCTATTTCAATCGCCAACAACCGAGAACCGGATCAATTGATGAATAAGGTGTATTCAACCATGGGACGTCGGGACTTAACCTTATTTTCAATCGGTGTTCCTTCCGGAAGTCTCCTACCTACCGCAAAATTAAAAAAAGAAATCGTCCTCGCTACACGGGAGCTCAGCGATGGTGGCACAGCATATGAACCCTTGCAAGGCAATATAAAATTACGTCGTATGGTGGCCGTACGTTCATTGGCCTGGGGTGGAAATCTAAATGAAGATGATGTCGTTACCACCAACGGCTGTATCAATGCTTTAGTTTTGTGTCTGATGGCCTTAACCAAACCTGGAGATACACTGGCTCTGGAAAGCCCCTGCTATCCGGGTATCCTCCAACTTGCCGTCAGTCTAGGGCTTAAGGTGCTGGAAATAGCTTCGGACCCCATCATAGGAATAGACATTGAAGCCCTCAAAAATCTATTGCCCCAAATTAAAGTCTGTTTACTGGTCCCCAATTTTAACACCCCTTTGGGTTATTGCATGCCGGATGAGCATAAGCGGGAAATTGTGGCATTGCTGTCAAAACACCAAATTCCGCTAATCGAAGATGACACCTACAGCGACCTCCATTTTGGCCCCCAACGCCCCAAATGTTGCAAATCTTTTGACCGGGATGGCAATGTCCTCTGGTGTGGATCCGTTTCAAAGACGTTGGCTCCAGGCTTCCGTGTCGGATGGGTTGCTCCTGGAAAATACAAAGAACAGATTATCAAACTAAAACTGATCCATTCCCTGTCATCTACGGCGATCATCAATGAGGCGGTTGGAAATTTTCTATTAACTGGAAAGTATGAAAACCACCTGCGTAAACTTCGTAGATCATTAACGGAAAACTACCAGCGCTACGCTGCTATCATTTCGGACCATTTTCCGGAAGGCACTAAAATTAGCCGTCCACAGGGTGGACTTGCCCTATGGGTCGAGTTTCCAAAACACATCGATACAGGCAAGCTATATAACTATGCGCTTAAACTACAGATTAGCATTTCACCGGGGCGGATTTTCACCTTGCAGGATCAATTTCACCATTGCATGCGTCTCTGTATTGGTTTGCCCTGGAGCAATGAACTCGCTTTAAAATTAAAACAGCTGGGCAAACTCGCGACAGCACTCTAATACATAACATGATAAGAGCATAATCCAACAGTCGGGGCAACGAAACGACAGGTCGGAGCCTATGATTACTTGAGTTCCAGCTCCAGCCTGTGTTTACCCGCCTCCAATTGGACGACATTGCTGCTGCTAACATTATCCGGTGGATAAAATGTCGCCGTGGCATTTGCGGGTATTTGGATATTATAAACAATCTTTTTATCCTTTAACTTCCATTCGGAAACAATTTTACCGTAGGGTGAATCATAAGAAATAGAAGATTCTTTCAGTTCCTGGGGAAAGATGGGTTTTAAAAGCACATGTTTAAATCCAGGTTGTTTAGGATCTGGCAGAATCCCGCCGATAGATTTAAAAAACCAACCACCGATTTCGCCAAACATCATGTGGTTGTCTGAAATATCACGGGTTGCTTTTAAATCCCAGTTCTCCAACAATGTTGTTGCGCCATTTACAATCCACCATCCCCAAGACGGATAAGTATCTTGTACCGCAACCTTATAGGCTGTCGTTGCATAACCGTTATCTTTTAACGCATTCAATAATGCTTTTGCACCCAATACTCCTACATCTAAGTGAAAGTTGGTCTCTTCCACTTTCTTATTCAGGTTGGCTGCAACCCGGGCTTTCATTTCGTCAGGTACCACACCCCAATAGAGTGGAACACTCAGTTCAGTCTGTGTTCCATTGCTATAAATACCCTTGGAAGCATCTAAAAATTTAGCGTTGATGGCCGTCTTAATTTTTCTGCTCAGCAGTTCATATTTTTGTTGATCTGCTGTGTATCCAAACAATTTAGCCGTAGCAGCCAAGATGGTCGCATCCACATAAAAATAAACCGAGGAGGTCAACTCCAGATTCGACTGTGACTTCACTGGCACCCAGTCTCCACGCCCAAAAGTCGTCAACCCAGATGGGCTGATTCCGTCGACATAATCGACATAGCGTTTGATATTAAGATAGCATTCTTCTAATGCACGTGGGTCTCCATAAAACTGATAGATCTGCCAGGGAATGATGGCAATGGTACTTGTCCAATCCAAACCATTCGCTGTACCATAACCCCATCCCCCAGTTGGAATAATATCGGGTAAGACACCGTTCTCCTGTTGCTCATCACGATGATCCGCCATCCATTTTTCATAAACTGTTATCCCGTCAAAATTGTACAAAGCTGTTTCAATCGCAAGGTGCCCATCCCCTGTCCAACCGTTCTTTTCGCGCTGCGGACAGTCTGTAGGATACCCCATCAAATTGGACAGGTAGGCATTGTTGGTCGCTTCCCATAGTTTGTTGACCAACGCCGATGATGTCTTGAGCTGTCCAATAGCATGCACATCACTGTGCATAAAATAGGCGGTCACCGCCGAACTATCCAATGCAATTGCTGCACTACTGCTAATTTCGACGTAACGAAAACCCTTGTAGCCGAACTTTGCCATAAACTCATCATCCCGACCGCTTAAAGTCAATATGTCCGTCTGAAAGGGCTCCTTTTCTTTATCGCCCCGATAATAAACATCAATATTGGACAGGTCAAGACGCCCATCCGCCTGCAATCGTTCACCATGCTTGATACGTAGCATAGTACCTGCAGCTCCCTTGACTTTAACTTTTGTAATCCCAGCCATATTCTGACCCATATCGAAAACATAAGTACGTTGGTCTATCTTTGTCACTGATTTGGGCTTATAGGACTTCACGAGCCGAATCGGTACCATCTGTTGGGATACGATATGTGCAGATGGCGTATTTCTGTACTGAACAGCCTCCCAAGTTGAATCATCGTATTTCGGTTTGTCCCAGTTGGGTATTTCCAGTCTTGCATCATAATGTTCACCAGTATAAATATTATTATAGGTAATTGGTCCTGAAGTTGTTTTCCACTGCTTATCTGAAACAATAGTTTCTACTGTACCATCTGTATAAACGATTTTCAACTCTAAACAGAATGCTGGCCGTGCCCGCCATGGTGCTTTATCAAAGTTCCAAACGGCCAGTGGTTGATGATTATACCATCCATTCCCCAAAACAACGCCAATAGCATTCTCTCCTTTTTGAAGCTGCTGGGTTACGTCCGTCACGACGTACAACGTGCGTCGGTCAAATCGAGTATACATTGGATCCAGTCGATGGTCTCCTACTCGCTGACCATTCATAGAAAGCTCATATAGCCCTGCTGTGGCAATATACGCGCGCGCAGACTTTATCGGCTTATTTATCTTAAATTCTGTTCTAAAATAAGGCGTTTCCTGCGCATGAATATCCCTATTGTCGCTAATCCATTTTCCTTTCCAAAGGTCCATTCCCATCATTCCCGTTTCGAAAGATGCTATTTCAGAATTTGTTGATACACCATCCTTATCCCATACTTTAACCTTCCAGAAGTACTTGGTCTGTGGCTTTAACTGTATACCATTATAGGGTACTAATATAGACGAGCTGAGCTGTTTGCCACTATCCCAGTTATCTTTCGTCTCCTTCAGCAGTGCCAGCGAATCTTGCCCTAGAAGGATCTGATAAGCCTGTTGTACCGCACCTTTCCGTTGATCCTCAAGTCGCCAGCTAAGTCTTGGATGAATTGCATCGATACCCAATGGATTGACCAGATGTTCACATGTCAACTGTACCGCGATGCAGTTGCTTTTAGGTTGGGCATAAGTGCTGTTCGTTATACACAACAGTATTGTCAATAAAATCCTACGCATGAAAAGATACTATTCTTGGTGGTTGTTAAATTGTTTTAGCTGATTTAAAAATCTAATATATCAAATATTTTCCACATGGTGACCTGTACTTTCCTGCACGATATACCTCAGGCAGCAAAATAAATTCTTGTAACTTTCATAAAAATAACCTTATATTAGTCGCAACTTTAGGGGTGTCTGCTCATGCAGGCTGAGATTTTACCCTTAGAACCTGATCCGGATCATACTGGCGTAGGGAAAAGTGAGCTGTCTACAAGGTGCATTGCTGCGCCTTTGTGTAGCCATTCCTAAAGTTTTACCAAAAAAAATTAAGGAATGGAACTTACAATAAACCATCAAATTCGATTTTTCGATCCCGCACTTACGTCACTAGAAGGCTTGTTACTTTTGGAATTATCTGGCAAAACCCAGGGTGTGGCTGTAGCCATCAACAACCAAGTCATCCCCAAAAAGGACTGGGCTACGACAACACTTAAACCTTATGATCAGATTATCTTAATCACTGCATCTCAAGGCGGCTAGCCTTTCAAAAAAAATCAACCGAGTAATTCACCACAATACAGAAAAAATGACAGCTGAAACAATTACGCAATCCCCCTTTCCAAATGCAAAGAAAATTTTTGTAGCCGGAAAACTATTTCCTATTCAAGTCGCTATGCGTCAAATCTCCTTGAGCCCAACCAAATTAACGAATGGACAGATCGAAATTAATCCGCCGGTAACAATCTATGATACTTCTGGGCCTTATACAGATGACACCATCCATATCGATATCCGCAAAGGACTCCCTCGCCTTCGCGAGCAGTGGATCTTGGATCGTCAGGATGTCATACAGTTGGCTGGCATCAGCTCTGAATATGGACAAAAACGACTTTCTGATCCAACGTTGGACGAACTCCGATTTGCCTATAGCCACAAACCGAAAGTAGCCTCCGCCGGCAAGAATGTCACCCAATTACATTATGCAAAGCAAGGCATCATTACCCCGGAAATGGAGTATGTTGCTATCCGAGAAAACCAACGTATTGAGCAGTTGGAAGCTAGTACCCCTGGAATGGATCATCAGCATCGGGGGCAAAACTTTGGTGCGAGAACACATAATAAAGCTATTACACCAGAATTTGTCCGTGAAGAAATCGCCGCCGGAAGAGCGATCATACCCAATAATATTAATCACCCTGAAAGTGAACCCATGATTATCGGACGCAACTTTCTTGTTAAAATCAATGCCAATATTGGCAATAGTGCCGTAAGTTCAAGCATAGAGGAAGAAGTTGAGAAAGCGGTATGGGCCTGTCGTTGGGGGGCTGATACCATCATGGATCTATCCACTGGCAAAAATATTCACGAAACCCGCGAATGGATTATCCGTAACTCGCCAGTCCCAATCGGTACAGTACCGATCTATCAGGCGCTCGAAAAAGTAAAGGGGGTGGCCGAGGATCTTACCTGGGAAATATTCAAAGATACCTTGATTGAACAGGCCGAACAGGGTGTTTCGTACTTTACCATACACGCCGGCGTATTGCTTCGTTATATCCATCTCACGGCATCCCGAGTTACTGGAATTGTCTCCAGAGGCGGCTCTATCATGGCCAAATGGTGTCTTTTTCATCACAAAGAAAATTTTCTCTATACCCATTTTGAGGAAATATGCGAAATTATGAAACAATATGATGTGGCTTTTTCACTTGGCGACGGTCTTCGCCCCGGAGCTATTGCAGATGCAAACGATGCAGCTCAATTTGCGGAGCTCGAAACCCTGGGCGAACTCACCAAAATCGCCTGGAAACATGATGTTCAGGTGATGATCGAAGGGCCAGGACATGTTCCTATGCAATTGATCAAAGAGAATATGGACAAGCAATTGGCCTGTTGTGACGAAGCGCCATTTTATACCTTAGGTCCATTAACAACAGATATTGCTCCAGGCTATGACCATATCACATCCGCCATTGGAGCGGCTATGATCGGTTGGTATGGCTGTGCAATGCTTTGCTATGTTACCCCCAAAGAACACCTGGGTCTACCAAATAAAAAAGATGTCAAAGATGGTGTAATCACCTATAAACTAGCTGCCCATGCGGCCGATTTAGCCAAAGGACACCCTGGTGCACAATATCGTGATAACGCCTTGAGTAAAGCCAGATTCGAATTCAGATGGGAAGATCAATTCAACCTTTCCCTTGATCCAGATACCGCACGGGAATATCATGACGAAACATTGCCGGCAGATGCGGCTAAAGTTGCGCACTTCTGCTCCATGTGCGGTCCCAAATTTTGCTCGATGAAAATAACGCAGGAAATCAGGGATAGTGCCGCCCAGGGGATGCTGGAAAAATCACAGGAATTCATCGCACAAGGAAAAGAGATCTATTCATGATTATTGCATTGACAGCAGCAGAAACAATCCGTTCTGAACAGGCGATTATAGCAGCGTTGTTTAAAGAAGGTCTTGATATTCTGCATTTGCGTAAGTATCATTTTACAGACTTACAAATGTCGCGATATATAGAAACTATAGCTCCTATATACCGCGACAGATTGGTTCTACACTCACATGCGCATCTATCGGCTGAGCTTGGGATTGCACGAATCCACCTGAACGATAAAAGTAGACTGCATGAATCTGCAAATCAACTGGGGCCTACAACAATCTGTTCAACATCTGTGCATGATATTGATCAATTCAATAGCCTTGATGAACGTTGGGCCTATGCTTTTTTCAGTCCATTATTTCCGAGCATCTCAAAAGTGGGGTATGGAACGCATAATGCAAGACTAGGTCAACTCCCGTCACGCGCCAACTTTGCTGTTCGTCTCATCGGTCTTGGAGGGATAAACCAAGACAACTGTCTTATTCCGATGCAGCAAGGTGCAGATGGAATTGCCTTATATGGCACTTTATGGAAACATCGGGATCCTATTCAAAATTTTATTGCATGCAAACAAAAACTATGGAAAGACTCCAATATATCTCACAAGGTAAAACTATAAGGGAACAAAAAAACAACATGCTGAAAGCGCTGGATTCGGGGGCCAAATGGATACAGATCCGATGGAAGGAAGCCGAGGAAAAAGATCTTTATGCGCTCGCCGAAGAGATCAGGCAGGCTTGTTCCGAATTTGGTGCCAGCTGTATCATCAATGACCATCCTGCGCTTGCAGCGGCTGTAGACGCTGATGGGGTGCACTTGGGACTGGACGACTGCAGTGTAGCAGCTGCCCGGCACCTATTGGGTGCAGGAAAAATAATCGGCGGTACAGCCAATAGCTTTGCCAATGTAAAGCAAAGAATAAGTGAACATTGTGACTATATCGGGCTCGGGCCATTCAACTATACCACGACAAAACAAAAACTAAGTCCCCTACTGGGGATTGCAGGATATGAAAACATCATCCAACAAGTCCGCCGAGAAGGCCTAACCCCTATTCCAATATTCGCAATTGGCGGTATAAGCCAACTTGAAGATATCCAACATCTATTAGAAATTGGCGTCTACGGTGTAGCACTCTCGGGAATCGTAACCAAGACTCCAAACATTGTTTCATCCATCAATAAAATTTTACTATGAGCAACCTACATATAGCCGATCGCGTATTTGAATCCAGATTATTTCTCGGTACGGGCAAATTCGGTAATCTCACGGAAATGAGCGATGCCATTGTGGCTTCGGCTTCCCAATTGGTCACCGTCGCCCTCAAACGAATCGACCAGACCGGCTCAGACGACAGCCTCATCAGCGCGCTCGATCTGGCGGCAATCCATTTGCTTCCCAATACTTCGGGAGCACGAACAGCTGAAGAAGCAGTACTTGCGGCTCAACTTGCTCGCGAAGCACTGGAAACAAACTGGGTGAAATTGGAAATTCATCCCGACCCACGTTATCTGCTGCCCGATCCTATTGAAACCTTACGCGCAACCGAATCACTTGCTAAATTGGGTTTCGTCGTCATGCCCTATATTCACGCAGACCCGGTACTTTGTAAACGTTTAGAAAATGCAGGCACAGCTGTCGTTATGCCTTTAGGTGCCCCTATTGGAAGCAATAAAGGGCTGCGTACCTTGGACTTTCTCGAAATTATTATTGAGGAAAGTAATGTCCCAGTGGTCGTAGACGCTGGAATCGGAGCGCCTTCCGATGCCGCTAAAGCCATGGAAATCGGAGCTGATGCGGTGCTTGTCAATACGGCAATTGCAGTCTCTAATAATCCGATACGTATGGCCGAAGCTTTCAGAGAGGCCGTTATCGCTGGACGGAAAGCTTATGAGGCCGGATTGGGAAAGATAGGCTCCCACGCAATCGCTTCGAGCCCCCTAACTTCATTTTTATTTGACTGATAATTCACTATGACAGATTTCAAAATGATACGCGATGAATACTCCTGGGATGAGGTCCATGCACAGATTTATGACGCTACCGATCAGGATGTACAACATGCGTTAGAAAAAGACCATTTAACGCTCTCTGACTTTAGAGCGCTCATCTCACCGGCTGCAGCACCATATCTGGAGCAAATGGCACAAAAAACCCAACAAATCACGCAACGTCGTTTCGGTAAAACCATACAGCTCTATGCCCCGCTTTACCTGAGCAATGAGTGCCAAAACATCTGTACATATTGCGGTTTTAGCATGGACAATAAAATCAAACGCAAAACACTGAGCAACACCGAACTATTACTGGAAGCAATGGCACTCAAAGCCATGGGAATCAATCATATCTTACTGGTCAGCGGAGAAGCCAACAAAACTGTCGAGATCACTTATTTCCTAAATGCTATTCGGCTTTTAAAACCTCATTTTTCACAGATATCCATTGAAGTACAGCCATTGGAAGAATCCGAGTACCGATTACTGCAGGCAGCCGGAGTCTATGCAATATTGGTCTATCAGGAAACCTACCATCGCGAAGTTTACAAACAATATCATCCGAAAGGAAAAAAGTCCAATTTTGATTATCGTTTGGATACGCCTGACCGTATAGGCCGGGCGGGAATCCATAAAATCGGACTGGGCGTATTACTTGGGCTGGAGGACTGGCGGGTGGACAGCTTTTTCACCGCGGCACACATCGCCTATTTACAAAAACGATATTGGCAAACACGCTATTCGATTTCCTTTCCACGCCTGCGACCAGCCGCAGGTTCTGTTGAGCCAAATTTTCATTTGGCAGACCGCGATCTACTGCAGTTGATCTGTGCATACCGCCTGTGGAATGAAAATTTAGAAATCTCCATTTCCACCCGAGAGAACGAAACCTTCAGGGATCATATCATACCTATTGGCGTAACGACCATGAGTGCCGCTTCAAAGACCAATCCGGGAGGCTATGTTGTTGATCCGCAAGCTTTGGAACAATTTGAAGTAAGTGATGAAAGAGATATGGAAACAATAAAAAATCAAATCCGAAAGATGGGCTATTCTCCAGTGATGAAAGACTGGGAGAGCAATTATGCCGGTATAGTACGTTAAATACATGAAAAATAACATTTTTGATCGCTATAGCAGACAGATTTTTATTGAAGAGATCGGCGTTGCCGGACAACGGAAGATTATGGATGCCAAGGTATTGGTCGTCGGTGCGGGCGGACTCGGGAGCCCTGTCGTTCAATATTTAGCCGCGGCCGGTATAGGGAAACTTGGCCTGGTTGATTTTGACAGGGTTGAAATCCACAATCTAAATAGACAGATCATTCATTCCGAAGATAATATACACCAGGCAAAAACAGAAAGTGCCACAGCCTATATACTGCAGCACAATAGCACAATTGATTTTGAGCCCTTTCAGGTAAAAATAGATGCAGACAACGCGCTAGCATTGCTCGCTCCCTATCATATCATTGTCGATTGCTGTGATAACTTTCCGACACGCTACCTGCTTAATCATACGTGCCTACAACTCGATAAACCTTTGGTGTACGGTAGCATCTATGGTTTTGAAGGACAGCTGGCTGTCTTTAACTATCAGGGTAGTAAAAACCTATTGGATATCTTTCCAACGCCCCCCGATCCGGAACAGGTTCCAAATTGCGATAAAAATGGGGTGCTGGGTCCTTTACCCGGTATTATCGGCAGTATGATGGCCATGCAGGTGCTTAAAATAGTAACCGGATTACCCGTAGACAGCAACCAGTTAACGGTTGTTGACACATTCCATTGGCGTTTTTCGAAACTCTCCTTCTAAGGATTATTTCGGAAGGCGTTCCGCAAAAAGAGATAGAACGCTTTAAAAGAGCTCAAAAATTTATTTTAAAACAAAAGCAGACAAACAAAATTTGCTAATTTTAGTTTATATATTAGCAAGCTTAAATGTCAACTTTACGATCTGGAATGAAAAAAGTAATTTATCCATTACTCTCCCTCTCTTTATTACCCTTATTTTCAATTGCGCAAGAGACGAAACTCACTGCTGACGATCTCTTTGTAAAAGCGCGAAAGGTAGCCTTTGATTCAAAAGATTATCCGCAAGCCATTCAATTATCCAAACAGGCGCTACTTCAAGCACCGGATTACACCGATATTAGCATCTTTCTCGGGCGGCTTTATACCTGGTCGGATAAAATTGATTCGGCAAGAACCATCTTCACAGAACTGGACAAAAAGAATACAAGTGATGAAGATTTCTTTTTAGCCTATGCCTCATTGGAATATTGGAATGATCAGACTGACAAAGCTATTGCAATTACAGACAAAGGGCTTAGCCTACATCCGCAGTCGCAGGATCTACTTCTGTTAAAAGGTAAAATTAGTTATGGCAACGATCATTATGAAGCTGCCGAAAAGGCAATTCATAGTTTATTGGCAATTAATCCTAAAAACACAGAAGCTCGAGCACTGGCAAAAAGTATTGAAGAATATACGGCTAAAAACGCAATCGGTCTGACCTACAACTTCGTCTATTTTGACAAACAGTTTGATCATAATTGGCACATTGTCGGCTTAAGTTATAAGCGGGCAACCCCCATAGGGTCAGTTATTTTCAGGACCAACTATGCAAATAAATTTGCAGAAAACGGCGTACAATTCGAGATGGAGGCTTATCCGCGTCTTTCAAAGATATTTTACCTCTACGTGGGTGCTGGATACTCCAATAATGTGGGGATTTTTGCGAAATATAGAACTGGCGTGTCTCTCTATGCCAATCTTCCGAACAGCTTTGAGGGAGAGATCGGATATCGTCAGCTTTATTTTAGTGACAACATCTGGATGTACACGGCTTCAGTAGGAAAATATTACCAAAACTTTTGGTTCAATCTGAGGACTTATCTTACACCGGGCGAAAAGAATATTTCCCAATCCTATACCGGAACAGTCCGCTATTATACAAAAGGAGCAAACGATTACTTCGGATTTAGTGCCGGAACGGGTCTGAGCCCCGAAGAAAACCGAAATAATCTATTGGACAACGCTTCCTATAAATTAAAGACATTCAAAGTAGGTGCCGAGTATAACTTCTCGGTGAAACAAAGTAACCTATTTTCAATTTCGGGCACCTATTATAACCAAGAATTCAGGCCAAAAGAGAAAGGAAATCAATTGGACATCATCCTTGGTTATATTCGAAAATTCTAGTTCTTCTTTGTTCTATTAAAGTAATTTGTATACACACTGTCTGGAAGAAGTCGCTTCTGGGTATAAAAGAGTTTGTTCTTGCGCTTAAATAGTTCAAAGCGCTTGGACAATTCTTCTTTCGCATTATCCGCGGTGGCATCTTCATTGAGTATTCCATCCAATTTATACAGTTGTCCATCGGAAAGATGGTAACTGCCCTTTACAAAATCTATCAATTGATTTTTACTCTGCATCATGGCAATGCCATCACCCTGAGCTGAAGTGCCCTTGTCAAGCCCCTGACCGATCCAGGTAACTTGTGTAGGAGTTTTCATCCCAAAATTCTCGCGATAGTAGGCCAATATGGAAGGGGCGACATCAAAATGGCTAACAAAATGATGAAAAGTCTTTGGCCCTTTCAAAAGTGGTGAATAAATCAACAGTGGAACATGATAACGATCGATTTTGCTTTGCAAGGGTATCTCAGGCATCGCGTGGTCCCCAGTTATGACAAAAATAGTATTTGCAAAATCTGGTCTCTTTTTATATTCATTAAAGAACTGCTCCATCGCATCATCCAGATTCAGCACCGAAACAAGCTGGGTACGGTTTTCCAAAGCCCACTTTTTTTGTTCGGGTGTAAGGTTCAATGTTGCGATACGTTGATCAAATAGTTGCTCATAATGAGCCGCATTATTAATCAAAAACGGATTATGGGTTGATAGTGTCAAAAGAACATGGAAATAAGGGTGTTCCTGTACCTTCTGTACTTCAAGAAGTTTGCTAAAGACAGCTTGATCTTCATATCCCCAGCTCTCCCCACCCTTTTCGGGCAATTTTTTATAAGGAGGTCCGAATGTGGCTTGGTCCATGAGCATATCTATTTTATTATAATCCATGAACTTTTTCATGAAATCAAAATTAGAATGACCGCCATAGAAAAACCCAGTATTGAATCCATTACTCTTCAGAATATTAAATAGATTAAAGTTGTCAGGCAAGGTGTCTTGTTCCAGGAATCCATGTGTTGCAAAAGGCAACGAACCTGTTATGGTCGGCAAAACGGAAAATGTCCGACCCGAGGAACTCATATTATTATCCCAATACAAAGACTGTTGCTTCAATGTACCTATAAAAGGTGTAAAGTTGCCAATATAGCCATTTTCAGCACTATAGGCATGTCCTAAACCCTCGATAACAAGAATGACCAAATTGGGTACTTTCGCCGTTTTCTGCATGTATGCCCCTAGGAAATCTTTAGTATCCTCTTTTTTCAAAAAGGGAAATTTAGTATCTACCACTTTTGCATCATCGTCGTCTTTATTGAACATAGCGAGCATCCCAGGGTGCTCATCCACGTAATTAGTAAAATTGGAATCGAAAAAATAACGCCACTTACTCCGGCTTGCGTTGGCGACGAATTCATCTTTTTCGGAGCTCCCCCCCAAAAGCGAAGCCGAGGAGACAAAAAACGATATGATCCCCAAAGATAACAGTGCAATACTCGCATAAGCCTTTTTGAATGTCTGTTTATTGGCTACCCAAAGGGGAACCCAAGAAATTACGATCAATAATAAAAGTAAAGCAATATTGGTAAAACTCAACATACCACTGGCCTCCAAAATTTGCTTCATCTCTTCCGAACTGTAATAGAACATATCAGCCCCAAGCAAATTTCTCGATTCGCCAAAATACAAAAACAAGATGAATTGCATAACGACAATAAACGAGAACGATATGACCATAAGAAGTCTTGCCCAAAAACTGCTGATGAACTGAAGCAATAAATAGCCGATTCCCAAACAGGCCAAGGATTGAAAGATAAACAAGATGTTATCCAAAAACAGGTATTTCCCGGCATGTGACTCCGAAAGCTGAGAAAATCGACGACCGTACCACCACCACTCGACACCAACAGATAACATATACAAGGCAAAGACAACCAACATAACAGGTCCTAAGCTCTGTAACGACAGAGTTAATCGCTGACCAAGGTATTTCCAAACCGACTCATTGGCATCTTTTTGTTGAAAGCCTTGCCGTGTCATTTCTCCCCAGCCATGCTGCTTGCGAAAGTAATCAACAACCCCCTGTACCCCAGCTTTAACAACAATGGGATGAAAGTATAAAGGTTCTAGTATCGCGGTAGTTATCAGGGTGGAAAGATCTCGTTTCTTCGAATAAACCTGATGGCTAACAAGATCAACCAAGATGGCATAGATCGAATACAAAATTCCGGAAGCAATCACCAGTGCAAATAGTGCAACGAAAAATGGCCAATTGATTATTCCTAGAATTAAAAAGATTAGAAAAACAATATAGCCCGTAAATTCGACAATGGGTCCCAAGAATTCAAAGAAAAACCAATAAGGCATACTGAGCATACCAAAACGGCCGTATTTGGGATTGAACATGAGTTTTCGATGTTTCCATAAGGTTTCCATCGTGCCCCGCATCCAACGATTGCGCTGCTTACGCAATACTTCTTTTGACTCGGGTACTTCCGTCCAGCACAATGGATCAGGAATGTTGACCACCTCGTAGGCTTGCTTTTGCTCCTCCATATAGCGGCGCATACGAACAACGAGTTCCATGTCTTCTCCCACCGTATTTCGGTCATAGCCCCCGCACGCTAATACAATCTCCCGGTCAAAAGCGCCAAATGCCCCGGAAATAAGAATTAATCCCGAAGCCCTGGACCAAGCCATACGGCCTAAAATAAAAGCGCGGATATACTCCAAAGCCTGCGTACGTCCCAACCATGATTTTGGTAGATTAACGTCGACCACCGAACCGTTCACGACATTACAGTTATTAGCCAAACGTATAACTCCGCCACAGGCTATAACCCGTTTGTCGGTCTGCTCCAAAAATGGCTTTGCTAATTTTAGAATAGCATCCTGTTCCAAAATGCAGTCCACATCAATACAGACGATATAATCTCCCGAAGAAATATTAACGCCGACATTGAGCGCATCAGCCTTACCGCCGTTTTCCTTGTCAACAACAATCAGCTTCTTAAAAGCTGGATTTTTGCTCTTATAGATCCCCCTTATATCCTTGGTCTCAATAGTTCCCTGAACAAAAAAGGACGTTGGTTCAAGTTCATAAGAAGCTATCAATTTCAAAATTGAGTCGTCTTTACTACCATCATTAACGATAATAATTTCCAGATTATGATAATACAGCGACAATAATGAACGTACGTTTTCAACGATGGTCATCCCTTCATTGTATGCTGGCGCAATCAGACTGAATGTTGGCGCGTTGGGGTTGGTGGCAATAATACTATAATCCGTAAATGTATTATTGTGTTTGTAACGAAACACCGCTCCATAAGCGTATAGCCCTATCCAAGTATAGATAATGAATACTGCTGCCGAATAAAGCAAAAATAACCAAACTATAATTTCGTATACGATATGGGAAAACTCTAACATTTTTTCTCTTGCAAAGCGTGTTTAATAATTTGTGTAAGTTCGTCGTATGTATCTTCACGTTGTGAAATCTCGCGCAAATACTGTTCTTCGCCCAGTACAACGAGTACTTCTGCTGCAGAAATTTTAATTGACACTTGGTTATGATTCCACAGTTGATCCTTTAGAAAATACTCACTTTCTCTACTTTTGGCAATCTTCATTGCTTTAAGGATTTCGATCTGAACTTCTATTGGTTGCAGATCAAAATTTTGCATAAATTGCTGAATTGTCCCACTGTTCTCAATAGCCTGCAACGTTCGTATGGCTTGTACACGAACCTTCGTAGATGGATGATCCAATAGGCTAAAAACTTCGGTATAAAAAGTCATCAATCTAAATTTTCGGATCAAACGCAATGTAAATACGACGACAGAATCATTTGAACTCTTAAGCCAGGTATCCACATGTAACTCCGAAAGCTCGGGTATTTCATGAATAGAAAACAATAAACGCAATTGTTGCCAGTCAGATAAGGGACGATCGAAATGGTCCAAAAAACCAAGTCCCTCATATCCCTTAAAACTTACGATCGCATATTGTGCTTCTTGATATACCGTAGTACGGGGATCATTAAGCTTGGCTGTTATCTCAGGGATTGCCGGTTCAACATTCATCGCGGCAAGCTCTTGAACCCCACCCGCAACCAGATAAGCTTTTCTATGCCGAAGCTTTCGCCAAGCCTCATCCTCCAATTTAAAATCATGAAACAACCTATTGATCGATTGTTTCGCTCCACCAGAAAATTTTCGATCCGAGTCAACTAATACATCCAAAAAAAGAGCCCGAAAAGAAGGTTCCTTCAGGTATTTCGCAAACTCCAGGTCTCGATCGCCATTCTCATCGCCACCTACTATAGTTTCCATAATTTTGTACTCGATGATCTGTCGCCAAGATTGCCTATTATGAAGGATTCTATAGCTATAAAAGCTGTATCCCAGTACTGTGATAATCAATAATAGTACTAAAATCAATACGATAACAATCGCCAGAATAAGCTCATGTAGCTCGATATGGTGGTGCATAATTTTATTTATTTATCAGGCGTTTTATCCTAAGAATCAGTTCGTTTGGACTAAATGGCTTAACCATAAAATCAGATGCGCCTAAATCAAATGCATCCACCACGACCTCCTCTTGGCCCATACTCGATAATACAATAACCGGGATTTTCTTTCCGATACTCTTTATTGCCGAAAGAATTTCAATACCAGAAGCAAAGGGCATCATAATATCCGTTACAACTAAATCCAAATTCAGTTCATTAATTTTCTCGATGGCTTCACGGCCATTTCTGGTCAGCACCACTTCGTGTCCTTCTTTCACTAATTTGTGTTCAACAGTACGTAGTATCAATTCGTCGTCTTCCGCTATTAAAATCAACATATCATTATTTATTTAAGATTTTTGCAATTAATTCCAATCCGATATCCATTTCTTGTTCGATGGCAACAAAAGCGATCGCAAGGTCTGTTTCAATCGTTGGGCTGATCTCAAGGTCCTTGGTCATTTGAGCCAATTTAATAAGTCCGGCTGTCGATGAAGTTCCCCGCAACTTATGAAGGAGTTCTTTGATGCGTACAATATCGTTTGTATCAATGGCCTCCTTTAACTGCTTTCTAGACCCCTTTATTTCCCGGACGACCAAATCCAGAAAAAAGGTTAAAAATGCGGGATCATCGCCAGCCTGTTCTTCCAGCCTTCGCATATCCAGATGCTCGTCCAAATCTTCCAGATCCGAGGCTTCGGCAGCACTGGGTTTAACCGATAACATGGCTTTTTCCAAGGCCTTGAATAAATCCTGTTGACGAATAGGTTTAGCTAGAAAGTCTGACATTCCCGCTTCCAGACAGCGTTCCTTTTCGCCTGAAATATTACCGGCAGTAACACCGATAATAGGTGTCTCAGCATAGGAGGACATTTGCCGGATCTGCTTGGTTGCTTCAATACCATCGACCTCGGGCATCTGAACATCCATCAAAATAAAATCAAATTGTTTCTCTTTGCAAGCACGAATGGCTTGGGCTCCGTCAGAAACTTCGGTTAACTGGGCGCCAGGCATGATGCTAGCCATCATGCGTAAATTAAGCGCCATGTTAACGGCATTGTCGTCTGCCAAGAGCACCTGAACGTCTTGACCGTACGATTCTGATGATAACGATAAGTTTGCATTCGCCTTTACTTGCACAGCATCTTCCCTATTTTGTTGTATCGCCCTTCTTAAAGTCGAATACAGTTCTTCAGATTTAATCGGCTTAAGTAGACAGAATGACCGCTCCTCCTGTCTAAATGCAGAAATCACCTCATGCTCTTCCGAGGAAGTATGTAATACAATCAATGGAATGCCTTCTTCTTGTTTTCTAAAGAGTTCCTTAATCTTTTCTATCGTTTCCAGACCCGATAAGATAGGCATATGATAGTCCATTAAAATCACATCGAATCGTTCACCTTTCATCAGCAACTGTAAGGCTTCCATACCGTTTTCTGCGAGGACAGACTCAACATTTTTATAGGCCAACATATGTTGAAGGATAATCCGATTATTAGCATTGTCATCGACAACGAGGACACGATTTAACGGTAAGTCTGTATCTTCCTCCTCCATTTCTTCGCATCGGACCTCGATATCAAAATAGAACGTCGATCCGACGCCCAGTTCGCTTTCCAGATTCAATTTACTACCCATGTATTTCAGGAGGTTGTTGGAGATTGTCAAGCCTAGTCCCGTGCCGCCGTATCGTTTACTGACGGAGCTATCTTCTTGTGTAAAGGCATCAAAGATGCGTTGTTGTTTCTCTGGTGGAATTCCTATCCCCGTATCTCTAACCGAAAAACGTAAGGTCAATTTATCCTCATCGTTGCGAAGTTTACTGATCTTAAATTCAATCTCACCTTTTTCCGTAAACTTAACGGCGTTACCTAATAGATTCACCAATACTTGCTTAATACGTGCCTCATCAATCCAAACAAAAGCCGGCAGCCCCTGTTCAATGTTCAAAAGCAGTTCGACTTCTTTGCGTTGTGCTTGATAGAGAACAACATTAATAACCTGATTCGCTACATCATATACATTATACTTATCGACAAATAATTCAAGCTTACCGGATTCGATTTTTGAAAAGTCTAAAATATCATTAATAATATTGAGTAAGCTATTTCCAGATTCATTGATATAGCCTAAGTATTGTAACTGTGTGTCATTTAATGGTGTTTTTAATAACAAATCGGAGAATCCAATCACACCGTTCAATGGTGTTCGAATTTCGTGACTCATATTGGCGAGGAATTCGGACTTTGCCTTACTCGCCAGATCGGCCAACTCTTTCGCTAATTTTAATTCATCATTTATTTTAACCGATTCAGTGATATTTTGTGTAAAAATAATGATCCCACCTATACTTCCATCAGCGAGATGCCACGGTCTTACTTCCCAATTGAAATGTTGTGCTTCGGCAAGTCCACCAGCCTGTATGACTTCATCCGTATTCTTATACGGTATTCCCTCCAGCGCATCAAGGTAGATTTTTTTTCTATTTTCCGGTATATTTGGAAACAATTGAAAAAAGTTACTATTTGGCGGCAAACTTACTCCTTCGTGAAAATCTTCCAACCATTGATTACTCACCGAAATATAGTTAAAGTCTCGGTCAAACATAGCAACCGAAGCAGGAACATAATCCACAAAAGCCCGTAACATAGATTCTTTGCGTTCCAGTTCCAAGAATAGCGATTTACTTTTATCAATATCCTGAATAATTCCAAAAACACGTTTACACACATCATTTTCAAATTCGGGAATGCCTTTTACCCGCACCCAAATTGATTCACCATCTTGTTTTAATAGACGCAATTCGGTATCATAGGGTGTTCTTGTTTTAACGGCGTTTTCAAAAATTCCACGCAAAATAACCTGGCTTTCTGGCTCATAAAATCCGATTGCATGTTCAAAATCAGGTGTAAAATCAGGATCCACACCATGAATTAACTTCGTGGAGTCGGACCAATAAACCTTGTTTTCAGCTAAATTGACCTCCCATCCGCCTACCTGAGCGACAGCATTGGTCTGCTCCAGGATTTGTTTGGTATGCAAAAGATCATTTTCAAGGCGCAGTCGATCCGTCATATTCAAGGCCGTACTGACAACATAAGATCGTCCATTTTCATCCGTTTCCAACATATTATGGTATAGCCAAGAAATGTCTTCACCATCTTTTGTTTGAAGAACCATCATTCCCGAGTCCTCTTTGTTGCTTGCAATACGTTTGAGATATTCTTCAACAAGACCGACATGATGAGACGGCACCAATTTCTTGAGGTTAAGTCCTTTTACCTCTTCTTTGGCATACCGCAATATCTCCCTTCCTTTTTCATTAACGGATAGAATATTACCGTCCAAGTCATGCATGCTCATCAGACCGATCGCATTTTCAAAAAAGCTACGGAATCTACGTTCAGAATTCTCCAACTTGAGTTTTTCTTCGCGCTCTTTTGTTACGTTTCTGCCAAAAGCCAGAATATCATGATTTATTGGATCATATTTGAAATGCCATTCAATTTCAACAACTTGGCCATTCTCTATTTTAGTCCTACTCGTTGATTGAACGCCGTATTTGGTTTCCTCAACCCGACCTAAGTCCGACACTAATTCCCTTTCAGTATCTCCCAATAAGGTAAAAATAGATTTGCCTAAACTATTCGACCTGGACAATCCCAGGACTTTACTAAATGCGGGGTTAACTTCTTTTACCTTGCGCGCCTCATCCAATACACAAATAATATTGTTCGTCAAGTGAAAAATTTCGGAGAAATAACCAGCCTGAACTTTTCGTTTTTTTCCCAATAATATTTTGGTTACTGCCTTGCCCAGCTCCTCCAACGAGTCTTTTTGTTTATCCGAAAGCGTTTTCGGATGGAAATCAATGACACAGATCGTTCCAAGCGCATCGCCATCATCATCCAGGAGCGGAACGCCGGCATAAAAACGGATATTTCCCTCGCGAATCAATGGATTGGAAGACGAGCGTGGGTCTTCAAAAGTATCTTCAATGACGAGGACCTCCTTACTCATTATGGTGTATTGACAGACTGTATTCTTCCTGTCAACGGTATCCAACTCCATACCAACGCAACTTTGAATACGTTGTGTGTCTTGCTCCATCATGGCAATTAACGCTGCGGGACAATCTGTAATCAGACAGGCCGCCTGCGCAAAAACATCCAGCTCAGGGTCTTTCCCGAGTCCCATTAACTCATAGGACTTTAATTTTTCTATCCTTCTTAACTCATTTTCAGGAAAAACATTATTTGCCATTCACTTCTACTATTTAGATCTGGTTTATTGTGACCGTGAAGTTAATAAAAACATTGTTTAACGCCTAAACAATAAGGAAATATTGCTCAGATAAATGTTTTATAAAGAACAATCAACTGCAAAAATAATTGGTGCTATAAAAAGATTATCCATACACCTTCTTCATAATTTAGTTATTTACTAATTGAATTTTATATCGTTTTTACCTTATTAAGAAAGCGGGAACTTTAATTCTACAGTGCATTTGGATAAATTGATCCAGAAAATAGCTTAAAAACGAAAGAGCCCCGCTAAATGTGATAGCGGGGCTCTGCGATAGGTATAAGTTAAAAAAGTTTTTCAATACTCTGTTCGGCATAGCCGGCACTTGCTGTCATTCCCTTCCCTCCGATACCGGTTCTAACATGTATCTTTGAGCTAACGTCGATTTCAAGAATATGATCTTTGTGCTGCGAATAATAACCTGCCCAAGAGGATGAAATCGAGGCACGCTCCATCGGCATGATACGGTTGGCTTCTGTAATCATCAATTCATTGATATAGGAATTCACAGCGAAGCCCAATTCATCAAGTCTGTTGCCCGCTGCATATTCGTGCGAATCACCGATAATAATACTACCATCCGTGGCCTGTTTAAAAAGTATATGAATTCCATAATTGCGTAGCTCCTGATAGTGATCAGGCAATGGAATTGTTTGAAAAGATGGGCAGTATTCTTCAAAACTCTCGTATCGACGAATGGTCAGTCCTGTTAAAATATTCCCTGGCAAATGGATATGGGCCAAAGGTTTCGTTCGCATCATTTGCAACTTGCTAATTTCAAGTCCACTATTGTCAAATAAGGAACGATATAAAATTTTAAACTCGTATCCATTGCAAATAAGCAATTTCTTCCCTTCAAAGTTTTGCAACGTACTGCTTGTGACAACAACAGCATCATTTTTATCCTCACAGGCCACAATTGTCGTATCGTATTTCAACGTATAGTCCACAAACTTATTTTGCATATAAATATGCAGCTGTCTAATCATTGACTCGGGTTCTACACTGAGTTCCTGCGGAAAAAAGATGGCCTCTTTAACATAACTAGCATTCATCACAGGATATTTCAATAAAACCTGTTCCTTCGACCAAAGTTCATGTTCATATCCTTTCGCTTGATAATGCTTAGATAACTCATGAAGTACCTGAACTTCATCATTATCTGAAGCAATATAGATACTACCATTTTTTCTAACGGATATATCCATCTCCCGCTGAATAGATTGATATATTTCAAGTCCACGTACACCATAATCAAACCATTCACCGGCCATCCCCGATGGCACTACTTGTCCAAAATTACGAACGGTAGATCCCACGGGAAAATTATCCTTTTCGAGTTGGAGCACACGTAACCCCTTTTGTAACGCATGATAGGCATGAAAGGTCCCTAAAATCCCGCCCCCAACAATAATTAAATCATATGTATTTGTTTTCATCTTTATAAATAGAATATCATAAAAAAGTATAGTTAACTAATTTGTACTTCTCCTTTTGTCGCATGCCAAGGAGCCAACAACTCATCGTCGCTTTCTTTCATCTGTTCTTTTTTTCGAATAAAATAAAGTAGGGAGAAGATGCCCAAAATCGCTCCGATAATAGACGCCGAAAAAACCAATTGAATAAAGTAATTTCCACAGGTAACAGAATTTGGCATAAACTCTTTGTTCACCAATATCAGAAAACTACCCAAATAGCCGATTGAATCAGCCATATACATCACAAAACCAATATTACTTTTCATACGATATGTAGCGATCATTCTTTCAAAAAATATAGCGTTATAAGGAATGTATGCCATATATAACCCCAAACCGACAAGCAACATCCAACTTAAACCATCAATCCATTGCCTCGTAAACAAATAGGTAGAAATACCTGCAGTAAGGAACCCCATAATGATCATATAGTGAATCAACTTAAACGCTTTAAGATTGTTTTTAACCATGATAAGACAACTCACCAACAGCAATACAATTAAGGAAATAGTCCCATCAACTTTTGCAAAAATACCCGCTCCTTTTACATGTAACATCTGCCAGATTTCTACCTCAAAGTTATCCCGCACGTCACGTAAAATAGTAAGCATCGTGTACACGATAATAGTCAATACAATCCCGGGCATAAAGGTTTTAAAAAAGTGTTTTCGCATTTGACTGTTCATTGCAACGCGTTCTGTCCGTAGCTTCTTATCCTCCGTTGTAGGTTCTGGGGCATTTTCAAGTATCCATACGCACAAAATAAAGGGTAGAAAAAAAAGTAAACCCGTCAAAAATGGCATCCAAAATTCATTAATATGAAAAGAAGACATCAACCACCGTCCAACAGTTTTTATCAGTCCAGAAGCAAAAATCAGACTCACGGACATTACTGCCCCCATAATCTCTGTAAAACGCCTTCCTTCTAAATAACTAAATACCAATCCCCAAACCATTCCCAATGGAAAACCATTGATAAAAAGAAAGACAACATTCCAAGGCCTTGGACAAAGTGCAAATGCCAAAAGCCCTATCCATGAAATACAAATCAATGCGATTAAATACCGTCCTCTATTACGTTGTTTACTTTCAGAAATAAATTTAATGCCATAGAACTTTGACAACAAATAGCCCAGCATTTGAATGACCACCATACAGACTTTATAATCGACACCAAAAATAGTATCATTTGCAAAGGCAGATGCCGTAAATGACTTTCTAAATGAATACATACTCGTATAACATAAAAATGCTGTAACAGCCAGAACAATAGCCACAGATTTCTCATCCAGTCTATTTATGCGTCGTTTTATTCGTTGGTTTAACTCCATCATCTAAACTTGTTAACAGACCTCATCGTCCGCAATCAAAAGTAAATTTTGGAAATTAACACAAGACTAAACTTTTGTTAAGTATTTATAAACAAATATAATTATCCATTTGTAATACGAAAAGTATAAAATAAAAAAAGCATCATTGAATGATTCAATGATGCTCTAATACTTAACGTGTTATTATCTATTTCTTATTTTCAAAAAAGTATACAATTAGCATGACGGCCTTTCCATTTCCAACATTGCGCGGTGTATGTGATAGTCGTCCATTAAAGAAAATCGAATCGCCCTCCGCTAAGCTAATTTTTTGATCATTGAAGATATACTCCACCTGTCCGCTAATGATATATTTATATTCATAGGCTTCGGTCTCCACCATGGGGCGTTCTGCATCTGGAAGCAACTCCAAAAGAACAATATCCATGGTCGAACTATCCATCGCAGTTGTAAAAATCCGTTTATAATGAAAACCTATCGCCGACTCTTTTTCAAACGGACTATACGTATCTTTTTTCCGAACGACCACAGGGCCTGAATCCAATTCAGAATTAAAATCTTTAAAAAACTCGTTAAGATCAATATTCAGTGCATTGATGATATTAATCAATACGAGTAAGGAGGGTATTGTTCTGTTATTTTCAATCTGCGAAATAAGCCCCTTGCTTACACCCGCTCTATCGGCAACTTCCTGTATGGTAATTCCTTTTTCTTTTCGAATTTCCTTAATTTTATTGCTAATCTTGAATATCGTATTATCTTCCATAACTTGGCCAAAAGTAAACATTTTTATGATGTCGTGTATATTAAGTTTTTATCACTTAAACATAGGTCACCTATAAAATTATGATATTTTACTGTTCTCAGAAAACTGAGGTTCAATAACAGTAGATTTTTTTTCATCATTCATTTTGCTCAGCATTGGTGAGTACTATTGGTAAACTTTAACCCAGTCAACACGCATCTCAACGGGTAGCTTGTCTTGATTCACTTCACCAACCCAGCTTCCGCCCAACTGTTGGTCAATCAAAAGATAAAAGGGTTGATCATAAGGCCACTGAGAGGGATCTACACCATCAACTCTTGGGTAAGTAAAGGTGTCAACACCATTTAACTGAAATACGATACGGTCGGGATACCAGCTTATACCATATATATTATACGCGTCAGTGTTGACCGAAGCGGTACCAAAATGTTTCGGATTCTCCTTTTGCCCCAGATCCAACGTATAATAGGAATGCGTGGTCTGGTATATGATATTGTCAAAATTAAGATGCTCCATAATATCGATTTCACCATTTCTAGGATATTTCCCATACTTGTCCAACTCCGCCAGCATCCACATGGCAGGCCATGCTCCTTTTGCACTTCCTAGCTTGGCTCTGATTTCTATGCGTCCGTACTGAAAAGCAAACTTCCCCTTGCTCCATATCCCGCCTGTCAAAAATGGTCTTGAATCGCTATTTTTGTCTGTATTTTTTATTCCTTTGAGAATTAACTCACCATTTTCCCATCCAAAACAGGCGTCATCCATGCTCATATGCCGATTCCAATCGGCTTCCCCTGCTGGAATCCGGGACCATTTACTACTATCTAGCTTTGGGGAATTGAAGTTTTCTTCCCATACCAGCTTCCATTCTTTAAGCTCACGATCCTTCTTTTGCATATACACATAAGGATATTCTTTTGGACTATAATAAACACTACATGCAGAAAATAGTAAGAAAAAACAACTTAGGCTTAGGACTCTCTTCATAATTAAAATAGTGGTTTCGCAAAAAATGATTTAGGCCTAAATTTAGACATAAATTACCATAACCGACAACTCCGCTAAAAATTAATAGAAACAAAGATTCAAACGCAAAAAATGAGATTGCGCAAACTCCTTAAAACATAGGGTGAGCATTTGCCGCGTTCTTAGGTACATCTTGCTGCGCGTCCCAATGCTCTACGATTTTACCTTCTTCCAATCTGAAGATATCGATTGTCGATTTAAGGCTACCATCTGGATTCTTATTTTTTAGGTGTATGAAGACCAAGTCGCCGTCCGAAGCAATATGCTGTACATCAATCTTTGTCTTAGGCTGCCCTTCAAACCACTTTGTCGCAGCGAGCTTAAACGCTGCTGCCCCATCCGCAACAGCGGGATTATGTTGGATATACTGAGGAGAAATGTACTTGTCAACTGCAGAAATATCCTTATCACCAAACATTTGCTGATAAAAATCTAAAACGATTCTTTTATTCTCTTTGTTTTCGTCAAGTTGTTTTTGCGCAGCTTCTTTGGATTCATCTGTCGAAGGTTGCTGACAACCCAGCGTTAGCAATAAAACAGAGAAAGTCATAACCTTAACCATTATTCTATTTTTCATCTTTAAATCCATTTTAATTGAAGTCATCGATTCACACCTCACCTTAGCACACTCCAATTTACCTAATTTATACAATATAAACAGCTTTTATCTGAGGTCTTTTACTTTATAAATATTGGCATGATAATTGGATTTATTCCTATAGTATAATATTCAGAAATATACATTTCATAAATTTAGGTTAATAATTGGTTAGGTTAAACACCTGAAGTCCCCAACTTCAGGTGTTTTTTATATATTTTCGAAAATCAGTATTGCTATAAAAACAAAAATGACAATTATCGCTTTTATTAATCTAGTTCAATAAAATTCCTTATTGCGCGATGTAACTTTACGTCAGTTAAGAAAATAAAATTATCAGCTATGGAAAATAAAATATTAGGACTACATCACATTACGGCGATAGCAGACAATGCAAAGCGAAATCTCGATTTCTATACAAAAGTACTGGGCGTACGCCTTGTCAAAAAAACAGTTAATTTCGACGACCCAAGCACCTACCACTTCTATTTCGGTAATGAACAGGGCGAACCAGGAACGATTCTTACGTTTTTCCCTTGGGAAGGTATCGGAAAGGGTACTCCAGGAGCGGGAATGGCGACTCATATTGGCTATGCCGTACCTCAAGGGAGTTTGGATTTCTGGAAAAATCGCTTAGCGGAACATCAGATTAGTTTACAGGAAAATGAGATTTTTGGAGAGAAGCTGATTTCATTTAATGATCCCGATGGATTGCAACTTCAGTTTATTGAAACTAACGACCCTAGAAAGGCATGGACAACTACCGACATCAATGCAGATCATGCGCTAAAAGGATTCCATAATGTCACGCTTTCATTAAAAGAAGCAGATCCAACTATACGCGTATTGACCGATATTTTAGGTTATTCGTTTCATCAGCAGGATGAGAACCGCTATAGATTAACAACTGACAGCATTGAAACAGCAAACATTGTCGACATAATAGCGGATAAAAATCTGCCCTATGGCAAAAATGCGGCCGGCACAAACCATCATATCGCATTCCGGGTAAAGGATGATAATGTATTGATGGAGTATCGCGAAAAGGTCCTTTCGGCAGGGCTGAATATCACAGAAAAAATAAATAGAGATTACTTTTTCTCACTCTATTTTCGTGAACCTGGCGGTGTCTTATTTGAAATCGCGACAGACAATCCCGGGTTTACAGTAGATGAACACTTATCCACTTTAGGAGCGGCACTCAAATTGCCAAAACAATATGAAAGCTATCGTTCGCAGATTGAACAGACATTGCCAAAAATCGATTAATAAAAGTTTATAAACATCATTTTACAAAAGAAAAAGTTATGGAAAGAACTGAAATTGTATTAGACAAAAATCAACGTGGGGAGCTCCAATTATTCTCCGACGATCACAAAGCAGGTTTAATGAGCATCGCTATCATTGACGGAAATTTAGTTGTTTACCATACAGAGGTAGACGAAGCTTATGAAGGCCGAGGATTTGCCAAAATACTTCTTGAGAAATTGGTATCTCATGCGCGTGAAAACAACATGAAAATTGTTCCTTTATGTCCTTATGTAAATGCACAGTTTCATCGTCATCCAGAGCTTTATCAGGATGTTTGGTTTAAAAAAACGGTATAAATTACCATAAAAAGAAGGGACAAAATGAGTCATTCAATCAATATTAAAACGGCTGGGCAAAGTTTGGAACAGGCAAAAAAAGCCATCGTCATGATCCATGGTCGTGGGGGAAGTGCAGAAGACATCCTTGGTATGTCATCCTATCTTCATGTCGATAATTTTGCGTTACTTGCACCACAGGCAGAAAATCATAGCTGGTACCCCTATTCTTTTATTGCTCCCGTACAAGAGAACGAACCCTGGTTGAGTTCTGCAATTGATCTGATCGATCATACGGTCAAACTAGCTTTAGCCAATGGAATCCTCACCGAAAACATCTATTTTTTTGGTTTTTCTCAGGGTGCCTGTTTAACACTAGAATACCTTACAAGGCATGGTCAACGCTATGGTGGTGCTATAGCAATTATTGGCGGAGTAATCGGTGAAGAAATTAACAGGGATAATTACAAGGGTGACTTTGCTCAAACACCTATTTTTATAGGCACTAGCGATCCAGATTTCCATGTTCCTCTTGAACGGGTGGAAGCTACAGTAGCCATCTTAGAACAAATGAATGCCAATGTAAAGCTCATGGTATATCAAAACGCAGGCCACTCCATCAACCGCGAGGAGATCGATCTTGCAAACGAATTCGTTCTTTAAGAAAGACAGAAATGATCCATTGGTAAGAGTGATCCATTGGTTGTTGATTAACTATGATTAATCAACAACCAATTTTTTCAACACATTAGACTTTAGGGTATTTATAGCCATTATGATAAACTGATGCCAGGTACCTATTCGCTTTCTGATCCGTAAAATGCTGTTGTTCTTTATCCCAATAGAGTTTTTGTCCTGTCCTAAATGCAATATTTCCCAATTGAGAAAAGATGGCAATATGGGCTCCTACTTCAATTGGTGCATGGAGTATTTGTGGATTACGTTGGCGAATGGCAGCCACAAAATTTTCCATATGTTTATCCAAGCCATTGTCTAAAGAAGGTTGGATAGAGACCGCTTCCATCCTTCCTTTTTCTGGAATGACCTCCCATCCCGATCTATTCAACACCAGCGTACCATTGTTACCAATAAATGCGACACCATGATTACGATTATAAGGTCCGAGATCAATACCCTTAGCATGCTCCCATTGGATGTTGAAGCCCTCAAACTCATATACGGCAGTCATGGTATCAGGCGTTTGGCCAGCATCGTCCGGGAATGCGAACTTACCTCCTGAGGCCATGATGGATTTTGGATCAGAAACTTTCATCCCCAGTAAAGCATAATCCAACATATGCACGCCCCAATCTGTCATCAAACCACCCGCATAGTCCCAAAACCAGCGGAAATTAAAGTGGAATCGATTCGAATTAAATGGTCTTTTTTGTGCCGGGCCTAGCCATTCCGTATAATGCACACCTGCGGGAACCGGTTCATCGGGTACAATGGGAATAGCACTTTTCCACCCCTGATAAGACCAAGCTTTCACCAATCGTATTTTACCTAATTTACCCGAATGAACAAAATCAATGGCGTCCTGGAAATGTTGCTGGCTCCGTTGCCACTGTCCAACTTGCACAATAGCCTTATTCTTTTTTGCCGCCTGAACCATTAATTGACATTCAAGGATAGAGTTACCAATAGGCTTTTCGACATAGACGTGTTTCCCCGCATTTACGGCATCGATCATTTGCAGGCAATGCCAATGATCCGGAGTTGCAATAATGACCGCATCCACCATTGGGCTGTTGAGCATTTTTTTATAATCTACAAATGTTTCGACATGTATGTTTCTTTTTTGAAGTTCTTCCGCTCTCTTTTTAAGAATATTTTCATCCACATCGCAAAGAGCGGTACAAACCAAGCCATCATTCTTTAACAACGCATTCAAATCAGCCCAGCCCATACCATTTACACCAATTAATCCAACCCGGATGGATTGATCTAAAAAGGTTGAACCTTTCGCATTTAAAAAAAATGTTGAAGCAGCTAAAACAGTAGACGTTTTGATAAAATCTTTTCTATTCATTGGATATTGGTTTAAGTTTTGTTTTTAACGGATATCATCTAAATATCAAATACGAATAGACTACATATGCTTGGATGAATGCCATTTAACAAGAATTACGTTCTTTATTATTAAAAACAAATTGCTTCGATGAAAATACAAAAATGAATTTAGGTGCTCGCAAAAAGCATTGTAAAATATATATCGACAATTGTTGCGGAACCTTATGGACAAAACGAAAAAATGGTCGAGTTAGAATCACTCGACCATACATCTACCTATGAAAAACATGCCCTTGGGAGGGGCGCATGAAGTTAATACTAATTTCACGAAGAACAAACATTTAAAAAAATATTTATCTAAATAATTAATAATACCATTAACAATGGAATTATTAATTGATCATGTTACATTGGTTGGAGGGATTGTGTTTTATTAGGCATTTATGTTCAATAATTTCCTTCCTCTAGCGCTGTTCCAATCAACATCTTCTTCAAAAAAAGCCTCAGTTACAGAACACATTTTATAATTCATTTAAAAAAAATAAAAGATTAATCATTTATTATGCCTACCTTGCCGCACTTAATTAAAAATAATGAATACAGGTAAAATTAAATTTTTCAATGAAACTAAAGGTTTTGGTTTTATTACACCAGAGGATGGTAGTGCAGATGTTTTCGTACACGTTTCTGCGCTTAAAAACCAAGTATCTGAAGGCGACGTTGTAACTTATGATGTAGAAAGAACTCCAAAGGGGATCAGCGCTACAAATGTAAAATTGGCGTAATCCAAAAAATACACTTTCTTGTTAATGGGGTAATTCTTAATGACTTATCCCATTTCTTTTTCCTATTCTTCCTTTACAATTTTTCAGCAATCCTTTACTTTTCCGTTGAAGACTTTTAGTTTTCAAATAAAAGCATAAAAAGGATTCTCAAAGGTTTTATTTAAGACAAATTCGAACATACTATTTATGGAATTTAAACAACTCAGTTTAATCGCTCCGCTTTTAAAAGCAATAACAGAAACAGGCTACACACACCCCACTGCAATTCAACAGAAAGCCATTCCAGTTGTATTGCAAGGCAACGATCTTATTGGTTGTGCACAAACGGGAACAGGCAAAACCGCCGCTTTTGCACTTCCGCTTTTACAACGTCTTGAAGAAACTAAGACTTCAGGTAAGCTCGTTCCGATTAGGGCTTTGATCCTTACGCCAACACGTGAACTAGCCATTCAAATTGGAGACAATATAAACTTATACCGGAAATATCTAAAACTAAACTACTGCACTATTTTCGGTGGTGTAAGCCAAGAAAAACAAGTTAAAGAAATTAAAAAGGGCGTCGATATTCTTGTAGCTACCCCAGGCCGCTTACTGGATTTAATGAATCAAAAAATAGTTTCTCTAGATAAAATCGAAATCTTAATATTGGACGAGGCGGACAATATGCTGGACATGGGCTTTATTCATGACATCAAAAAGATCCTGGCCAAAGTTCCGTCAAAACGACAAACATTATTCTTCTCGGCAACGATGCCACCCAATATCCGTAAATTTGCACATGGCATATTACATAAACCTATTGAAGTTGACGTCACCCCGGTAAGCTCAACGGCCGAGAAAGTCAATCAATCTGTATTTTTTGTTGAAAAGAAGGATAAGATCAAATTATTGACGAGCATACTAAAAAAGCTGAAGCATGAGCGTACCATTGTCTTCTCCCGAACAAAACACGGAGCGGATAAAATCGTTAAGTTACTTGCGAAAAATGGTTTGAGAGCAGCAGCCATTCACGGAAATAAATCTCAAAATGCGAGACAAAAAGCGCTAGGTGAATTTAAGGACAGTCATCTTAAAATATTGATCGCTACCGATATTGCTGCAAGAGGAATTGATATCGAACAACTCCCCCTTGTGATTAATTATGATCTCCCTAATGTACCAGAAACCTACGTTCATCGCATCGGAAGAACAGGAAGAGCTGGCCAGGAAGGAAAAGCCGTTTCTTTTTGCGATGTAGAAGAAAGACCATATTTAGCTGATATTGAAAAATTAATCGGACTAAAAATCAAAATAGAAAAGATCAATAAATAGATCTTTATAAAACCTCAAGTAAAAGGCCCTAAATTATTGGATTTAGGGCCTTTTATGTTTTATTTATGGTTTGCGATCTGCCATCAACAGTGTCGATGGCGTGAAAGGAAGCCAATGTACTTTTTTATTGACAATTTTGTTCCAGCTGGGAAGGCTGATCAACATTAAGTCTTGCTCCTGCCAGGTCTCACGGTTTAACTCTTTTTCAGTTAGTGTAAGATGATTTGGTACAAGTTGTTCCAATTGCCTCAATTTCTCTTTAAAGCTCTCATTGGTTTTCAGCACTTGGTTGAGATCCCACACAATGACTTGAGCATCGGAATGCTGTATTAGACGCTGTATCATTTCACCAAGAAATTCATCGTTTTTTAAGACAACAGGAACAACCACACGCTTTGCCTTTAGAAAATTTTTATCGATTAAGATACCTACCTGTGCATTTACTTTAGCATTGATTTGCTGATTTCGATCGAAAGTCATGAAAGGAGACTCTGCATTTGTAACCGTATGGAATAACTTTTCGGGATTCACAATCCGGGTAGTAAAATCTAAAAAACGCCCCAGTAAGCTTCCCTCATAAATTGATTCACTGACACCCAACAATAATAAGTCCTGATTGCGCTCATTGGAAGTTTGAACAATCTCGCTGTCAATATCACTGGAGATTTTAAAAATTGTCTGGATCGGTTGCTCAAGCTGCATCGCCACCTGCTTAATTTCACGGAAACTATCCAGCTCCTGGATTTCCACTTCATAATGATGTAATTCGTTGGCAGGCTCAATATGTAATGCCGTAATTTCAGCGTTCTTTTTTGATTTCAACGTTAAAGCATCAGCCAGATACAATAGTGAAATCCCCGTGTTACTTTTCGCAAAAGACAGTAGAATCTTAAATTTTGATTTATCACGGAAATCTTCCTGTAGTGAATTTTTCTTAGGTCGATAGAGGAAATTGATTAAATCTAAAGATGGTCCCGTCATAAAAGTAGTGACCAACGCCATTACAACCATCATCGAAAATAATTCAGCACTTAAAACGCCAAGATCGTATCCAATATTGAGGACGATAAGTTCCATTAGCCCCCGCGTGTTCATTAAGGCACCAATACTCAAACTATCTTTCCAGCTTTGACCAACAAAGCGCGCCGCTAACGTACTACCTGCAAATTTACTAATAACCGCAACCAAAATAATCCCAATGGTAATCATCCATAACTGAGGGTCATTAAGCAGACCGATCTGCGTGCGGAGACCTGTAAAGACAAAGAATAAAGGTAATAGTAACAAGGTTGAAACATCTTCGATTTTTTCGATAAATGCTGTCCGGAATCGACTCCCTTCGGGCATAATAGCTCCGGCCATAAATGCTCCAAAAAGTGCATGGATTCCGATTACTTCGGTCGCATAAGCCGACAATAACAGCACAATAAAGAAAATAGCAACAACAGGCTTACTTAGTGCTTCTTTACTTCCTTTTACCTCTCCAACGCGCATCAAAAATGGACGAACGATCTTAATCATGATGAGCACATAGGCAACAGCCAGCCCGATGGTATATAATGCACTAGCAAAATCACCCGCTTTGACAATTGCTATCACGACAGCCAGAATACACCAAGCTGTAATATCGTCTGCAGCAGCGCAGGTAATCGCCATTGCACCTAACTTACTTTTTTGCAATCCCCTTTCTTGTATAATTCTAGCAAGAACAGGAAACGCTGTTATACTCATGGAAATACCAATAAACAAGCTGTAGGATAGAAACTCTACATTTGTGGGTGGATGGAATAGGTATAAAAAATAAGCCAGTGAAATTCCCAACGTAAATGGGATCACAATGCTTGCATGAGAAATGACAACAGCATCATGCGCTTTATTTCGCAGCACATTCAGGTCCAGCTCCATGCCAATGATAAACATAAATAAGATTAGCCCAATTTGGCTCAGAAACTGCAAGTTACTAAGCGATTCTACAGGAAAAAGTGTATGCGAAAATTCGGGAAAATGGAGTCCCAGCAACGATGGCCCCAATATGATACCGGCGAGCATCTCTCCTATGACGATAGGCTGCTTAATCTTTATGCAAATCCAGCCCATGATACGTGCAGCGATAATGATTGTCACGATTTGCGCCAGTAATATCGCTAGCGGATGCTGCAGACTATGGAATAAGGTTGATGTAAAATCGTTCCAGGCACCTTGACTTGTTTTCTGTCCACGCAGCAGCTCTGGAGCCTCCAGCTGTGTCCCCAAATGAATCACCCAATACATCACACCGAGTAATGTACCCACTAACACTACGTAGAAAATTGTATTCCTATATCTCCTCATCTTCAATGGCAATTAAAATAAATATAATGACAATAGCATACTAAGTCCCGACCAATATTCTTTAAATAAAGGGGGGATAAAATACATTCTCAACAAAAATATAATTCTGTTGCAGTTTTAATGCCTTTCAGCAGGTAGGTCTAAGAAAATATGTAATGAACCAAAAGAATTTTGTAATCAACTGAATTTCTCGAAAAACATTTTCTTGTACGATTCGCCCAAATTAAAAACAAGGGGTAGATTTTGTTCGTCCAACAAAGTGCTTGTAATTTCATCAGCCGAGAAAAATTTGACGATCTTGGCTGCAATGATCTCTTTTTTATTGATACGGATAAAATCCTGTTCAGGCAAGATCTCCATCAGCTTATCAAAGCTTATATTTTTCAATAAAATAAATGAACCATCCGCCAAATAAACTGTTTTATCCCGGCTGTCTACTTCAGCTATTTGAACATAGTTAATCTGTTCGAAATACAATACTGTTTTTCCTTTATTCGTATTAAATTGCGCAAATGAGACAGTTTCAGATCGCTTGCTGATTAGCTGCTCAACCTTCATAATGGCTTGTTGAAGACGTTCCAAGGACAGTGGTTTACGCATATAATCTACTGCGTTGATGTCAAATGCCTCGCTCGCATATTGTTTATATGCGGTAGAAAACACAATTGGAAAGTCTTTTAGCTCTATGGCTAGATCAAATCCGTTAAATTCCGGCATTTCAATATCCAGAATACAAAAATCAAAACTCAACTTGCGGTATTCACTCAATAATACAGTTGGATCATTAAAAGTTTTCACCACCTCCAAGCCAGGAATCTGTTCACATAGCATTTTCAAAAATCTCAAGCTTGGTATTTCATCATCCAAAAGAATACATTTCAATTTTTTTTCAATCGGCATACAATCTAATTTGAAGATGGGCAGTATAAACATCATTTTCTACAAATCTGCGCAGATGATGTCTACCTGGATAATACAACATGAGACGCTCTTCCAAGGTTTTGCTACCTATTCCACTTTTAGACTTTTGCAATGGTGAACGTTTTGATATTCGATTGTTTACAACTAATTCGAATAAACCGTTCTTAAAGGTCAACATGATTGCGATAAAAGAATCCGGACCGTGAAAGTCCGCATGCTTAAACGCATTTTCAATTAAATCAACCGACATCAGAGGAACAAAAGAAGGTGTGTTCAATATAGCGTCATTTAGTTCATCAATATCAAATTTTACGCGGATATCAAATAAAGGGCTTAATTTAACTTTATTAATCTCAATGAGATTGCGGGCAAATTCAATTTCGGCCTTTGGTGAAACGAGCTCATCTTCGCTTTCATACAACACGTAATCCAATACCATGGCCAATTTGTCCATCGTATAATAGGTTTGATAAGCATGGGAAAGTATTCCGTTCAACGAATTTTTAAGCAAATGTGGATTTAATTGAGCCCGATGGAAATGTGCTATCTTTTGATTGTCCATACGATTAAAAAGATCTTTTTGTCGTCTATTTTCGACCTCCAATTTCCGGTATTTTTGTCTTAACAATAGAAACAAAACCAATACTACAGCAACAATGGTCAGCAATAATAGAATGATTATATTCGAGATTTCAGTCGTCATGTTCATCCAAACTTAGTTAAAATTTCATTCTAAACGAAAAACCAGTTGCAGAAAACCTGGATAATCAAACTCGTTAACGATCAAATGAAATCTGAGCAATCTAAACAAAATACAGCACTGTAAAATTCTCATGTATTTATTACAAAAATTAACAGTTTCATTACAATTTAGTCACTTTGAAACATTAATTTCAGATTATTTTCCTTATATTGAGACTATTGTAATTAGCCGATCAAATGATTGTCTACGCTATTTTGGTTAAACCCGCCTGATTTTTAATCAGGCCTAATATGAAACACTATGGAAAAGCTCATTTTCGAAACTAATGCACAACATCCCAGTCTTGTAGACAAAATTAAACAAGCTGTTGAAAAACTGAATGGCATCCACGAATGGAAAATCGACTTGGATTCTATTTACAATCTGTTAACCATAGAAGGCATTCGATTAAACCCGACGGAAATCGAATCGGAGCTTGCGCTCCATGGCGTCGAAGCAAGTCGTCTATATGAAGAGTAGACAAACGACTTGATAGCAAATAAAATAAGTTTCTTGGAAGCTAGATGGTTAATAACAACCGAATTCAATAAAACTGAACTTCTTCCAGCATAAGATTAATGCATTCTTATGCTGGAAGAAGCATCAAATCTTTTTAATAACCATGGCAGAGGCACCACCGCCACCATTACATATCGCAGCCAGTCCTAATGATCCCCCTTCCTGTCTTAAGATACTACTAAGTGTTACCACAATTCTAGCTCCCGAACTTCCCAATGGATGCCCTAAAGATACCGCCCCCCCATAAACGTTTACTTTGTTCAAGGGTAAGCCTAAAATTTGTGCATTTGCCAAAGCGACAACAGAAAAGGCTTCATTAAATTCGAAATAATCAATATCATCAATGGTAAGGCCTGCTTTTTTTAATACTTTATTTGTGGCAATACTAGGCGTTGTCGTAAACCATTCTGGCACTTGTTCAGCATCAGCATAAGCAATAATCTCGGCTAAGGGGACAAGTCCAAGTTCTTCCAATTTTTCACCAGACATGAGCAGTACCGCAGCAGCTCCATCACTTATCGTCGATGCGTTCGCTGCAGTTACAGTCCCCTCTTTTTTGAAAGCGGGTTTAAGCTCAGGTATCTTGTCAAAATTAACCTGAGAAAACTCTTCATCCCGCGAAACAAGCACCTCTCCTTTTCGACTCTGTACCGTTATAGGTTGGACTTCGCTCAAAAACTTATTTTTTTGCCAAGCATCGAGACTTCTTTTATAGGAACTTATTGCATAATTATCCTGTTCTTCACGACCAATATGATATTTTTCGGCGCATAGTTCCGCGAAGACTCCCATGGCATCATTTGAATAAGCATCACTCAAGCCATCGCGTTGCAAGCCATCACTCAGGCTTTGAGCACCAAACTTAGCACCCCAGCGCATAGCATCTGCATAGTAAGGTACCCTGCTCATGCTTTCCATCCCCCCTGCAATCACAACATCCGCATCTCCCAATAGAATACTCTGCGCAGCAACCGCTATGGCTTTCATGCCACTTGCACATACCTTATTGATGGTTGTTGCAGTTGTATGATCTGATAAACCGGCGAAACGAGCAACCTGTCGAGCCGGTGCTTGTCCTAAATCAGCTTGCAAAACAGCCCCCATAATAATCTCGTCGACTAAATCACTGGCAATTCCAGCTTCATCAACAACCGCTCGGACAACCCGGGCTGCGAGCTTCGTGGCTGAAATTGACGATAGCGCTCCACCAAAGCTTCCAATTGGTGTACGTTTCGCTGCAACGATAAATACGCTTTTTGACATGATATAAAAATTTATAATTGTTTTGCTAAAATTAGGAGGCCTATCCTAAGCGTATCCGCAACAGCCCTTCCTCATCTTAAAGATAAAAAATATAACAGATACCCCACAACAAGTCGGTTTTATTTTTTTTATAAAAACAGAATAAATAGAAAAAAAACAACCCAAAAACTTCCCTACTTAAACTATTAAACGAAAAATAAAGAATAAAAATTTGCAAAAAGCCAAGCCTTTTCGTTAAATTCGTTTAGATAACATCCTAATGGACGGGCATTCAAGAGGCCCCCTTACATAAGATAACCAGAAGCAAGATAAACGATTATGCAGACAATCCGGTTTACAGCTGAACATCAGATTTTTCGCGATACACTTCGCGCATTTATTCGAAAAGAGATTACACCTTACATCGATGATTGGGAAAAACAGGGGGAGATCGACCGGAAAGTGTGGAAGAAAATGGGTGATATGGGATTTATGGGTCTCAATTATCCAGAAGTGTATGGCGGACTAGAACTCGATTTTTATTATTCCTTGATACTCTGCGAAGAATTATCGTATTGTTTTTCTGGCGGATTTACCATTTCCGCGCTTGTCATTCAGTTTATGTCGGCTCCATACCTACTGAAATATGGATCAGAAGATCTGAAAGCACGCTATCTTAAACCGGTTATTGCTGGTGATATGATCAGCGCTGTTGCTATTACTGAACCTGGGGCTGGTTCTGACGTAAAGCAGATCAAAACAACAGCTGTCCGCGACGGAGATTTTTATATTGTCAACGGATCTAAAACATTTATTACCAACGGTTACTACGGTGATTTTTTCATTACAGCAGTCAAAACGGCTCCTGACCAAGGAACAAAAGGAATAAGCTTGTTAATTATTGACAGAAATGCAAGCGGAGTCTCTTCAAACAAAATCAATAAATTAGGTTGGCACGCCTCGGACACTGCCGAACTAGGTTTTAATAATGTGCGAGTCCCTATTTCTCACCTTGTTGGCATTGCCGGAGAAGGATTTCGCTATTTAATGGATGGACTTCAGTTGGAAAGGCTTACCGCAGCTGTTCATAGTCTCGCTACCGCAGAATCCGCATTTCAGTATACGCTTGATTATATCGCACAACGCGAAGCCTTTGGAAAAAAGATCCAGGAATTTCAAACCATACGGCACCGGATCGCACAAATGGCAGCCAATATTGCTACCACGAAAGCCTTTGTCTACCATTGTTGTGATCTCCAAGACCAAAACGAATATGCAGTCCAAGAATGTTCCATAGCGAAGCTACAAGCAAGTGAGCTCGCCGTCAATGTCGTAAACCAATGTCTCCAATTATTTGGCGGTTATGGCTTTACAGAAGATTATAAAATCGCACGTTTATATCGCGATGTCCGTGTCGGCACCATTATCGGAGGAACCTCAGAAATCATGCTCGAAATTATCGCGAAAATGACAATAGATCATGTGACTTATCAATCCGGAAAGTCCAAACAATAGAAAGCTTTTAAAAATCAGGACCAATACAATGGATGAAAATAAATCTTATAGGACACACCCTCTCTTTCGTGTAGAACAGGATAATCATCATATCATTACAATCCAACCTCTATCGGCAGCAGCTCCAGAGCAGTTGGATATGATAGGCTATCTCACACAATTTGTCGATTTGGTTACGTTCATTCTCGAACGGGAAGATACGGTAGGCGTCGTATACACTTGCCCGATTCAAGACGAAAAAATTGAGTATGCGCAATTATTTAGGCAGTTCTCTTCGAGCCGCTCGAGCCCTTCGGACTTATTCGAGCTTACATCAAAAGTTTTGCGTTGGGAAACGTTTAAAAAGCCAATTGTCTCTCTTTTCACTAACAATTGTACTGCGATTGCCCTAGCGACTATGCTATGGTCTAATTATCGTATCGCCTCCGAAAAACTTCAGTTTGGCTTTCCGGAAAGTAGGTATGGTTTGTTTACGGCTTTTGGTGCAACGATCTATTTGCCAGCATTGATAGGTACTGAAAATGCCCTAAGTCTGCTGACACAAAACAAACCTGTGAGCGGTGAAGAAGCACATCAACTTGGGTTAATCAATGAATTGGCGCAGAAGCCGGACGATTGCCTATCTTTAGCAAAAAACTGGATTCTTCATCCTCCCAGCATTGATGCCAACCAGCACACAAAACAAATGGACGAACTGGGGCCTGAAGCAATTCTCGCTATCCAAAAAAAAGCACGCGGCTTATACCCCGGTACAAATGCAGTTATTGAATTATTACAAAAAAAACAATTATCTACACCGTTTGAGGCCGCCGAGCAGGAAGCAAACTTGTACCTGCACGTATTAAAACGTCCCGAGCCACTCAGCATGGTCCGTACACTTCATTATGGTGTCCAATTGGCGAAATCACCCAAAAGTATAAGCCATTTTGAGGATTATAGCCTAAAAAAAATAGGCATTCTGGGTGCCGGAATGATGGGTTCGGGGATTGCTTATGAGGCGGCCCGGGCGGGAATAGAAGTTGCTTTAAAAGACGTTACAATTTCCCAAGCCCAACGCGGCAAAGCTTATGCTAAGCAGGTTTGTGAAAAATCACTGGCTTTAGAGGCCATGACCGCATCCCAAGGGGAGCAATTGCTTGCACGCATAAAACCAACGGAACAAGTCAGTGATCTGAATGGATCTGACTGTATTATTGAAGCTGTATTTGAAGATTTCCACCTAAAAGCTAATGTCACACAAGAAAGCTTACCCTATTTAAGTGAAAATGGGTTCTTCGCGACAAATACGACATCATTGCCCATTACGGAGCTTGCGAAAGCAAGCACCGAACCTAAGAGTTTTATCGGCATGCATTTCTTTTCTCCTGTTGACCGCATGCCCCTTGTCGAAATCATCTGTGGTAAACTAACCGCGCAAAAAACGTTGGAGAAAGCACTCGCCACAGCTTTACGCCTCAATAAAATTCCGATAGTCGTACAAGACGCTCCAGGTTTTTTCACCTCGCGTATTTTCTTCAACTATTTACTGGAGGGTATTACAATGGTATTGGAAGGAATCTCTCCAACTCTTATTGAAGAGGAAGCGATAGCTGCAGGTTTTGCCGTAGGTCCCTTAGCGGTATTAGACGAAATCTCCTTGGAGCTAATGCTCCATGTATATGATCAACTTCCACAACTACATGCCAGCCAAAAGCGCGCATACAATTACCTCAAAGGTATGGTGGATCAAGGAAGAAAAGGAAAAAAATCAGGCGCCGGATTCTACGATTATGACACTGAAACCAAAAAGAAGAAAATTTGGAAAAACCCTATAATTGCATCTGTAAAGGAAAATATAACGGCTACAATTATCCGTAAGCGTTTATTGCATGTTATGGCATTGGATAGTTACCGATGCCTCGCAGAAGGTGTACTTCATCAACCCATCGATGGCGATATTGGTTCCATCTTAGGGGTTGGTTATGCAAGCCATACAGGGGGGGTATTCGGTCACATCGATCTCACAACACTTCCTCTATTCGTTTCGGAATGTCAACTATTTCAGCCCTACGGTGAACAATGGGATATTCCAGCATCTTTAAGAGAGCTGGCAGATAAAGATTTCAGATTTTATAATGGTTTCGACTCAAACTGGTCTTAAAACCGACCTGTGCTCAACTGAAGAAGTTGTCTAGCACCTATTAAATGCTACCCTAACAGATAACCATTAAAGGGTTAAAAAACTACCAAACAAAGGATTACATCTTTAAAACTAAATATTCTATATAATTGCGTAATGATGTTATAAAGTACTAAACAAAAGCTAGGGCGACAAATAGGCTGAGTCGCCCTAGCTATATCATTAGCGCACAAACAAATCCATGAGACGCGAAACATCCTGTTCGAGGAAAGTATCGTAGTCCAAGGTAGCTGCAAGTATTTCCTTTTGCTGTTTTTCAGAAAATACCCGAGCAAGATTTGTTTTGTATTTTTCAATTAACTTAGGTATTCCTTCTGCCCTCCTTCTTGGATGACCTATTGGGTATTCGACAACTACCTCAGGCAATAAGGTCCCATCAGTCAATTCAATGGTCAAAGCATTTGATATCGCCCGCTTTTGTGGATCGTGATAATCAAGGGTGAATTGAGTATCTTCGATACAATAAATTTTATCGCGCAGTGCATCAATTCTTGGATCAGAAGCGATATGATTTTCATAATCTTCAGCTGTTAGACGTCCAAAGATCAGCGGCACAGCAACCATATACTGAATACAGTGATCACGGTCTGCAGGGTTGTGCAAAGGCCCCTTTTTATCGATAATCCGGATAGCCGCTTCATGTGTACGAATGGTAACACGGGCAATATCCGAAGTACTTTTTCCAAATTCCTTCAATTGCTGATGAAGTAACATTGCTGCTTCGGCTGCAGTCTGTGCATGGAACTCAGCGGGAAAAGAAATCTTAAAAAGAATATTCTCCATCACATATGATCCGTAAGCACGTTGAAATTTAAATGCACTTCCTTTAAAGGATACATCGTAGAATCCCCAGATTGGAGCTGTCAAAACAGATGGATAGCCCATTTCTCCTGTTTTTGCGATCATGGCCAGTCGAACAGCACGTGAAGTTGCATCTCCGGCTGCCCATGATTTTCGGCTACCTGTATTTGGTGCATGCCGATAAGTGCGTAAAGCTTGTCCATCGACAAAAGCCAAAGAAACCGCGTTGAGCAATTCCTCTCTTGTGAGACCAAGGAGCCTACCTACCACCGCTGTTGAAGCTACCTTAACCAAAATAACATGGTCCAAACCCACTTTATTAAACGAGTTTTCAAGCGCCAAAACACCTTGTATCTCATGAGCCATAATCATTGCCTCGAGCACCACTTTAGTTTTCAATGGTTTTTGACCATGCGTAATATTAGTTCGGCTCAACCAATCTGCGACAGCTAAAATTCCCCCTAAATTATCGGATGGATGGCCCCATTCTGCAGCTAGCCAGGTATCATTAAAATCCAGCCATCGAATAATCGTGCCGATATTGAAGGCAGCCTGAATGGGATCCAATTGAAAATTTGTACCCGGCACCCTTGCACCATTCGGTACAACGGTCCCTGCCACAACTGGCCCCAACAATTTAGTACAGGCAGGATAAGTCAATGCTTCCAAGCCGCAGCCGATGGTATCGAGAAAACAGTAAAATGCTGTATTCCAAGCAACTTTTTCCTCAATTTTATAATTTAGGACATAATCCACAATGTCCACTAAAACCTGATCCGGTTGTGGTCTTTCATTTGATATTGCTGAACTCATTCGTGTATTTCGTATAAGACTATCGTTCTATTTATTAATATAATTCGTTTTTTTTATGCGCTAAATTCTTCCTCTCCCCCCTGTTCAAAAAGCACTTTAAACACCTTTCATTAATCCAAATTTACCGTTCGGAAAGAGGTACAAAAGGTCTATCATCGGGACCAATGTAGTTTGCACTCGGCCGGATAATTTTTCCATCCTGACGTTGCTCAAAAACATGCGCTGACCAGCCTGTTATACGTGAGAGAACAAATAAGGGCGTAAACATCTCCGTTGGAATCCCCATAATATGATAGGACACGGCGGAGTACCAATCCAGGTTCGGAAACATTTTCTTTTCTTCCCACATAACTTTTTCCAACCGCTCCGCGATCAGGTAGAGTGTCATGTCTCCTGCTTCTTCCGACAGCTCTCTCGCAACTTGTTTTATCACTTGATTTCTTGGATCCGAGATCGTATACACCGGATGGCCAAATCCAATAATGACTTCTTTATTTGCCAATCGTCTTCGGATATCCTCTTCCGCCTCATCAGCATTTGCATAACGACTCTGAATTTCGAAAGCGACCTCATTGGCTCCGCCATGCTTAGGTCCACGTAGCGCACCTATTGCCCCTGCTATACAGGAATACATATCTGATCCTGTTCCTGCAATTACCCGAGCGGTGAATGTGGATGCGTTGAATTCATGCTCCGCATATAAATTAAGTGAAATTTGCATCGCTCTCACCCAAGACGGCGATGGGACCTTTCCGTGCAGGAGATGTAGAAAATGTCCGCCTAAAGTGGAGTCCGAAGTCTCAACCTGCAACTCACGTCCATGCTGACTAAAGTGATACCAGTACAACAGTGCTGAAGCCATCGATGCCATCAGACGAGTTGCAATATCCCGTGCACCAGCAATGGGATGACTATCCTTTTCTGGCGATACACTACCGAAAAACGAAACATAAGTCCGTAAAACATCCATGGCATGGGCTGTAGATGGCAACTGCTTAAGGACTTGTTGAACAGTAATAGGTAGGCCACGTTGACTGATCAACTGACTTTGATACGTGACGAGCTGCGCCTGTGTTGGTAGACTTCCATAAATAAGTAAGTAAGCAACCTCTTCAAAACTTGCCTGATGCGCCAGATCTAAAATATCATAACCCCTATAATGCAGATCATTACCACTTTTTCCGACAGTACTCAAAGCCGTATTACCAGCTGTTACACCAGAAAGTGCTACACTTTTTTTAGGCTTAAAACCTGCGCCGTTTGTCTCTTCCATCTGAATATAATTATTTGTTAAACAATTGATCCAATCGATTTTCATAAGCATAATAATCGATACTTCTGTATAACTCCTCTCTCGTCTGCATATCGTCGATCACATTCAGCTGCCCCCCATCTTCCCGAATATGACGATAAACAGTTGTAGCGGCTTTATTAGCTGCACGGAAGGCAGATAGCGGATAAAGGACAATAGAAACATCCGCTTGACGAAGTTCATCCAGGCCAAACAACGGTGTTTGTCCAAATTCGGTGATATTCGCCAAAATCGGAAGGCCTGTTGCCGCACTAAATTGAACGTATTGCTCCAAATGATGCACCGCCTCGGCAAAAATAAAATCCGCTCCGGCTTCTTTATAAGCCACTGCCCTTTCCAAAGCAAGCTCAAGGCCTTCGGAAGCCAGTGCATCTGTACGTGCACCAATGGCAAAATGTTCATCCGTGCGTGCATCCACCGCCGCTTTCAGACGGTCAACCATTTCAGATCGAGAGACGAGCTCTTTCCCAGGCCGGTGCCCACAACGCTTAGCTCCCACCTGATCCTCCATGTGTACTGCCGCCGCGCCCACTTTAATTAAAGACTTTATTGTACGTGCCACATTGAATGCCGAAGGACCGAAGCCAGTATCAATATCCACCAGCAAAGGAAGCTTACACACATTTGTAATGCGATCCACATCAATCAAAACATCCTGAAGTGTTGTAATCCCAAGATCCGGAATCCCAAGAGAACCTGCTGCAACACCACCTCCAGAAAGATAAATAGCTTTAAAACCGGCCTGTTCAGCCAAAAGAGCATGATTCGCATTGATCGCTCCAACAATTTGTAATGGTTTTTCATTCTTGATCGCTTCCTTAAAAAGGAAGCCCGGGGATTTTATCATAATATCGAATTTGAAATTCCATGCCCTATAACCTCCTTTAGATGCAGGTTACAGCGACTACTTAAGTTTACTTAGTCTGAAGGAATTCTTTTGAGGCCCTTCCTCTTAAAGATACTAATTATCACCGCAATAAAACAAATTATTTTCTACATTAAAGGTCAATGACAGAAGAAAATACGGTAATAGTCCCTATTAATTATAAATAAATTATTTCAGCGGCTAAAGCTTTCCCGCAGTCTGCTAAATGGCCTTAACAACCGTGTACTATTTTTTCTAAGGGAGGATACATTAGCAATCAAAAAGCCCCAACTTTTGATTTTGAGGCTTTATCAGAAAGGTTGGCAGGACGTCTTGCACCGAAGGGGTAAAATTGTCATTAAAACGAGCAAAAAAAAAGCGGGATCTTTCGATACCCGCTCAATAAAGCATTTTAAACTAGTTTTTACCGTTATTTTTAGCCCACCATAAGCGTTTTCCCCAGTTATAATCCACAGTCCCTTGCGCAGCTGCTGTAACGTTATCCGTATTATATAGGTATTCATTATTCGGATAAGGCAGGCGAAATGGTTGGTCTGTATGTGGAGTTGCTGAATTTTGAATTTTTGAAGGATAATTGGTGCTAGGAATTCCCGTCCTTCTATACAAACTCCAGGCTTCAAAATTTTCTTTAAATAAAGCGACCCACATATCCCAATAGATACGATCCTTCGACCCATCAAATTTTCCCGCTCCGGCTAAATAAGCATTCACAGCTGGTTCAGCAACTTCGTTATCTTCCATAGATAGCCTAACTGCTGTTTCATAGGCTGCTTTAGCTGTAATTCCAACATTATAACCTAATAATGCGGCTTCAGCCAACATATAATAAGTTTCACAGGCTTTATAAAAAGGTACTGCCCCAGCAGGGTTATTGATATAATGGAGTCCAATCCATGAAATTGATGTTGAAGGGGAAGGATTAGTCAACGAACCATTAACAAACCCAACATATTTACCGGCATTATTTTTCTGCGCAATGGACTCAATCCGAGGGTCGTTCGTTTCCGTTAAATGATTGATAAAAATATCAAACATTCCCCAATTGTTGATGCGTTTACCGTAAATGCCAGACTCATACCAAGGTTCCATATAAGGCAGATTTCCAGGGAAAAACATTTGACAACTTTCCGCATTGGTCTCAATTAATGGATATTTTGTCTTATTTCCAGCAATTTCCTCAATTGTAGATTTAGCTAATGCCGGAGCAACGGAAGAAATGCGTATTGCCATCCGCAAGCGTAGCGAATTACAAAACTTCTGCCACCTTAACATTTGTGTTTTTACATCCGGACTACCACTATTAGCCTCTCCATAGATGACGTCATAGTTACCAACATCATCCGTTCCAATACCAGCCGCCAATTCATCAGCAATTGATTTGAGATCCGCTAAAACTGCGGGAAAAACATCCTCCTGTTTATCATATTTGGCTTTCAATACCGAACCATCTTCTGGCCGTCCTTTAAATGCCTCTGAATATGGAATATCACCCCAGCCGTCCAATAAATAAGACCACATGTAGTTATTCCAAATTCTTGCTATAGCCCTTGTATTTTTATACCCTTCAGCATTGGCTTCTGTCTTTTTAAGCAGGTCTTTCATTTGGGTGATATTATAGTAGCAAGCAGCCCAACGATTGCCATAGGTATTATTTGTCGGAATCAATCCACTCAGGTTATCCGGATATTGAATTTTAACAATATATCCAGCAAATGTACCATAACCATCAACGTCACCGCCAAACTGGTCTCCGGCATTTCGCATCACGTTGACCAACATATTTTGTGGTGGAACGTCATTTAAAGCATCCGGATCGGTATTAATTTTCTCAAAATTTTTGGTACAACCTGTCACCAAAAGAACGGCTAACAAAGGCGTATATTTAAATTTTTTAATGAAAGTATTCATAATCATAATTTTTTGGGGTTCTATATCTTAAACTTTATGTATTAATTAAAATGTAAAACCAAGTTTAAGACCTATACTTCTTGAGTTTGGAACTGTCGCTTGCTCAAATCCTACACCTCTAGAATCGCTAGATACACCTCCCGCTTCGGGATCTAACCGCATCGTATTTGATTTATGCACCCAAAGCAAGGCTAAGTTGGTACCCGTTACAGAAATATTAGCCCGCTTAATCCCTTTTATTTTACTATATAAATGTTTTGGTAAATTATACGAAATATAGGCCTCTCTTAATTTCAGGAAAGAACCATCAAAAACATACATTTCGGCAATCCCGCCATTTTCGTACCAGTCCTGCGCTGACGTTTCTATGGTATTTGCAACCCAGCCTCCTTTTCCGTCCGACATTGCAAATCGTTCATTCTTCATCACGTCCCGACCTGCTACAATTGCCCTTTCACGAATGCCATCCGCAGCAGTGATTTCAGCTATACCCGTCGCATAACCATGGGACATCGTTTGTGACCAAATATCTCCCCCCTTACGAAAATCGAGCATAAAGCCAAATCTAAAATCTTTAAAGGTGAAGTCATTACGCATCGAAGCCAAGAAGTCCGGCACAGCATTACCAATCACTTGACCATCAAGCGGTGTAGAAACCAGACCGTTAGAACCCACTTTAATAGCACCTTTCATCGGTCCATCTTTTACACGATCGTAACCGGGGCCAACCAAGCTTCCCCAAGGGCGCCCCACAGAAGCCATATTGGAGATCCCCCAAGTCCAACCCTGTCTGTAATCTTTCAAGCCCAATTCAGGATAAAGTTCAACAACCTTATTATTATCTTTTGAGAAGTTGACAGTTGTTGTCCAATTCAATCCGTCTTCACGTTTCAGGATATCACCGCGTAATTGAACTTCAATACCCTTGCTTCGAATTTCTCACGCATTTAAGAAGATACTACTAAACCCAACCACATTGGAGGTCGTCACTGGAAGCAATTGTTTTTTATTTATTTTTTGATAATAGGTAAGGTCTAAATGAAGACGGTCTTTGAATAATCCAAGCTCAGTACCGATTTCATAAGAAGTGATAGCTTCAGGTTCCAGGCCTTCGATCGCATAGACCATACTCTTGTACATTTGCGCTAGGTTATTATAAGCATCTGTTTGTGCATAATAATAGTTTCCATTTTGATAAGGTTGTGTAGCGTTACCTACTTTCACCAAATTAAATCGCATTTTCCAAAAATTCAAATAATCACTTTTCAGACCTTCAAATGAAGCTGTCGGAATCCAGCTTAAACTTGCCGAAGGATAGAAAAAGGATTTCCGTAGTGTCGATGACCAGTCATTCCGTGCTGTCAGATCCAAATATAATTGATCTTTCCAGCCCAAATTTGCCTGAGCGTAAACCGAATTGGATCGGCCTTTCGAATGATCCATAAACGTGTAGGCATCTCCTATTTTATTCGCAATCGTATAAACGCCTAATACATTTAATCCTTTGGCCCCTAGTGTACTTGTTTCATATTGATAATCGCGGTAGTTAGCACCCAAAATACCTGTCAAACTCAAATCCCCAAATTGTTTATTGAAATTCGCGATAAAATCTGCATTAAAATCGGAATTGCTATTTTTTATGTCATTGAACTTACCATCTTGGTTATCAAAGTTAAAATAAGTCGTCTCAAACATATGTGTGTTATAGTAATCCAATCCTACACGTCCCTCAAATTTCAAAAAATCAAAAGGTTGATAATATAAGGATGTCTTACCGAAAACACGGTTCATCTTCATCGCATTACGGGATTCATGCATCGTATAAAAAGGATTCATATGATAAGCGGAATTCCAATTGTAATAGGTATATTTCCCTTGCGCATCTTTTTGATCCCAATTATTTTTCAAGTCTTGCATATCCACCTGGCGACCAAACCAGATCAGGCCGTTCATTGGATTTGCTGCATCATATCCCTGCGTGACCAAGTTGTTACTTTCTGTACGCGTAAAGTTACTCATAATGTCATAAGACACTTTATCGCTAACCTTATATTCATTGTTCAGCTGGGCAGTATATTTTTTCTGATCTGTATTAGGTACTGTTCCCTTTTGATCCCTAAAGGAAATAGATGCACGTGTAGAAGATCGATCTGATTTGGAAAGCAATGAAACATTATGGTTTTGGGAAAAACCTGTCTGGAAGAACTCTCTAACATTGTTTTTATGTGAATTCCATGCTGTTGCCTGGCGTACACCATTCACAACCGGACTGTTAAACTGTGGTATCAACAAACCAATGTCCATGCGAGGCCCCCAAGATTCATCGATATTATCATTAACACCAATGTTTCCTGTGCCATCAACGTAACTGAATGAATTCTGCGTTACATAATCCTGATAAGATAGATTTCCACCAAATTTCTTAAAACTGTATTCATCCCCCCGTGATCCTTGACCATATAAATTTTGGTACTTCGGTAAATTGGCGGCTCTGTCGATGGAAAAATTACCATCGTATGAAATCTGGACTCCGTTTTCGGCCCGTTTTCCAGATTTTGTGGTAATCATAATAACGCCTGTACCAGCACGCATACCGTATAGTGCTGCTGCCCCACCTTTCAGTACGTTGATGCTTTCGATATCATCTGGATTAATGTCGTTTAGACCCGAACCGTAATCCACCCCAGTATAGGTATTATCTCCGGAACGCTGAGAGTTATTTGTAATAGGAATACCATCCACTACGATAAGCGGTTGCTGGTTTGCCTGTAACGACGTGTTTCCGCGGATCGAAATACGCGCTGAAGATCCGATCGCTCCACCAAATTGGTTTATTTGGACACCTGCAACTTTACCCGCCAATGCTCCTGTTAGACTATGTTGTCCGGCATCTGTCAATTCCTTGGCTTTAACCTCCTGCATGGCATAACCCAACGATTTCTTCTCTCTTGTGATACCTAATGCGGTAACCACCACTTCGTCTAAATTCTCCGCTGAAGATTCTAATGTAATGCTTAAATTCGTTTGATTATTCAGTTGAAACTGCTTGGATTTATAACCAACTGCAGTGACATTTAAAACTCCTCCACCTGTATATGTTAATGAAAATCCACCATCAATTCCTGTCTGCGTGCCGGCACCGCCTCGAATGGTTACCGATACCCCTGGTATTGGTTTGCCATCCTGATCCAACACTTTACCTTTAAGTGCTGTTTGGGCATAAAGCGCAGAACATACTAGTATATTGGATGCTAGTATTGCAATACTTCTTTTGTTCATAAGCTAGTCTCTGTTAGTTAGTTTAAAATGCTTTTATAAAATCTAAATTATGCAAATGTTAAAACAGAGCACGCTATGATATTGACCAATATTACCCATATTTTAACATCAAATGTTAAAATATTACAAGTCTAACACAGCTAAATCCCGATCATTGACTTTCAACAAATAAACCGCGAGCATTTTTCAAATAAAAAAATTAACGCTAAAAAACAAACCCTTGCCAAAATACTAGCAAGGGCTTTCGCTTCAGTAAAACAGTAAAAATAACTTACTTTTCAATAAATTTTTGTCCATGAAAGACGCGTTTTGCCTGTCCCCGTGACACCTCGATTTGATTTTTCCATTTTTGTGCTTTGGCCGCATTTAACTTGGCCTGCCCTAAATCCCGAAGACGTGCAGCCAGGCGCAGCATTGCAATCTCCTTATTCTGCAATTGGGATCTCGTATCCATCACCTGAACACTTACACCTGTCGGTGCATGCGTAGCTCTGACGCCAGAACTTACTTTATTGACATGCTGCCCACCTGCGCCGCTACTCCGCATTGTTTGGAAATATACATCCTTCAAATCCAACAGCCTTTCCTTTTCCCCAGGATGGTACATTTTAACGTCGACAAACCAATTCTTCCGTTTGTGTAAAGGACGAAAGGGGCTTTTACACACCCAACAGATTGTACCAACCCAATGATCAATCAATTGTTCCATATCTCTTCCGCTCAATCTGACGATTAACGAACAAGGAAGTCCATCAACGTCTTCTCTTTCTATTTCCGTGACTTCTACACCAACTTTACGGCTTTCAACAGCGAGTCTATCGAATACTAGCCGGACAGCCATATTACATTCCTTAGGACCTCGTCCCGAAGAAACCTGTAAATACCTTTCTTCCATCACCTTTATTTGTCCATGCGTACAATCTTCGGACTAAACGTTCCGAGAACATTCACCAGTTCCTCCTGCAATTTCATCACCCGATGAATATCTTTATAAGCACGTGGCGACTCATCCAACGCGCCCCCGATCAACTCTACACCACATGCTTCCAGATCTTTCAACATGGCGCTTTTTGTTAAATTATTTTTGCAGGCAGATCTCGACATAACCCGCCCCGCTCCATGGGATGCCGACTGTAAACTTAAGGGGTTTCCCCTCCCTTCCACAATGAACCCCGGTGCTGTCATCGAGCCGGGAATCACCCCCAATACACCCTTTCCAGCAGGAGTTGCTCCCTTCCGATGAACGATATATTCCTCACCATTCACGAATTCCTTCCATGCGAAATTATGATGATTTTCGATCGTTACCACGGGGTTACATCCAAGTGCTTTAGCCAAACGTCGGTGGATATCCGTATGACAGGCCTGGGCATAGTCCCCTGCCAAATTCATTGCCATCCAATATTCTTGTCCTTCTTGGGTTGATAAATCCAACCAGGCCAAATGCTGCACATGACGAGGTAATGGACACAGTTGGGCAGCCAGACTCGTATAGTGTTTAGCGATATGTGCTCCCAGGCCGCGAGAACCACTATGGGATAAAATCCCCAAATACTGCCCTGGATCCATCCCCCATTCGTTCCGCACGGTATGAAGCTCAACAATGCCCATTTCGACAAAATGATTTCCGCTGCCAGAAGTCCCGAATTGCCTATAAGCTTTCCCCAACAGGGATTTTAACAGCGGGATTTCCTGAAATTCCGCCCTACTGAAAATGATGTGATCAGACTTCTCACGATGCGTGTCGGTTAAACCAAATTTGGTATTTTCCTTCAATATATTTCTCAGTTGAAATTCTCGTCCTTTAAAATAACTGCCAGGTAAGTCGAATATCGACAGGCTCATCCGGCAACCGATATCCACCCCGACACCATAGGGTATAACGGCATTTTCTGTAGCCAGCACCCCACCGACGGGAAGCCCATAACCTGTATGTGCATCTGGCATCAATGCACCTTGCCTTGAAATAGGCAATTGCAATGCATCGTACAATTGTCTTTTCGCCTGCTCATCAATTTCATTTGCACCAAATATGTTAAATGGAGCTCCATGCGCGCTCAGCTCCCGGACACGTATTTCTATGGGCTGCACCAGTCCTTCAGAAAGCTTTCCCCATATTTTATGCTCCATAAATCGCTCCGGAGCTTCTAAAAGCTCAGCAAGTTCAAGAAGAATGGTTTCTTTATTTTCTTTCTTTCGATACCTTGTGATCAGTCCCAAAGCTGTGTTAACTATATTATTTTGTGGAAAACCTATTTTTATTAAGTCTTTTCCAGATAATTTACTTCCCATTTTTTGTAAAAAACATACATAATTAGCCACCAATTCCATCGTAGAAATCGGCAGCATTTTTGAAAAAATTTCGGGAATATTCTTTTAGAGATAAAGAATCTATTAAACAAATGCTCTTCATTATGCACAGTTAATTCGTGCGAAAGAGCGGATTATAAACAGCTTTTCAGAAAGCCATATGCCCCTAAAGTGTCTAAGTTGTATGAATAGAAACGAAAATCAGGAAAAATAAAAAGCCCGAATGAACTTCGGCTTTTTCATCTGTATTAATTGGTTTTCCAAAAGAAGTGAAGCGATCCGATTATTCATTCCAGCGGATTGAACAAACACGATGTGCTCCAATTTTGAAGAATGTCTTAAATATGACAAAAAGCACGAAGATTGCTTTCAGCAAATCCATTTGCCTTAAAAGCTTGCGGTGTTATAATCTTGGCGACCAACATATCTCTTCGTGTTTAATTGTTATAATACTATTCTTGACAGCAAAGATAAATAAGTTTTATTTAAACTTTTCATATTTGCAAAAATTTAATTCGGGTTAAATGGAAGTGGATCCTTTAGCACAAATTTAAAGTCGCGTGTATTCCCGCCTCTGGTTACGCGGAAACGCATTTCCTTTCCCTCTTCTGATTTAAAAAGATTGTGGATCGACTCCAGGGAAAATGAAGATGCAGGTCTACCATTGATCCTTATAACCTTATCTCCCGGCATTAGTCCTGCGATTGCCGCAGGCGAACCATCACGAACCGTCGCAATTTTGTACATATTCCGTAGTACAAAGCGATACTGCACACTGTTGCCCATTCTTACCTCTGTACCGCCATCTTTTTGCAGAACCACGGGTATTTCTTCTTTTTCGTATTTAATGCCATCGTGGATAATTTCTAAACCACTCATATTCAAATAATAAAAGCGATCAAAATCTTTATTCTTATGAAGGTATATGGATTTGTTGGGGTAATCGAATACGACCTTAAATCGGCGTAACAACTCATTTCCAATGGAACCTACCCTTTCGCTCACAAATGTTGCATGCTGTAACGAACTCAATTCGGGATAGGCTACGAGGGGATAATCCATTGTAAACGGCCCAAGTTCGAGCGATCGGATTCGATTTCTTTTTCCATAAATCTCACCGTTAAATCCTTGCCCTATGTAGTCATCAATAAATGGAGGCTTAATATCAAAATTATTTAGCTTGGAAGGAATAAGCATTAAGGCATCGCTATTTCCCATGTCGATCAATACACGACCATCAATAGCCACATCGCCCTGTTTAAAAGCAACCGAAGTATAGGGGCGACTGTTTAAAATATCCAAGGGCAAACGCTGCATCTTCTCAAGCCCCTTAGGCTTGTTCGCTCTAGGATATAAGGTGATGCGATGTTTTTGAAAATCCATTTCGATCATTTGGTTTTCAAAAAAACGACTACCCATAATTCCATTCACTTCCACGCCGATCCGGGTAGAAATATCAATATGAGCGTTTTGAAGAATATAGATCGGTTGATCCGAATCTTCATATACGCCTGCAATATTCACGTGATTGCTGATGGATAAATAGCCATCCAAACCCTCTTCCCGACCCAAGCCCTGAAACTTATTAACAAAAACAGCGCTATCAATTGACTTTAATGTTTCCCCAAATATCATGGTTTCTTTAACACCTGTATCCAACAGGAAGTTCATCATATACCCGTTTACTTGCACAGGTATAATGACTAGGTTATGAACAAAAAGAAAAGGAATTTTGACATTCTTTTTCCCGTTCAAGACAAACCCCACTTGTCCCTGCGTCATGAAAAAACACAACAGTGCCAGCGATAAAAAAACTGTTTTCATCCAAGTTTATATTTGGTATTTCCAATTTAAACAAGAAAATTCAGATTAAAGAAAGTTTATAAAAAAAAGCCCGTCTTACTGCCAATTCAACGGTAGGCAATTTATCTTTCTTATCTACAAGTCTGGTTGAGGATTACACCTACGTTACCGTTTCTTTGCTCTTTTATTGCTCTTTTATTGGCATTTTATCGTTAAAACACCAAAGAAAGACCAGAGAAACACCAAAGAAAGACCAAAGAAATACCAAGGAAACACCAAGGAAACACCAGAGAAATAGCGAACGAATACCCAGGAAGGTCTAATGAAAGTCCCTATAATAAGCGAAGAAACACCAAAGAACAAGCTATAGCTATTGTAGCAAATTCGGATCAAAGAGCGATCAGATTAGCTCTTTAGACACTGCTTGTTCAGTGCTTGTTCAGTGCTCGTTCAGTGCTTGCTCAGTGACAACTGAATAAGTAATGACTAATCACTGTCTAAAAACTGCTTAAAAACTGGTATTAGGTATACGTTGGTATTAGGATATATCCGTTATATTGTGTATCTTGATAAGTTATTATCCGGGTATTGTCGAAATCATCAGGTCAGAAAAACATAGGTGTATAAAAAAAGCCTCTTTACGTATCGTAAAGAGGCTTTCAGTACCCGGAGCCGGAGTCGAACCGGCACGGTTTCCCACTGGTGTTTGAGACCAGCGCGTCTACCAATTCCGCCATCCGGGCATATCCGTTTGGGATGATGCAAAAGTAGGTTTTTTATTGAAAAGGAGAAAACTTTTTGAATAAATTTTCAATCAAAACCAATATAGGACTGAGATTCAGTCAAATAATTTTTCATTAGTTACTCAAAAAACTTGCTTTAACTGTGATATTAGCTGTTTTTTTTCTTGATGCTGTATTAAATGCACCACCTGAAGAGTACTCTTCGTTGTCGTTTTGTCCCGTTATCTGAAAAATTCCCAGATCGGCCTTTACCAGATTACCCAATCCGGCATTCGATTCCTTTGCGATATTCTCTGCACGTTGATGTGCATTTTTCGAAGCCTGTGAAATAAGTTCCAGCTTTAGATCCTCTAGCTTGGAGTAATAATAGTTAGGGGTACTGGAGCTAAGTTCTATCCCCTTGGAAATTAATGTCGATATTTCTCTTGAAGCATTGTCAACTTTATTTAAGTCTTTTGATTCGACACTGACGGCCTGCGATAAGGTATAACCGGAAAAAGTATTATAACCATTGCCTTTTCCATCGGTATGATATTCAAAGTCTTTGGCAATATTAACAGCCTCGAAACGGATCTCGTCAGCCTTAACCCCCTGTTGTACTAAAAAGTCCCGCACCAAATCTCTATCGGTAGCCAATTGTGCTGAAGCAGCACTCAATTCATAATTCTTTCGGCTAAAAGTAGCACTCCATTTGACTAAATCGGATTCAAAATCTTTTTTGGCATTACCATTAACAGTGATTGTCTGCGTCGATTTAAACTTATAGCGATAAGCTGTACCCAATATCCAGGTGCCGAGCAAGAGCACAACGCCCATTATAATCGAAATAATAACAGCGGATGATGATTTCATAACCAGTTTTTTATGTTTACGTAACAATGAATATACCAAAAAATCGATGTTTATTTATTTTTTATGAATAAATTGCGACAAAAAGGTTTAAAAATATGAATAAGAAAAGTATCTGTATTCCATTTTGTTTTCTGGCTGCATTCGCTGCCCATGCGCAAAAGAAACCATTGGATCATACGGTATATGATAGTTGGCAAAGCGTATCATCACCCTATATCAGTAAATCGGGAAAATTTATCCTATTCCAGGTCGTTCCACAAGAAGGCGACAATCAGCTTTTTCTCAAAACCAAAGAGAACAAAGAAATCATTCAAATTCCCCGTGGGTATAATGGAAAACTAACAGATACCGAAAATCATCTGTTAAGTTTAGTCAAAGCGCCATTTGCCTTAACCCGCGAAGCCAAGATCAAAAAGAAGAAAGCCGAAGATCTCCCAAAAGATTCATTGGCAATCTACAATGTAACAACGTCATCCCTTGTCAAATTTGCGCAGGTAAAATCCTATAAAATTGCTGATCAAAACAACAATTTCGTCTCTTTTCTTTTCGACAAGGAAATAAATGAAAAACCTGATTCAAAAACGGCTACTGATGCCACACAAGCAAAGAAAGGCAGCGATAAAAAGAAAAAAACAGTGGCAACGCTTGCTTTATATGATCTAAATTCTGGTGATTCGGTGCAATTCTCATCTGTAGATCAATACGAATGGAATAAAAATGGATCAAAAATCGTTTTTTCAAAAAAAACAGATTCAAAAGATAGCCTATCAAAAGAATCTGGAGTCTACCTTTACGAAATAGCAACTAAAAAGCTTAAAAAGATATCAAATGGAAAAGGTAATTATAAAAATTTCAAATTTGATGAATCAGGTAATCAGCTCGCTTACCTGGGGGATCTCTCCAATGAAAAGGCATTACTAAAAAATTACAATCTATATTATTATGCCAATGGTATAGATACAGCCCAATACCTCGCAACAAAAACAAGCAATGGTATACCTAAAGACTGGGCCGTTAGTGGGGATGGCGATATCCGTTTCAGCAAAAATGGGGAGAAGCTATTTTTCGGCATAGCACCAATACCACGTGTCAGAGACACCACTTTGGTTGATTTTGAGCATGCTAAAGTGGACGTTTGGAACTGGCAAGACGACTATTTACAGCCCATGCAGTTGGTCAATTTAAAGAAAGATCTTGCAAGAAATTTCTTAGCGGTTACTTACCCCAAATATAATCGCAACATTATTCCCCTTACGGACCAAACATTTAACTCCACCGCACTTACACCGGACGGAAATGAAGAGTATATCTTAGCTCGCACTGATTTTGGCAAGCGCATCGCAAGTCAATGGGAAGGCAGTACACGAGACGACATTTATCTGGTTTCAACAAAAACAGGAAATAAAGAGTTAATCCTTTCAAACTTTTCAGGAAATGCAATCTTAAGTCCTGACGCAAAATACATCGTATATTTCGACCAAGATAAAGGTTCCTGGAATTCCTATCAGGTTAGTTCAAAGAAAAAGATGGTGCTAAATGACGGTATACCAGCGTCCTTTGCCGACGAGGAAAATGATATGCCTACTGCCGCGCAAGGATATGGCATGGCAGCATGGAGTCCGGACTTTAAAGGGATTTACGTCAATTCGAGGTATGATATCTGGTATTTTAACTTGGACGGTTCCAACAAATCCATCTTGACCAACGGCTATGGAGCTGCATCGCAGACAACTTTCCGCTACTTACCGCTAAAAAGAGAAGAGGACCGCGAACAAGCCACAACACTCGACTATAAAAAGGGTGGTTTTCTAACTTCCTTTGACAATAAAACCAAAGAATCTGGTTTCTACCAGTTCAAGGGGCAGCATAGCGATCCTAAAAGTCTTTTGGTGGAGGCAAAAACGTTCAGGAATATCAGCTCTTCAGCGGATCAACAAACGATACTGTACAGTAAAGAGGATTATATGAATTCGCCTAATATCTACACCAATACCATAAAGTTCAAAGACGAATTACAACTATCCAATATTAATCAGCAACAGGCTAATTACAACTGGGGGACAGCGGAGTTAGTCCATTGGACAACGCCCGAAGGAAATCAGGCTGAGGGAATTCTTTATAAACCAGAAAATTTTGATCCTGCAAAAAAATATCCCATTATAGCTTACTTCTATGAAAAGCTTTCAGATGGATTATATACGTATCAACCCCCTGCTCCTACGCCATCGCGTTTGAACATCCCCTATTTTGTAAGTAACGAGTACCTGGTATTTGCGCCAAATATAAGCTACAAAACAGGTCATCCGGGTAAATCAGCTGAAGAATACATCAATTCTGGGATGAGATACCTCGCTCAGAATGCATGGGTTGATAGCACAAAGATGGGAATACAGGGCCAAAGTTGGGGCGGTTATCAAGTTGCTCACCTCATTACGCGGACCAATATGTACGCTGCAGCATGGACTGGTGCTCCTGTCGTCAACATGACATCTGCCTATGGCGGAATACGCTGGCAAAGTGGTATGTCCCGCCAGTTCCAATACGAACATACACAAAGCCGCATCGGAAAAACCCTGTGGGAAGCTCCAGAACTATATATCGAAAATTCACCTTTATTCCATTTGGATAAAGTTAAAACTCCTGTTGTCATTATGGCTAATGACAACGACGGGGCCGTGCCATGGTATCAAGGTATTGAAATGTTTACTGCGTTACGCCGATTAAACAAACCTGTATGGATGCTGAATTATAATGGTGATGAACATAACCTTATACTTCGACAAAACCGTAAGGATATACAAATTCGCGAACAGCAATTCTTCGATCATTTCCTAAAAGGTGCCCCCGCTCCTTCTTGGATGAAGAAAGGAGTACCTGCCACCGAAAAAGGAATAGACTGGGGATTCGAATTATAACACAAAACAATAAAAAAGGTGTGATTTATATAAATCACACCTTTTTTATTAGCCAAAAACCATAATTTTTGAATTATTTCACAAAAAACATCAAAAAAAATTTCAGTTTTCAATAAAAACACAATATTTTTGAAAAACAAAATCAACAAAACTGTAATTTAACTACAAAATACAAATGTCGAACCTAAGATTCAAAGCAGTAGAAGCAGCAGGCTCACGCCAAATTGCTTCATTTGAAAAAGTTGAAACTAAAAAAGCAACTGACATTTACGGAAAGAATGTTTTTTCCGTAAACAAAATGAAAGACTACCTTCCTAAAAATTCATACAAGGAGTTAGTTGCATCCATTGAAGAGGGACAGATTATTTCAAGAGATTTGGCTGAACACATTTCACAGGCCATGAAAACTTGGGCACTTAACCACGGCGTTTCTCACTACACACACTGGTTTCAACCTTTAACGGGTTCGACTGCTGAAAAACATGATGCTTTTTTTGAGCCAGACGAAAACGGTGAAGCCATTGAAAAATTTACTGCTGACGCATTAGTTCAACAAGAGCCCGATGCATCTTCTTTCCCAAATGGTGGTATCCGTAATACATTCGAAGCTAGAGGATATACAGCTTGGGATCCATCTTCTCCTGCATTCATTTACGAAACAGGTGCTGGTAAAACATTATGTATTCCAACAGTTTTTGTTTCCTATACGGGTGAATCATTAGACTATAAAGCTCCTTTATTGAAAGCCATCAACGCAGTAGATAAAGCGGCAACGGATGTTGCTCAATATTTTGACAAATCGGTCACTAAAGTAAACGCTTCTCTAGGTATTGAACAAGAGTATTTCTTGGTTGACCTTTCCTTATATAATGCTCGTCCAGATCTTCAGTTAACGGGCCGTACGTTATTTGGCCACATGTCGGCCAAAGGCCAACAATTGGAAGACCACTATTTTGGTGCGATTCCAGAGCGCGTATTAGCGTACATGGTGGACTTGGAAAACGAAGCGCTAAAATTAGGTATTCCTTTAAAGACTCGTCACAACGAAGTTGCACCTTCTCAATTTGAATGTGCTCCAATGTACGAAGAAATCAACTTGGCCATCGATCACAACCAATTGTTGATGAATGTCATGGAACAAGTTGCTTTAAGACACAACTTCAAAGTATTGTTGCATGAAAAACCATACTCTGGTGTCAACGGATCTGGTAAACACAACAACTGGTCTTTAATCACAAATACTGGTGTAAATTTATTATCTCCTGGAAAAACACCTAAAAACAATTTGATGTTCTTGACTTTCTTCGTCAATACCATCAAAGCTGTTTATGAATACGCTGATTTGATGCGCGCTTCTATCGCTAGTGCAAGCAACGATCACCGTCTGGGTGCAAATGAGGCTCCACCAGCAATTATTTCAATTTTCTTAGGCTCTCAATTGGATGAGCTTTTGGAAGAAGTTGAATCTGCTCGTGTTGCTAAAAAAGTAAAAGCAGAGGCAAACTTATGGCATGGTATTCCTAAAGTTCCTGAATTAAAACTGGACAATACAGACCGGAACCGTACTTCACCATTTGCCTTTACCGGTAACAAGTTTGAATTCCGCGCTGTTGGTTCTTCTGCAAACTCCGCTTTACCGATGACCGTGTTGAATGCGATCGTTGCAGCGCAATTGATCGAGTTCAAAACAGAAGTAGATAAACAAATCAAAAAAGGCACGAAAAAAGATCTTGCGATCTTAAATGTTGTCCGCAAATACATCAAAGATTCAAAAGCTATCCGCTTTGAAGGCAATGGATACAGCGAAGAATGGGAAAAAGAGGCCGAAGCACGTGGTCTTTCTAACATCAAATCGACACCTAAAGCATTAGATGTTTATGTAAAAGAAGAATCTTTAGCCCTGTTTGAATCACTAGGTATTTATACCAAACGTGAATCAGAAGCTCGCCACGAAATTTTGCTTGAAAACTTCTATAAAAAATTACAAATTGAGGCGCGTGTCATCGAAGAGATGGTTAACAACCAAATCGCCCCAGCATGTTTCATTTATCAAAATGAATTGATTGAAAACGTCAAAGGATTAAAAGACCTGGGTCTGGCACAAGCAGCATTCAGCTCTCAATTGAACTTTGTAGAACGTATTTCAACACACGTAAATACCATCTTGGAGCAAGCTGAAGCAATGCGTCAAGAACGTAAAAAAGCAAACCAAATTGATGATGTACGTGAGAGATCAATCGCTTACGATGAATTGGTTAAACCATATTTCGATGTGATCCGTTATCATGTCAACAAATTGGAGAAAATTGTTGATGACAAAAAATGGCCTCTTCCAAAATTGAGAGAGATCTTATTTTTAAGTTAAGATAACTTCCCAATAAAACAAAAAGAGCCGGCGATATTGCTGGCTCTTTTTGTTTTAGGGGAACGTTCGTCATCTCTTGCTCCTTACCTCCTCTCACAACAATAGCTCCTATTTTTTTAATCGATTATCTTCGTCATTATCCCCCCCCTTTTTATTGACTGACTTAATATTCATATTACCAAAACGATAAGAAACAGACAATCGGATAACCCGACTATCATATGCATTTCGTATACGATAGTATCCATTTTCCTGATAACTCGACAGTCTGCGCTGGCCTCTTGTATTCAAGACATCATTTATACCCAACTTGACATTCAATTTTTTGTCAAGAAATGTTTTACCTGCACCTAGATCAATGCCATAGTAAGACTGAAAACTAAATACGCCATATACTGCTGGCGAGAAATAATTGCCCGTCAGCTCCAGGTTTGTTGTTTCCCCAATTCGGATATCATGATTGGAACTTACCTGAAACGATAACTTTTCCAATTGGCGTTGCGCTCCGGAGTGCTCATCAAAACTAAACTTATTATAAAAAGCGCTGGCATTGTTAGAAATACTCCACCATTTAAAAAGCTTAACGGGTATATTGACATTCATGTTGTAATAATCAAAATAAGCCAAATTTCGATCGGTCTGTGCAATAGCTTTGGTCTCTGAATTACTTTCTATGACCTGAGTGATTGCATCGTTGGTCCTCTTATAGCCCAAACTCAGTAAATAGCGATCTTTAAAGGTATAATTTACTTCATACGAATTGGTATATTGTGGATTTAAATAAGGGTTGCCATACTGATACGTGTATTGATCCAAATAATACACAAAGGGATTCAATACCCCATAATCAGGGCGGTCAATACGTCTGCTATAACTCGCACCAAGCTTGTGATTATCATTAATCTGTTGCTGTACAAATATTGATGGAAAAAAATCGGTATAGGTACGTTTTGTTTGTTGCCCAAGCGTCACTGAGTTTCCTAGGGAGTTCGTATTTTCAACACGCAGTCCAGTTTGTACCGAAAACTTTCCGAACGATTTATTTAAACTGAAATAAGCTGCTGCTATATTTTCATTGTACAAAAAATGATTACTTTGACCATTATTTTGCACAAACTCGCCTTGCTGATCCTGATCTTCGTACAACAAATTATTATCTGTTTTTACGCGGCTATATTTTAACCCCGCCTCGAGTTTCGTCGTTTTATTAAAAGGATGCACAAAATCGGTTTTAAAAACTAATATTTTTGCCTTAGAAAGCATATCATTCCGGAAAATATGCGGTGATTTAAATTCTTCCCAGTTTGCGTCCAAAAAATGGTTTCCAACAGTGCTATTGTCATTATTTTTCGAATATGAATAATCCCCATTAAACGTCAATTCAGTCCCTAAAGTATCAAATGTCTTTTTGTAATTCAGATTATAAGTGAGGTAATGGTATTTAAAATCTGACAAATTACTTCCTAATACTACCGAATCAAGCTTTCCTTTTTGAGAAGCGATCAGATTGCTTCCCTCCCGTGTTGAATGACCATTGCTTACATTACCATTAACCACAAATCCAATGACCTCCTGTTTCCCCAGGTTAAAATCTGCCGCAAATTTGAAATTATGACCTCGATAGCGGAATTTCGAATAAGAATCCGAATTGAAAAAAGTCGTCCCGCTTTTGGTATCTACAGCCCTATCGATATCTAAATCATTAAAGCCTAAGGCAGTTGCATAGTTATAGGAAGAAAATAAGTTCACCCAATTATTACGATGGTTTATGAGAAAGCCACCATCAGCCTTTGTATATTTACCCTGCCCTAAATTGAGGTTTAAACTAACATTACTTCCAAATTGCGTATTCCTCTTCGTCTTAATATTAATAATTCCTGCATTCCCTGCCGCATCATATTTTGCAGGTGGATTGGTGAGTACTTCGATCGAGGCTATTGCATTTGAAGCTGTATTTTCCAATAAGCGCGACACTTCATCTGCAGAAAGATAAGTAGGCTTACCATCAATCATGATGATCACATTACTTTTTCCACGAAGGTTGATCTTTTTGTTGTCTAAAGTTACCCCCGGGACCTTTTGCAAGAGTTCCAATGCGTTATTTCCGGTTGCCAAAATACTGTTCTCGACATTGAGCACAACTTTATCAAGGTGACTTTCAATTAATGGCTTCTTGCCAATTACCTGCGCCTCATCCAGCACTTTACTTTCCAGCTGTAATCGAATCGTATCCAGCACCTTGAAATCACCCGCACGCAGCATTATTTCCCCAGAACGATAAGTACCATAACCCACCGTGGACACCTGTAAGCTGTACTTCCCCTCGGGTATCGCAAACAACACAATTTCTCCATTTTCGTTGGATAAGGTTCCTTTTAACAAGACATCATTGGGTTTACGAAACAGTGAAATATTTGCGGCAGCAATGGGCTTGTTGTCCTGCCCAACAACGACAGTACGTAATTCCCCCCCGTCAGACTGTGCTGAAACGGGTCCGGCATTAGAACACAGGAATAAAACAATAGAAAATAAGAGCAATTTAATTTTTTGTGGTTTCATAATGTAATTTCTTTGGGCTATCGATCGGATAGTCAACTTCATAATAATGACAACAAACCTCGTGTATTCATTACACGTTGACTAGCAGAAATAGACAGGTAGTGCGATTCACTCGGTAGACAACCAAATAATATCGGTAAACCCTATCCTTCGCTGATCGCTTTTACAGCGGATAGGATCCTGCGAGCTAATTTTGAATCTTCTGAAACATATCGTAGGAAAATGACATCGAATCAAAATAAAAATTCAAAAAACAAATAAAATTCAAAACAAATAAATTGTATACAAAAAATATTAAGCATAATATTTGTATTTTTGCATCGAAAATTAGTAAACTGATTCATGAGCACTGTATCATTGAAGAAAAGACTCTACCGTATTTATATCCTTATGATACGATTTATGCATGGCGAGCATGCTGGAGACGCATTACGTAATGTTGCCATCAGTATTTTGCCAAGTTTGGCGATCTATTTATTGGGAGCGCAAGCGAGCACGGCTATCGGAATCGGTGTCGGATCGTTGTTAACGACACTCACCGATCCTCCTGGCAACAGAAAAGATAAACTTTCTTCAGCTCTGGTATGTATTCCCACCTTCTTTGTTGCATCATTGTTTACAGCTATTGTATTTCCCTATCATTGGCCCTTGGTTATCGTGCTAGCGGCAGCCGGTTTTATATGCACCTTATACGGCATTTTTGGAGCCCGCTATGCTGCAATTGGAAACATGACATTGATTCTCATGAGTTTTGTGATCGGAATGGCCCCACAACACCCCTTTGCGGTTGGCTTACAGATTACAACAGGTTCCATAATATATTACTTTTTTAGCCTTTTACAAGCCTATATACAACCTTATCGCTCTTTGAAACATGCCATGGCTAATGGCTTTCATGGATTGTCCCAATTTCTATTGATACGATCACAGTCTTACGATCCCGATATTCCTTTGAATATTACGTACAGTCGCGTAGGAAAAATTCATGGCCAGATCAGCGAACAGCAGGAACAAATCAGGTCTCTTCTGTTTCGAGAAAAAAAAATCATAAGCCAACAGTGGCATAAAAGCAATTATTGGCTTAGTCAGGTTTATGGATTAATTGACCTCCATGAGTTAATTATTGCGCTTGATCATGACTACGATGCAATTCGCAAAAATCTTGCAGACACGGGCAGCCTTCCCATAATTCGTCACACAATCAAATTATTAGCGTTAGAAATCGATAGCTTTTCACAACCCGACAAGAGGTTCCGGTATGCACATCAATTATACCATAATAACTTTAAAATTAATGCCCTCTTACGGGATTTAAAAGAAATTCAAGAACAACAGGCCGATCCAGCAAAAGGTATATTATGTTCTATCATATGCAACATCGAAGCAATTATTGATGTACTCAACAGAATCCAGGTCGCTTTTTATCAAAATCAGGAAATTCAGGATAAGATTGACACCAGCGAGTACCAACAATTTATCAGTCGACCATTACGTAATCTCGCTGATCTAAAAAGTAAACTCCATCTGAATAATCCGCTTTTTCGATTTGCGGTTCGGATGGCTCTTCTTTTTGGAACAGGTGCATTGATCGGTATTTTATTTTTGGATTTTAAATATACCTATTGGATCTTACTGACGATCGCTATTGTTGCCAGGCCAGCATTTTCAATGACAAAAACCCGTAATATAGAACGTATTGTCGGTACATTCTCGGGTATTATAGTTGGTGTGTTCTGCTTAATTTCTATTCATTTTCTTCCAGCACTCCTAACCATAGCTGCATTGGGTCTTTTTGGATTCTTTTTGTTCAACCGATCTAATTATATGGTCAGTGTCATCTTCATTACCTTGGGAATTGTGATTGCGCTCAATCTGTTCGAAGGGAACATCAATCTCATTTTAGGCAGCCGAATACTTTTCACACTGATTGGAGCATTCTTGGCTATAGCGGGTTATTTCTTGATACCTGTACGCCAGAGCACAGGCATGGTTCAGCTGGCAAAAGAGGTATCCCTTTACAACGCGCATTATTTCCAGATCATCAATAACCGTCTGTCGGACGAACGACAAAGTTCGTTTGATATACGACTGGCTCGTAAAAAGGCGCAGACCGCCATGGCCCTGTTTTCAGACGCCATCAATCAAATGAAACAAGAACCCGAGCACAAATGGATGGATTGGTCACATATTCACCATTTTCAAGCACTCGCATATCAGGTCAATTCCCATTTGGTGGGCCTCTCGCTATCTTTAAACAAAAAGACGAATCGCCACCTCGCCTATGATATCCATAGTAGAATCGATGCGCTTAAACCTCTTCTAACAGATTTAAATCAAACTGCAGAACGGATCAATTTAAAGAAATCATAATACCCGATTGACAGTTACTTTTGCGGTTTCATCGGAAGATATGCGATTCCAATCGGCATGTTATTCAAAATTCCTTTAACTAAAAAATAGCATTTCTTTTGCTTTAATAAAAAAAGAGTTTATATTTGTGTCGTCTTCGAAAGAAGATTTCTAATCAACACCTCCCTTCATCAGTAGGTCTTGATTTATAAAGAAGTGGCGAGAGACTGGCTCAATGACCCACTGGCAACCTTCAATTTGTTTGAAAAGGTGCCAATTCCTGTCCAAAACAATATCGTTTTGGAGCATATAAATGACATAAGACAATGATTATTAAATTACTGAAGTCCATTAAAAATTCAGGTTCAACACAAGTGAACCGCACGATAAGCGAAAGTGTAACCCATCGTACAATTGTATCGATGCGAATGCGTATGCATATGCACTTCCATGCTTGTTAAAAATCATTTCCGTTTTCTTGGATAAAGATTTAACAGACCCTTCAAGGAGGTGTGTATGCTTCTCTTTTTACTTTGCAATTTCTTTTTGAACCCTTAAAATCTGATATATTATGTCTTCAAACAAAAATTTAAAATTCGAAACTCTTCAGGTTCACGCTGGCCAAGTCGCTGACCCTACTACGGGATCTAGAGCAGTTCCTATATATCAAACAACATCTTTTGTATTTGAAAATGCCGAACACGGCGCAAACTTATTTGCATTAAAGCAGTTCGGTAATATTTATACACGGATTATGAACCCTACTACGGATGTTTTCGAACAACGTATTGCGGCACTGGAAGGTGGAGTTGCAGCTGTTGCTGTTGCATCCGGCCAGGCGGCACAGTTTATAGCTTTAAATAATATTTTGGAAAGTGGTGACAATTTTGTTGCGGGATCCAACTTATACGGCGGTACATTCAACCAGTTTAAAGTTTCTTTTAAGCGCCTAGGCATCGAAGCTCGTTTTGCAACAGACGCCGAAGCAGATAAAATTGAAGCGCTCATTGATGATAAAACAAAAGCAATCTATGTTGAAACAATCGGAAACCCAAGTTTCAATATTCCCGACTTTGAAAAAATTGCTGCCGTAGCAAAAAAATATGACTTACCATTAATCGTCGACAATACTTTTGGAGCCGGAGGTTATTTATTTAAACCTCTGGAGTATGGTGCAAATGTGGTTGTTGAATCGGCAACTAAATGGATCGGTGGACATGGCACAAGCATTGGCGGTGTCATCGTCGACGGCGGAAACTACAATTGGGGCAATGGAAAATACCCGCAATTTTCCGAACCATCTGAAGGCTATCATGGTTTAGTATTTTCCGAAGTTTTCGGTGAAAGCGGACCATTCGGAAATATTCAATTTGCCATTCGGGCGCGTGTGGAAGGGCTCCGGGATTTCGGACCAGCACTCTCCCCTTTCAATTCATTTTTATTATTACAAGGACTTGAAACCTTGTCTTTGCGGGTGCAACGCCATGTAGACAACACTTTAGAGGTCGCAAAATGGCTTGAGGCGCATCCACAGGTAGAAAAAGTAAACTATCCGGGATTAAAAAGCTCTCCGAGCTTCGCTAACGCACAAAAATACCTTAAAAATGGCTATGGCGCGGTACTTTCTTTCCAGCTTAAAGGTGACGCAGCGCAAAAGGCCAATAGCTTTATCGACAGCTTAGAATTGATCAGTCATTTAGCCAATGTTGGTGATACGAAGTCATTGATTATTCATCCAGCAGCTACAACCCATCAACAATTGAGTGATGAAGATCAAGCCAATGCCGGAGTCTTCAAAGGCTTATTACGTCTTTCTGTAGGAATAGAGCATATTGATGATATCAAAGCTGATTTACAACAAGCTTTTGATAAAATTAAATAATCAGATTTTTTCGGCTTAAAACTTAAACGTGAAATGAGTAAGCATATATATCTGCACCCGGAGCCTTTTGTATTTGAAAATGGAAGAGAGCTTAATGATTTACAAATCAGTTATGAAACATTTGGCAAACCCAACGCAGATCGCAGCAATGTGATCTGGGTTTGCCATGCATTAACGGCCAATGCAGATGTGCTGGATTGGTGGTCCGGTCTTTTTGGAACAGGTGAGTTGTTTGATGCAAACGATTATTATATTATTTGTGCCAATGTCATAGGATCAGCATATAATAGCAGTAATCCGCTATCTGTAAACCCAGCAACCGGACAACCCTATTACCTATCTTTCCCCGAATTCACAGTGAGGGATTTGGTTCACGCACATCAAGTCCTTGCGGACCACCTGGAAATCAAACAAATAGAGATCCTTATCGGGGGGTCATTAGGCGGTCAACAAGCATTGGAATGGGCCGTATCGCACAGTATAGCCATCAACCATCTCATCGTGGTTGGAACAAATGCCGTCCACTCACCATGGGGTATTGCATTCAATGAAAGTCAACGTCTGGCCATTACAACTGATCGAACCTTTTACGCCAATCACCCTGATGGTGGAGCTAAAGGATTGAAAGTTGCACGCGCTATGGCACTGTTGTCTTACCGCAACTATATAACGTATGCCAACACGCAAAAGGAAGATGATAACGAAAAACTCGATCATTATAAAGCATCCTCCTATCAGAACTATCAGGGTGAAAAATTGGTGAAACGCTATAATGCGTACAGCTATTACTTCCTGACCAAAGCAATGGACAGCCACAATTTAGGTCGTGGAAGACGATCTATTGAATCTGCTTTGGCGAGCATTGATTGTCCAACTTTAGTCCTGAGCGTTAATACAGATTTGTTGTTTCCGCCACAAGAGCAACAATTCATCGCGCAACATGTTCCCAATGCCCATTATCAAGAGATTGAATCGACCTATGGCCACGATGGCTTTTTGATCGAAACAAAAAAACTCACAAAAATCATTAGCAGCTTTCTGCGGGAACAAAAAGAATACATAAACGAATTAGTATAAGAGAGTAAATAATATATAAGAGAATTTAAGAAGAGATATGAGTAATAAATTAACAATAGGGATGTTTGGGTTTGGTGTCGTAGGCCAAGGTCTTTACGATATCATCAAAACCAAAGATCTTAATCTGGAGATCAAGAAATTTGTCATTAAAAACGGAGATAAAAAACGCTCGCTACCAGCAGATTTATTTTCTACCGATGCCGAAACAATTTTAGGTGATCCAGAAATTAATACTGTTGTCGAACTAATCGATGATGCCGAAGCAGCATACCAACTAACTGTTCGTGCCTTGAAATCGGGGAAAAATGTGGTATCTGCCAATAAAAAAATGATTGCCAGCCATTTGGAAGAGCTGGTTGATATCCAACATGAATACGGGACCAGTTTATTATATGAAGGTGCCGTTTGCGGAAGTATTCCCATTATACGGAATTTAGAAGAATACTATGACAATGAATTACTGCATTCTGTCAGCGGTATTTTTAATGGATCTTCCAACTACATTTTATCTAAAGTTTTCAACGAAAATCAGCAATATACAGATGCTTTAAAGAAAGCACAAGAACTTGGTTTTGCAGAAACAGATCCAACGCTGGATGTAGGTGGATTTGATCCCAAATTTAAGGTATGTATTGTTGCTTCGCATGCGTACGGTATCTATGTCAAACCAGAAGATGTGTTCAATATTGGTATTGATAAATTGGGACAGCAAGATATTCGTTTTGCGAAAGAAAAGAACCTCAAGATCAAACTGATACCGACGGCAAAAGAGATCGACGGCGACAAAGTTGTACTTTATGTATTACCACGCCTAGTAGGCAAAGACAGCATGCTCTATAATGTAGAAAATGAGAACAATGGAGTATTGGTGAAAGCGGCCTTTGCAGACGAACAATTTTTCTATGGTAAAGGAGCAGGTGGCCACCCAACAGGTTCTGCTGTGCTATCGGATATCGCGGCTCTTCGCTATGGATACCGCTATGAGTATAAAAAACATTTAGAATCCAGCACATTAAATTATAGCCAAGATTATTTAATTAAGGTTTATTTGAGATATACAGATGATACACTGATTGAAAAGTTAAATTTCAGTGAAATCACAGAACGATATTACGCACCAGATTTCAAATATGTCATCGGACATATTAATCTTCAACAAATCGCAGCCCATAAAGCTGATTTGGATCAAGAGGGCAATTTTATTGCTGAAATCGCGTAGGCAATCAACAAACCAACCTACCTTGAAGAAGCTGTCTCAAATTTATT
>NZ_DIJR01000021.1:0-3131 GCF_002421245.1 Sphingobacterium sp. UBA5639
CCAAGAAGTCTGCTTGATCCATAATAGGGGCAATTTAAAAATGAGAAGGGGAGATAGGTTCAAGCTTGCGTATGTATCGTGGATATTTTGAATTTGATGTATAAAAAAAGCTCCTTTGTGTCATACAAAGGAGCTTTTAAGTACGCCAATCAGGATTCGAACTTTTTGTAACGGTTTGTTTTGAATACCATTCTATACTGAATTATAGCGCGACTATGAAAAAGTTTACCGTTTATGACTGATTAAAACCGATAACAATCGTGTAAAAGCGATAACATTTTAGTATCTTTGTTATCGGTTTTAAAACATACACACACAATGAACCAAAGCGCATATAAGCACAGTATCAACTTTAATATTGTGACCACTGATATTGACCTTGATCGAATAAAAGAAAAGCCAGTAAGGATAAAAGCAATGTTGCGGTTTAATAACCTTCCTCCCCTTACTTTTTCAGGTGTAGACAAAATTATCCTGGGCAAGTACCAGCTTAAAGAAACAAAGGTATTGGTACAAAATAATGTTAAGATTAGAATAGTACCAACTGCGGCTGCATGGGACTTTGATAAACAGTTCCCGAAGAATAATGTTGCTAATGCCAAAATATCACGGAACCTAACTAACGTAAAAAACAAAATATCTGATCTTTTCGTTGAGCGATGCAATGATCTTGGCCGTTTCCCTGATGCTCAAGAAGCTAAAGAGTTGCAAGTTCATATAAATAGCATCCTGAAGAATAAGGTCCCAAAAGCTGCGGTTGAGGTAAAAAAGGAGGACGTTAAGACCAACAATCTTCTTGTGTATATTTATGATTATATAAAAGGGGCCAATTCCAACCCAGCGACACGATTATTGAAAGGGCAGCCGTATAAGAAAAGATCAATCCAATCATTTTTGAACACCCTTAATATTCTGATCGAGTATAAAGGCGGCGAGCCTATAACCTTTAAACAGATGCAAGATCCGGAAACGGTCAAACAATTGCCCATGCTGAGTTTCGACGAAATAACGTTGGCTTTCTATGATAAATTCAGGGATTACCTCGGTGTGCTTGGTCTAGGAGTTAGTTACTTTGGCTCTCAGATCAAGTACATTAAAAAGTTTATGAGCGAATCACTATTGGAGGGATTTCATTCTATTGTGGATTGGAAAGACAAACGTTTTGCCAAGCAGAGCGCCCCAGCGGAAAGCGACGCCCTAACCGTTGATCAATTAAAGAATCTGGCCGATTATGATTTTAGTGATACCCTTGTTCTCGATAATGCCCGTGATTTATTTTTGGTCGGCTGTTGGACTGGTTTAAGATTTAGCGATTATAGCAGACTAAACACCCATGACCATGTTGACGGGGATTTCATTGATATTCTCACGAAGAAGACAGGAGAGCAAGTCGTAATCCCTATTTTGAAAGAGCTTCGCAAGATCATGGAAAAGTATTCGAACCGCAGCACTGGAATAACTGCAATTGAATCTGTTCGTCCATGGGTAAATGAAGGATCGTTTACTTGGTTTGTTGGCGGTGTTGATACCGGCGTCAAGTCGATAATACCCAAAAGCAAAGAGGACGAAGGATATTTTATTGATCCAATTTCTAATGAATGGATCATAAAAGGATCTGCAACCGGATTCCCTCGGGCGATATCCGACGTTAAACTAAATGACTATATTAAAAAAGCGTGCAAGATCGTAGGCGAAAACCTTGATAAATCGTTCCTTAAAACAAAAGGTGTTGAGATTTCGAAAATATCAGGAATATTCACTGAGTATCTTCCCTTATGTGACCGCATATCGACCCACACAGGGCGCCGAAGTTTTGCAACGAACGCTACACGCCTTCAAATACCAAAAGGCTCTATAATGAAGATAACAGGCCATAAAACGGAAGCGGCTTTCGATGCCTATGTAAAAATAAAAAGTCGTGAGAATGCTTCAATCCTCGCAAACCACTTTAAAAATGTTGACCTTTAAGATATGAATGAAAAAATGTTGTCGGAGGATTTTATTGAAGATGCGTATAGTGACATCTCGAATTTTGAGGTCTTTGCACTGCAAGAGGGGTACTCTTCACAAACAATAATGAGTTTGGTAGATAATATTACCCGGGTACTTGAAAACCGAAATCAATCGGAATACGATGCGGTGAATAAAATTATTATGTATACTTCCAGCTATCAGGAACTACAGCAATTGCTTTTAAGCGAATTTCTCTATCCAACTATCACTAACACCTATTTGAAGGAGATCGATAAAGACCCAAAGAGGGTTTTATATTTTTTAAGCAGAAACTCAATTCATTTACGAGGCAATGCCATTGATACACTTTTACAACCATTAAAAGAGTTTGCTAGAGACAAGATACTTTTGGACAGTTCAAGTAAAAATAAAAAGTATGAGCCTGAATTTATCGGAGAAAATTTGGATTTAACGGCGTTAACCCCTCCAGAATTAAGAGAGGCTAAAATGACCGATCTGCTTAATCAAGAGGGGTTAAAAAACATATCCGTTATCGAAGATTATATCAGAGCTGCCGTTGTAAATTCAAAAAGTGGGACTAGAGCAAAAGGTATTATCCCTGTTTTTAAGGCGATCGAAAATCTAGGCTTAATATCCGAAGGGTATGCAGAAGTATATACTCGACCAAGAGATCTGAGCCTGTTCATTTCTAAAATAACTACTTTAAATTTCGGAAAAGACGATATAATAAACTGGACACCAGGAAGCCTTAAAAGTTCCAAGTATGCGCAAGATGAACTCGAGAAACATAAAATAGCCTTGAAAAAGCTACTTATTAAGTTTAAAACCAAAAATTAGTTAATAAATTGAAAGCCCTCAATCCTAAGAGGGCTTCCTAAATCAATAGAATATGCACCGAACTGCCGACCTTCGAACTATTTCCAAAAGAATACTTAACCTAGCCCAAAGCATCATTTCGTCGTGACTTTCTGACCATCTAAACCTCTCTAAGAGGAGATTGTCAATTTCTGTAATGTATTTGATCATAATGGACAAATAAATAGAATAGAAGATGTTTACAGTATGAAAAATCAGATTTTTCATTTGATAAGTTGGAGTTATCAAATTTGAAGTATTAAAACTAACCCTCGGGTAGTGTCTATAACGGAGGTCAATGG
>NZ_DIJR01000022.1:0-90182 GCF_002421245.1 Sphingobacterium sp. UBA5639
CCCCAAACTTTCGGTATGATCCGTTTATTGTTCCCTAGCCTCCTGAAAAACGTAGTACATATCCAGTGTTATCCTCTTCAAAAGGATACAGCCTAATCTAGTGGCCTTTCTCTTCAAAATTTCCAAGTCGCATCCCCTGTGCGAAGAACGTCAGCTCAGCTTCGCTAAACAGCAAACCAGCATAAGGAAAGTAGAAACTTCCGGTTTACGCAATTAAGCACCGTCGCACTTCAAGCAAAAAAGTCACTCCGGAAAATGGAGTGACTTTCAGATCTACCAAATTGTATATTAGACTATACTTGATGTTGTATTATAGCTAATTTCGGATGTATTTTATAATCCTTTGACATATACTTCTGCTATAGCAGATGAAGGCGGACGATTACTTGCTGTTACCGTACATTTTAAATAACGGGCCTTTGTCGTCGGAACATTCACGGCCAAAGTCGATTTGGGACTGTTTGTTCCGAAATCAATCTTCCCTATTGGAACATATGTTTTATTGTCATTACTAGTCGAGAACTCAACGACTTTTAAGTCATTATTCCATAACCTTCTTGTTAATTCAATCATCATCACATTATATTCCTTTCCAAAATCTATTATGACATAATGCGGTAATGGGGGTTCTCCTCCCATCCAGACATTATGCCAGTAGGTATCGGGATTACCGTCCAATATATTTTCCTTTTCACCACCGCCAATCCATTCGGAAGAAGCCGCAATTACTTTCCAGCCACTACGGGGGATATCTGGCGGTTGAAAGGACACTGGAACCAATATTGTCGAAGCATCGGGGTTAATACCATTTTTTGAAACAGACTTAATCCGTAAAGGCAACGCATACTCCCCAAATAAATTGGTTGTTCCATCAATAAGTCCTTTTTTCAGAATAGTGTATGAAAAACTCGTTTTATTCTCCTTTTCAGCAATTTTATAAGGTGCGGGTAAAAGCTGATAGGCCGCTTTTGGTAGTAATTTCAACTTCTTATCGTCTGATACCGTTCCGTTGTAATTGTCCAAAATCACGGGATCCACTTCAATTTCATAGTCAAGATTCCATTGATTGGGATAATTGGTGACCAATGTCGCTTTTCCTACGACCTGTTCAGCTCCTGTGGGGCTCAGTTTGATCTGATCAAGCTGCAGACCCGGTGAAGTGAATTCCAAAAATGGGTCTTTAACGTTAGGAATCAACAATGTCGTTGCCATTTCAGGTTTCAGCGCATGTAACACCCCTCCCTCTGCTTCAATGCGGCACGGAAGCACATATAATTCCTTATATTTTCCTTGCAGCACTTTTATGCGCTCAGTATCAAAAGCAACTGCAATATCCTGCAGATAATCCTTTTTTTCAAAGGCTAGTGTTGTATTTGCAATTTTATAGCAGTCAGCAGGAAGCAGCTTATAATTTGTCCCTTGCTGCGCGTTATAGGCTGCTAGGTACGCTTCGTCAATCTTGAAGTTTATCTTTGCTCCCTGTTGTCCAATTCCAGCCTTAACAACAGTTACATTATAATCAAATTTTCCCCAGTCAAATACCGTTATTTTATTCTCTTTGAAATCTCTGAAATAAATGGTGTCGTCGACCATGTTGTTCATTCGATCATCCTTTTGACATCCATTCATCAGGAAAAGTGTCAACAGGAGAACACAATAGGATATATAATTTCTCATCGTTTTCAGTATTATTTAATAAGTACTACCATCCATAGTTCTGTGTAATGTTGATCATCTCGCTCAGTTGCTTTTGCTGTATCGGGAAGAAATAATGTTTGGCCTGAAAACTTCGCTTTCCAGGAAAAACATCTTTGGTCCGTTCCCAAGAGGATTCATAAGAAGTTGCGGCAACATTACGGGTATAATAGGGCTCATTCATTTCTTCCTCTGCAATCATCCAGGTTCTCAGATCGGGGTAACGATGGCCTTCAAATGCCAATTCGACCATTCTTTCTTTTCGCAGCAATACCCGCAGGAGTTCTTTATTTCCCCGAACCTCTGGATAAGCAACTTCCAAGTCGTTCAAGCCGCTCCGTTTACGTACCAGGTTGATATATTTTAACGCCTCCACTTCATCACGAGCAGGTTTTTCATTGCAAGCCTCCGCGTAGTTTAGATAGATCTCAGCCAGACGATAATATGGCCATGCAAACTGCCCCCAGTTACCTGCTTCGATGTCATTTGTTGGATCACTCATTCTCCGCCACAAGTAACCTGACTTTACGCAGTCCCCTGTTTTCGTATACGAAGATGTTCCGCCGTCAAAGAATGTCACCTGTCTGGGTTGAGGTTTTGGATTGGTCCAATACATTCCATTTGCCAAAATGGATGCGTAGAAACGTGCATCCCTTCCGACACAACTGTTGTGCGCCTTAAAGGAGGCAAAATTGTCTAACGGATGTACATAGTTATCTGTAAATCCCGTTTCTTGGTATCCTGATTTTTCATCAATTATAGGCTGTCCATTACTACTGTAACCTGTAATCGGGTAGCGTCCTGAACTTGCCATCGGATAGCTGTCGACCAGTTTTAGCGAAGGTGCATAACCGCCCCAGCCCATCGTCACAACTCGCGGTGGAGCTGTACGGACGTTATAATTGAAGCCGTCATCAGACCATCTTCCCCAAATAATTTCCGAATTCCACTTATCAAAATAAATACCCATGTAGGATTTAATTGCACGTCGAAAAGAGTTCGTCTCTTTGTTATCTTGGTAAAGTGCATACACATTCAGGTCAATCAACGCTTTGGCAGATTTGGCCGCAAGCTCCCATTTATTGGGATCTGCGGTTTGTGGAAATAAGAATTCACCGCTTTTATTCCTTATCCCTATATAAAGTTTCGCTCCGTTAAATAGCGGCCTAGCCATATACAGCAGTAATTCAGATTTTGCGGCCATCACAGCCCCTTTTGTCAATCGACCATACCAGGCTTGATCAGTTATTTCCTGTGGCAATACGGCACTTGCTTTATCAAATTCAGAAACTATGAAATCCACATTTGTCTGCAAAGACATACGATCTACTGTTGTTGGATCAATTTTACTATCGGGAGCACGATCGCCCCATACAAATACAGGTCCATATCTTTTTAAAAGCAGATAATAAAAATAGGCTCTTAAAAAACGGGCTTCGGCTTTCATAATATCTTTAGTAGCAGCACTCAATTCCACATTTCTATCAATATTTTCAATGAAAATGGTTGCCTGATTAATCCCTTTATAATTCTGTTCCCAAGTTGTATAATCCTGGGTTGTCACGCCCCATGCCCCATTCGCAAAGTTAAGCCATGGAACCCAGGCTACCCATGAAAATAAGGCTTCATCACTCAGCGGAACATTTCCGCCTTCACCATTGAACATATCATGTTCTATAGGCAAATAGCCATACACCTGAGCCAGATACTGTTCCGTGGTTTTCCGTTTATTAAAAACCTCTTCTAAAGTCATTTGATTTTCTAGATCCACGTCGAGATATTTGCTACATGCCCCGAGGGAAAATACCAGTAATAGGCAGGAAATCGAGTATATATACTTTTTCATTATTATCTTTCAGATTAAAGTGTTACACTTAAACCAACATTAAATACACGCATTTGGGGATAGCTGCTTCCTGAAACTGTTTCCAGTTCAGGATCCCACAACTTGAACTTACTGAATGTGAACACATTTACGCCTTGTGCATAAATACGCACGATTGACATTTTCCATTTTTCCGTGAGCTGCTTTGGCAACGTATAGCCCAATTCTAGATTCTTCAAACGGATAAAGCTCATATCGCGTTGCCATAAAGTGGAAGCCTGAGAGTTATTGGCAATATTAAATGAGAGCCGTGGATAAGTTGCATTTGGATTAGGGTTGTCTGCACTCCAGCGGTGATCAGCGACATCCGAATAGATCTGTCCATAGCCCCAGATGTTGCCAGTCTGACCATATAGAGGTCCTCCCGCTATAATCCGGGATATTTGTCCAACGCCATGGAAAAAAGCCGATAGATCAAATCCTTTCCAAGATACACTGGCGCCAAATCCATAATTCCATTGCGGCATATCTGTATCACCTATCGCTACTTTGTCTTCTTCTGTAATTTCGCCGTCTCCATTGATGTCCCGATATTTTACATCACCGGGACGTATCACATCGCCATAGCGTTGAATCGGGCTATGCGCGATTTCCTCTTCTGACTCAAACAGCCCCAAAGCAATTAATCCGCGCTGTTGTCCCCAGCGTTGTCCTATTTCAGACTGATATGCCCATCTTGGAATCGGCTTGTCATCAAATAATTTTTTATTTCGATTGTAAGTTAGATTACCCCGGACCTGTATGCCGACTTCTCCCTGGCGATGATTAAATTCCAAGGATCCTTCGGCCCCTTTATTTTGCATCTGTCCAATATTAACATAGGGTTTTACATTAATTCCCACGATGGAAGGCACACTTTCCTGAAGAATGTAAATTCCATCACGTTTCTCCGCAAAATAATCGGCCTGTATGGTCAATTTGTTGAAAATGCTTAACTCAAGCCCGATATTACGCTTTAATGCACTTTCCCAGGCAACCAGTGGATTCCCTGGATAACCGGTTGCTATACCCTGAAGATAATTTTTGCCACCAATGCCGAAAGAATAGCCACCATCGAGCTTCATTTCTGAATTGTAAGCAAATCGACGTGAACCACCGATTTTATCGCTACCAATCCGACCAATTGATCCCCGAATTTTCAGAAAGTTAACGACAGGCAATAGCGACTTAAAGAACGCTTCATTACTAATAACATAGCCCATAGCCAGGGAAGGAAAGAAACCAAAACGTTTCTTTGGCGCAAAGTTCTCAGATCCATTGTAGCCAAAGTTACCTTCGATAAAATAGCGGTCCTGGTAGGAATAGGTCAAACGTGAAGCAATCCCCGTATTACGATAGGGGAATGCTGCGATATAATCCCGTTCTGGAAAGTTATTTGTCCGCTCGCGCATGGAGAATAAAAATAGTCCTCCGACGCGATGCTTGTTTCCAAACAACTGGTCATACATCAGGGAACTTTCAAAATTAGTCGCACGCTCTCCCGAATGATAGTCGGCTAAAGCAAGATAATCGCTGCCATTACCGTTATCTTTTAAAATAAGATTCCCTTCGCTGTCCCGCGGTTTTGTTTTGTCAACATAATAGGTGGTTGGTGCCTTTCTTTTGTCTAATGTCGAAGAGTTCTTTGCATCCCAGGAAAATTTAACATTCGCTTTTAAACCGGGAGTTATCAACTCCGAAAAATCTTGAGTGATACCAATCAACGACTGCGCATTATTCCAGAAATCCTTCGAGAATCCAGTAGTATTGAGCGAATAATAGGGATTTTGTCCTCCTTGTGGCTGTGCATAGGCGCCATTTGAAAACTGGGTAGGTGTTGCCACTGGTGTGGTGTGGAGCATAATATCATACATATCACCCAAATTTACACCTAATAGGTTTTTTGTTTCGTATTGATTGGAGAGGTTTAGGTTTACTTCAGTCGATCGAGACAGTCTAATATCAACATTCGATCTAAAATTAATCCGGTCGAAATTCACAGATGGATCATAATTCGATGTTTTTCGAGGCTGAAAGATCCCATTCTCTTTCATATAAGAACCCGAAACGTAATATTTAATAAAATCTCCTCCTCCAGTCACATTTACATTCAAACGTTCATTTGATGTTCTCTTTTTAAAGATCTCTTGCATCCAATCCACATTTGGATAGACATCTGGATCTACTTTATTCACATATTTATTTATCTCTTCTTGTGTCAATGGGGCTTTTCCAGAAGCTTCAAAATTGATATCGTTATAATAATCTAACCATTGAGCAGCATTTGCCAATTTCGGTAGGACAACAGGTTCCAACATACCGCGCTCAACACGTGCATTGATACTCGGTTTAACACTTTTCTTTCCCCTTTTTGTTGTAATGATCACAATACCATTTGCTCCCCTTACGCCATACACGGCTGTGGCAGTTGCATCTTTCAAGACAGAGAATGACTCGACATCCTCGGGGTCTACGAGGTCCATGGGACGTTCGATCCCATCCACCAATACCAGTGGACCGGTCCCCCCCGCAAAACTGCTCACCCCACGTATCCAAAATGACGTTGCAGAGCCGGGCTCTCCCGAACCTTGAACCGTAACAACGCCCGCCATCTGTCCCGCCAATGCGCTGCTGATCTTAGCAACGGGAGTTTTTAATTGTTGCGGGGAAACGCTACTAATTGCACCCACTACGCTAATTTTACGTTGCTTTCCATAAGCAACAACTACAGCTTCCTCCAGATCGCTTACCGCAGGCTCCAAAGTGATCTTCAGCTGATTTGACGCACTAATATTCCGCTCAAACGACTGAAATCCTACGAGCGAAAACTGCAGCACCTTATGCTGATCTTCAATTTCCAAGGCAAATTGCCCCTGCGCATCGGTCTTCGTTCCAATAGTTGTCCCCTTAACCGAAACCGTGACACTTTCCAATGGCGCTCCCTTCGTATCAGACACAACTCCTGTTATTCTACGCCGCTGCAAGAACACCGCGGTGCTGGAAGCAACTTGCGGAGAACCCACTTTGGCCATAATCAATACCGTGTTCAGATTCAATTCGTAAGTCAGGTTTCTTTCCGACAGAAACTCTTGTAGGACCTCTTTAAAGTTTTTGTGATTTGCTTTAATAGTCACTCTTTTCTGTTTATTAATCAAACTGTTATTGTACAAAAACTCGTACCCCGTTTGTTTTTGAATCTCATCCAGGACGTCCACCAAACGTCCATTTTTTATATCCAATGTCACTTGTTGACCAAAGCTAGATGCATGAACATGCACCATGGAGATGATGAGGATTAGTATGCATACTTTCATCCTGATAAATGCTTTTACAAAGAATTTTTGTGTAAAAAAGCAACTTTTGCTATTCCTTTTATACATTTGTATAGGTTTGGTGTTAAATGGTTTATAACTCAATTAGGTTTATTTAATTGCTAAACTACGATCGGGAGTGTTGCGAGCACTTCCGATTACTTTTAGCTCAAAGTCTCATTGTTACATAACAAGGACCCTCCCATCCTGAATTTTAAATTTATAATTGGATATTTTTTCCAGCTGCCGGAGTAAATCCGAGAGCTTTTTGGTCCGCTTTATCATCCCCGTAAATTTATCGGTGGACGATGAATTCACCTTCACTTCTTTGATATCATACCATTCGCCCACTTTTTGCAAGACAGTCTCGATATTATCTTCTGTAAAGCGGAAGAAGCCATCCCGCCAAGCGAGAACCTCTTTTAGGTCGGCTTCCTGTACGGAAATTTGTTTCGTATGCAGATTGGTTTGTGCTTGCATTCCAGGGCTTAAAATCTGCTGATTATGCCCCGCACTTACAGCAACCTTACCTTTGATTAAAGTGGTCAGGATTTTAGTTTTGCTGAGATCAGAGGCAATATTGAATTGTGTTCCCAACACTTTGACCTGGGTTTGTTTCGTCTGAACAATAAATGGTTTTCTATTGTCATGAGTGACATCAAAATAAGCTTCACCATCCAAGAATACCGTTCGGGTATGTTCATCAAAATGTGTTGGATAGGTCAAGCTCGCGCCCGAGTTTAGTTGAACCTGTGTGCCATCAACCAACTTCACGGTCAATGCGCTACCTTTTGGACTCAGGAAAGTTCTCATCTCAGATTTGCCCTCGACATTATTTTTAACTTGATATACCACTGTACCATCTGTTGCTTTAATGATGCTCAGACCGTTTTTATCCAAGGTTTCAGGATGATCTTCTGAAATTGAATATTGGTCACCATTGGAAAGTTTAAGTATAGGCGCACAGTTTTCTGGCAAGGCGATTTCCCTTGGTGAGACGGCTTGTTGAGAAGTTCCTTCCTTCGCGCTTTGTTGGACCAGAAACAGAATTGAAAAACAAAAGACAACAATTGCGGCAGCAATCCCCCCCCATTTGATGTAGCGCAGCTTTGATTTTCTTCCATCTCCTATCTCTTTATGATGTCCGCCTATTCGACTTGAGATCTGATTTAAAACCTGATCCCTGTTAAATAGCTCCGAGCGTTCAGGAACTCTTTCGCCCATACGTTCAAAAAGATCGGAGAACTCAGCTTCTTCCAGCTGATCTAATTGATCGAGCATCTCTTTCAATTCCGAACGAGAGATTGTATTCCTAAAATAATGGGTTAGCAAATAGCGTAGTCTTTCTTCTTGCATGGTCAAATTGGTTCGTACTTTCTAAGTATTTATTTCAGTACACCGCAAAAACAGAAAAGGACTACAGGAAGAGATATTTTTTTTATTTTTTTTTAGATCCTTATGAAATTGTTATAGGTATAAAATTTCCAATGGAACTTCAGTCCAACTGTTTAGCATATCGATAAGCAGTTGGGAGGATTCCATCAATCCATGAAATCCTTTTCAAAAAAAATAGAAAAATAAGGATAATAGCCGATTTCGTCCAGAACGGACTTGTTTTAAATGTTTCGATGCTCTCGCAAGATGGTTTTTTACTGTGTTCTTAGAAAGATTGAGTTCCGCTGCGATTTGATTGTGGGGTATTCCTTCAATTCGGCTTAATGTAAAAACAAGTTTTTGTTGTTCAGGAAGTTGAGCAAGGTAATTTTCTATTTCATCGGCAAGTTCCTTTCGTTCTATTAAACCATCGGCCCTATCCGAATGATGTTCAATATGGTAATATAGAAGCTCAAAGGCCGAATGAGAACGTTTGATGCTTCTTAGTTTATTGAGACACTCTCTTTTAGTCAATACATAGAGGAACGGCCAGAGATCCACATCCTGTTTTATAGTTTCTCTATTGGTCCACAGTTTCACGAAAACTTCCTGCACAACATCCTCGCTCCAACCTGTATCTTTAAGCAAGTGAAAAGATACATCGAAAATGCGGTCTGCATATCGTTCGTAAAGTTTTGGTAAAACAGCCTGCTTCCCTATAGAGAGCGCTTGGATCAAATTGGCTTCATCATTTTCTTTTCTCATAACTAAAGCTCCCAATCTTCAGTTTATTGGTCATTGTGCTTTTCAGGTAACAATTAGATTACAAGGCCAAGTTAACAATTATTTCTACATATTAATCAAGCATATTAAATTTTTCCAAAGCGATCTTATCGTTAATAGATCGCTTTAGGTTCGGATTTTTCCTGTGCTTCTTTGTAGCGTAATACCTGCGATAGTATAGCTGGATTTTCGATCACTTTAGGCCTAAACTTTGTACTGTTCATATACGTTAAGATAGAGCCCAACAGCTGTCTTGCAACGGGTCTGTTGGCTAGATCTGCCTCCAGATCAAACGAAGCAATCATCAGTTTGCCCGCTCCGACTGTCCCTTCAAAAAGAGATGCTAATCTCCTATTATTAGCAAAGTTGTCAATGAGCTCTACAATTGCATTTCCGCCTTTGATCTCATCCGTAATTAGCGTAGTCGATTTAATTTGGAGATCCCACCATTGCCAGTCTGTGTGATTATCTGTTGGGAAATCGGCAAATACAGGGTGTTTAGGGTCACAAAGCAATCCCATGGTACCGGCCTGTTTTGGAAAATGTACGGGGCTCCAAAAAACAGGAACGAACTTCCCTTCAATACCGTTTATTTTCTTCCAATCGGGATTTAAAAGCACCTTTTTCCCATCTTTCAGCAAGCGCATCGCTTCCGCCAGATCGCGCGTATAACTCACGTCCCCAAAATCAACAGCGAGCTGTTGAGGGTATACCCAAATATTCCAATGATTTTCATAGGATGTACCTTCCAGTTTAAGTTGAATCGTCAATTTCTTCGCCTGTCCAATTGCTTGTAATGGCACTTCTAAATGCCCCACATGCCCTTGATGTCCCTTTCCAATGGTCGACTGGAAATGTCCTTGTTCGATTATTTTCCCCCCATCCTTCAGGAACCAGCTAATCCCCTGATTCTTCAAAACCTCTTGGCCGTAATTACTCACATCGATAGAAGCTTCGAACGTTTCATTGTTGGTATATACAGCTTTCGCAAACTGGAGCAAAGGCACTACTGGAGCGCTAAATTGTCGAAATTCTGCCGCAGGAAGTATATCTTTACTGTCCCAAAAAGCATCTAATAAGCCTACCAGCGCCGTTCCCTGACCAGGGAAATCGTGAAGATCAAGGAGCTGATACCCGCTGATACCAGGTGTCTTCAACGCTCTTTCCATCTCCTCCTTATATAGAATAGCAGCCAATTTTCCTGAAGACATCGTATATGCTTTGGCCTTATGTAATAATCCCTTTTGTTTCAGATCTTCTGCTACAGAAATGAAGTTTAGCGGTTTTAAAACACCTTTATATTTTTTGATTTCGGCGAGATTTGGATAGACAGCATATTGTCCAATTTCATGCGTCACGACCGGAATCGAAATTCCTTCCAAAGAATTGCTGTAATTTTTATTTAATGTGGGTGCTTCGCTATTAAATACACCTTGTCCCCGTACCCAGCCCTTAGCTGTCCACTGGGTAATCAGATAATCATCATAAGGTTCTTCCTTCACACCATGCCCTTGCTGGAATGTAAAAGAAGTTGCCGTATAAAGATGCCGTCTGTCTTTCTGCTTTAGGTGTTTTACCAAAGTATTCAGCGCATTGAAATCACCACTCAACTCATTACCCATACTCCAAAAACAAAAGGACGGATGATTTCCGTAAGTCTGCATTATTCGATCGGCCTCTTCATAGAGAAAACTCATCACTCCTTCATCTTTACCAATATTATTCTCCCAGATTGGCAACTCAATTTGAAGATAGAATCCCAATTCGTCGGCAACAGCAAAGGCCGCCTCCGGAGGACACCATGAATGAAACCGGAGATGATTTAGTCCCCATTCGCGCGCTGTCAGAAAGACTTTCCGCCAACCGGCCTTATCCATTGGCGGATGTCCCGTTAACGGGAAAATACTGCATTCCAATGTTCCTCTCAAAAATAAAGGCTCACCATTGACTTTTAGGATTGTCCCATCAGTAGAAAGCTCACGCATACCTATTGAGGTACACAACGTTGATACGGCATCTGCAGCTTCCAATTCCAGACCGATGTCATACAAATGCGGCGAAAATTCGCTCCAAAGTTTCAGTCTATCCCCAAGAAGGTAGCTTAGGTTGATCGTTGAATCCCCTGGCGAGAGCTGAATAGTTTTTTCAACCGGTGGTAGGGAACCCCTATTGTCTTTTACCGCTATTTTCAGTTTACCGACAATGCCTTTTGCTAGTTTATTACGGAGATTGATCTGCAGATTGATTTCCTTCTTCGCTAGTTTAGGGCTAGCGTACACCGACTTCAGACGCACCGCATCATAGGCCTGAATAGCAATCTTTCCAAGAATACCATTCCAGATAATTTGGGTGTGATCGGTATAAGCATGCGCCATATCATCAACGCTGATTGGAAGCTTCTTTCTGTTATCTACGCGGATTGTCAACCGATGTTTCTTCCCAGTTTTCAGAAGTGAGCTTAGGTCAAACTCATGCGGACTGACAAGGCTACGTTGCTTTTGTACCACTGCTACCCCGTCGATCCAAACCATGGACTCCCAAAGAACACGCTCGAGGGTTAAGATCATCTCCTTACCAGCCCAACCTGCCGGAATTGAAAGTTCCCGCGTATACCATGCTGCCCCAACATAACGATGTGCTCGCGTTAAATGCGAAAGCTGAGGTTTGGCAAGAGCAGGTGTCAACGTATTTAAGGTTCCTAAACCCGCATCATCTGTTGTTCCTGGTAATTTGATCGATGTTTCGAACGATTTACCAGCCCAGCCCTGCTCGATACCGACATCTTCGGGATCAAGCCGAACTTTCCACTCACCTGCAAGGTCAAGCCGATTTAGTCCATCTGCCGAGACCATGTAACTTTGAAATAGAATGACGAATACTATGATATAGCGATACATACGAAATTAATTCTTTAAAGAAGTTTCACCTAAGAAAGAATGCATGATAGCCTGGCTCCCCTGGTGATTGGGATCCAACTGCCGAACTTGTGCAAAATAATCCATTGCCAGAGCACGATCCCCATTCCCCAAATACCCCAATCCCATGACATACAGACAATGTATTTTATTCTTATCATCCAGATTTTCCTCCCAAATATCCATATCAGGTAAGGAAACTGCAAAATAATCTATTTTAAAGGGCTTGTCAATAAATAACTTTCCATGATCTATTAAACATTGAAAACGTTGCTCAGCTCGCCCTGGATCACCAAGCTCATGCCAGGCTAAACCTTGATAGAATATCTTATCTGGTTGTGGATCATTATAGAAAAGGGCTTGCTGGGGTTCATCAGCACCTTCTGTTGCTTTATAGAAATAAACCTTAGCTTCTTCTTCCCGACCCAATAAACGATAGACAAGCCCTTTATAATAGTGAATGTCGTTTTGCTCCATGGTAATCAGCTTACCTTCACCAAGATTATGTGGATAATAATCAATTGCCTCTAGCAAGGAAAGCGCCTGCTGCGGTTCATTTTGCAATATCGATTTTTTGGCCAATTCCAGCTGACATATCGTGTATTGACGAGAGACCTTACCTTCTCCTCCTTCCCAGGGCTTAAACTGCCGGGAAGCAAGCAACGTTTTCGCGCGCTCGTATTCGCCCAACAGATTAAACAGGGTGATCCGCTCCAAGAATAGATCATCTCTAAGCGTCACCAAATTTGGATATCGATCGAGTAACGCCAACCTCTCTTTGTAAGGACGGCCCTCCTTTTTGTAAAGCTGATGAAGCTCCATGAGTAAACGTGCATCAGTTTCATCCAATGAAAATGCCTGCTCCAATAAAGTCACGGCTTCCTTCTTCTTACCTATCCGATTATAATAAGCTAAAGCCAAATTGCGAAAAACGGTAGGAAACTCTCCATCCAATTGGATCGCATGCTCCCAACAGTCTGCCGCATCCTGATGCTGTCTTTTTCCATACCAAAGATTGCCCAAATAATACGAGGCTTTTGCGTCAGCACTATTTAAACCGATGGCATGTCGGAGAATTGCAATCTCTTCCAAACGATTTGGAAAACAATAGGTAGGATCCATAGTCATGGCCTGATCACAGTAACTCTTTGCCCTGTCGCGCAAGCCTAACTGGGTCGCAAAATAACCTAGTGTATAATATACCATAGGGTATACTAAGCTTACGTCTTCAATGGTTTTTTCCAGCAGTAACGATGCTTCTTCATACAGACTGGCATGCGCAAAATCCAATGCGTACTCAATCACACTATGAATATTTACACGCGCTAAATCGAGAATAGGAGAAAAAATGGATTCTTCTTTATTTAACAGGTACCATTCGAATCGACAGCCCATATTAAAGGGATCCAATTCCATTGATTCCTGAATAAATGCTAAAGCGGCATCTTTTACCCCAAGTTTTCTTAAAATAGAGGCCTTCAGCTGTCGTCCTTTGTGGTGATACCAGTTTCGGCTCAATGAGTGATCTATTTTTTCCAAAGCAGCTTTCCAATCGCCTCTCTTTGCATCAATTTGTGCCAAACCAAAATAGCCAGAGTCCTTCCAGGCTGCATTCCATGTTGCTTTGTAGAAAGCTGAATAAGCTCCATTCAAATCCCCAGATAGTTGCAGAGCTACACCTAGGTTGTAATAAGGTTCTCCATCATAAGGATTGGGATTACGCTCCGTAGCGCGTGCGATAGCGGTCTCAAAATAAGGAATAGACTCCTTTATCTTACCGCTTCGCAACAAGAAAACACCCATTGCATTATTACATCGGATATCGTTCGGTTCACGTCGCAGCGCTTCCTTATAATAATCCAATGGATTATAAGTTGCATGTCGGTACTGTTCCAAATGCTGTCCCGTCAAAAACAATTCTTCGATAGAGCAAATATCTTCGGGTAGCAATGCTGCCTGTGCTGGTTTGGGTATGTCTTTAGCATCCTTTGCCTCCTCTTGCTGGTAGAACAATATTTCATGGTTATTTTTATCGTACACAGTCAATAGGAGTTCGGCTGGTACACTGTCCAACCCAGCAACACGTTGGGTATAAATATTCCGAGGAGAACAGTCCGTTTGTTCGTCCAAATAGATTTTACCTGCCGTATTGCGTAACAAAATACGTATACCTTCATACGTCCCCGTTGTATATAAGACAATGCGAGCGGTCTGCTCCCTAACCTCCATATTGAGCACCACACCTTTTGTTGCATTTTTCACCTGTCCGACTTCTGCGTAAGGCATAAAATACTGAGACCAGGATTTCACTTCATAAGGTTGTAACCAAGCAAAATCAGGCTGGTTATCGGTATATACACCGGCCATCAATTCAATGTACGGTCCATTTTCATCGGTCAAATTTCTATCCCAGGCGACACCAAAATCACCATTTCCCCAGGTCCACTGTTTTTTCCCGGGTGAAATGTGATGATCGGCCACATGCAACATCCCCGCATTGGTCTCACCGGCCTCATAGCCGCCAACGAAATTGTATTTCGATTGAATGGCCATATAGGATGTCGGAACAGGAATATTCTTGTATTGTGCTATATCAACACCAGCTGAGTAGTCGTACTTGTAGTAGGTCCCCGTAGCAATCGGAAAAGAGGAAACCTCTCGCTTTCCATGATCAAAAACGGCATTGACATCGGGAGGGAAGACGGAAAAATAGTCATCATTCACAACAACAGCCGGATTGGCCCACCACAGAAAGGTTTGTGGCAATGCTGTCCGATTATATACCTGAACCTTAATTTCTAGATATGCTTTATCGGGATGCAAAGTAAATCCCTGCATGGCCTTCATCCGAAACATACGTTCGATTTCGTTGCACCAAACCGTAATGCTTCCGTCGCTATTGTGTTCGATTAAATGCTCTGTTGGCATAAAAGTAGTCGGTCGATGATGCTGTGGCCAATTAAATTCAATCCCTCCCGAAATCCAAGGGCCAGTAAGCCCTACCAGAGCCGGCTTGATCACTTCGTTATAGTATACAAAATGCCGTTCTCTGACTTTATCATAAGCCATATGAACCCGCCCACCTAAGGCTGGAAGAATCATCACCTTGATATATTCATTTTAAAGAAATAGCGCCTGATAGATCTTGTTTCGCTTCTGATCGCTAATTTTCTCTATGATTGGATAGGGATATACTACCCCTGAGCTACCTTGATATACGCGTTTTTCTGCAAATATGGGATTCTTCTCCATCGTTCCAATCTCGTATGTTGGAATAGCAACTTGCTCCTCCCATGCTTTTACGATCCCTTTTTGATCCACTGTTGATTTTATGAGGTAACGAGTCAATTCTGTCATTTTCTTAATACGCTAATAGGTTTATATAGGTCGAGTTGATTCAGTTGATTATCCGGGTGCCAATTATCCTTCCAGTTCCTGTTCAATTTCTTCTAAGCTTTTTCCTTTGGTCTCTTTCAATCGGCTCCATAGAAACAGACAACCGATAAAACAGACTCCACCATACAGCCAGAATGTACCAGCTGCTCCCAGGTTTTGATTCAGTAAAGGAAACGTATAGGTGAGCACAAAACATGCAATCCATAATAACGATGTTGCAATCGCCATGGCCTGCGCCCTTACAGCGGTAGGGAATATTTCGGCGATAATTACCCAAGTTACAGGAGCCAAGGTCATCGCATATACCGCAATTCCGGCCAGTACAAGGAGAAGCACAAAAATGCCGCTGCAATTGAAATAATAACATGCTCCTAAGGCAATATAAATCACAAAAAGGCCTGCTGATCCGAAAAGCATCAATGCGCGACGACCAATTCTATCAACCAGATACATGCCAATGAATGTAAAAATGACATTGATCACGCCAGTGATAATAATATTGAAAAGCATCCCCGAAACCGTATATCCAGCAGCTGTAAAGATTTCCTGGGCATAATTAAAAATAACATTAATCCCACACCATTGCTGAAAAACCGCAATAAAGCTTCCTAGCAACAACAACCGTAGCAGCTTCCCCTGAAATAAATTTCTCTTTCGGGATTTAGCCTGACTTAGTTCAGCCGCCTCGGCAATAGAACGTATATTTTCTGCTGCATACTCCTCTCCACCCATGCGTAAAAACACACGTTTTGCCTGTTCGTGCTTCCCTTTTGTATATAACCAGCGCGGACTTTCAGGAATCAGGAAAAGTAGAAATAAAAAAATAACCGCCGGGATCGCTCCTGCCCAAAACATCCATCTCCACCCCTCTTGCGCATTCCAGGTTTCTAGCATAGATTCTCCGGCTAAAACCGGCTTTGCAATGAGCCAATTGACCACTTGTGCTGCAAGGATGCCCAGTACAATGGTCAACTGATTGATCGATACAAATTTCCCTCGACTTTCTGCGGGGGCGATCTCAGCAATATACATCGGTGCCAAATTGGAGGCTACACCAATACCTATCCCGCCCAAAATCCGATAGATAATAAAAGTGTCCAGTTCGGACGCCATACCGGTTCCCACTGCAGACATTATAAATAAAATTGCAGCAGTATAAATCAGCGGTTTTCTGCCATAGCGATCGGCCAATCCCCCCGAGAGTAGTACACCAACGAAGCTTCCCACAATCGCCGAAGACATGGCCCAGCCCTGCAATGCAGGATCGGACTCCAAATGAAAATAAGCCTCGTAAAATGGCTTTGCACCACCAATAACTACCCAATCATACCCAAATAGAAATCCACCGATAGCAGCCACAAAAGTGATCAATAGCAGATAGGTCGTCGCAGTCTTTTGCATAAGAGTTTACATATTTAGATTTACTTAGGTAAAATTAATGGAATACTTGGGGAGAATCATGTAAGTGAACACGATAAACATGTAAAATATTACTATTTTTATACGAATAACCAAAAATAAGCTCGATCTATGAAACAAAACCAAGATGTCATCGCTGAAGGATTCAAAGGAGAAGAGGCGATTGTCCTTCCCTATGCCGTATGCAATTACCTGACAGGCAACAACATCACATCAAAATTACACATCACACATATCGGCTATTATCCCAATGCTAAAAAACACTACCGTGATCGTCAAGAAGGATGTAAGGAATATATTCTGATTTATTGCGAAGATGGAAGCGGTTGGATAAAACAGGATGAAACAACGCACAACCTTAAAAGAAACGATATATACATTATCCCGAGAGATAGCGCTCATTGCTATGGAGCAAAATCAAATGACCCCTGGAGCATCTATTGGATTCATTTCGACGGCACAGATGCAGTTCTTTTTCAACATATCATGGGCGAAGTGATTCATATAGATGACGCGGATTCAAACAAACATGCCAACCGCATCCAGCTCTTCGAGAGCATCTACAAAAACCTGGAAATGGGGTATAGTCCAGAAAATTTGGAGTATACGAGTTTTTGCTTTCAATATTTTTTAGCGTCCATTCAATATCAGGCTCAGTTTAGAGAAGGTAACCGAATTCAAGTAGATAATATCATACAGGACATCATTATATTTATGAAAGACAATCTGGAAAACAATATCAACTTGGATGATATTTCAGCACATTTCAACTATTCCAAGTCACATCTTATTAACTTGTTCAAGCAGAAAACATCTTACCCACCCATGGTGTATTACAATCAACTCCGTATGCAAAGGGCTTGCTCCTATCTGCAATTTACCCTACTTAAGATTAAAGAAATCGCATTCAAACTCCATTTTTATGACCCCTTTCATTTTTCAAAAGCGTTTACACGGGAAATGAAAATGTCGCCACAGGAATATCGCAAAAAATATCAAAAATAATGTCGGTTAAAGCTTTCTGATTCAGATTCATGAGCCATCTTAACCAATGCCTCAAAACGATTGGCGCTCAATCCGAACCTCCTTTCTTGGTCTTATTTTACCTCTTCATCGATACTCAAACCTGACAATACACGGCAATATAGCATTTAGCGAAGTGCTGCGGTATTATTCAAAATTGGGTATCCTTTTCGCTAAAAATGCGGAAACACCTTCTTTGAAATCTTCTGTTCCGAACAGATGTCCGAAAGCATCCATTTCCACCTTACTCCCGTTTTGTTGTTTATCTTCAGCAGCGTTAATAGCAGTAATAGCATTTGCCACTGCAACGCGAGAGCGCGTAAATATCTTATGGAGTATTTCCTCCGCACGGGCAATTAGTTTATCCTGTGCGATCACCTCATTGACCAATCCTAGTTCATAGGCTCGCTGCGCGTCAATCATATCACCCGTTAAAATCATTTGCATAGCCTGTCCTTTTCCGATCAACTTGGGTAAACGCTGCGTACCACCATAACCCGGAATCAGTCCCAAAGAAACCTCCGGCAGTCCCATTTTTGCATTGTCAGACGCTATACGAATATGGCAGGCTAAAGCCATCTCCATCCCTCCGCCTAAAGCATACCCATTTATTGCAGCAATAACTGGCTTCGGAGAACCTTCAATAAGGTCCGAAAAAATAATATGTCCTCGTTCACTGAGCCACCGTGCTTGAATTACAGATAAATCCATAAATTCCTTAATGTCTGCCCCTGCAGCGAATGCTTTAAGCCCAGCGCCTGTCAGGATAATACCTCTTACGTGGTCATCGGCATTGAAATGCATGAAGATATCTTGCAATTCGTCAAGGGTTTCCTGATTCAACGCATTCAGCTGGGGTTCGCGATTAATGATAACATAGCCGATGCTATCTTTAATCACATAATTTAAATTTGAATATTGGACCATAATTGCTAAAAATTAAAATGTAAGGATGCTGTAAAGGTATCAGAAGGTATGCCTTCACCACCACTATAGCTTAATCTCTTTTTATACTCTAATCTAATCAATTTAAAGATATTATCCACCCCCACTAGCCCTTCTACATACGGTTTGTTACGCACTGCTTTTGTTTGGATAATACCATTTTTGTCCGCTTCAAACTGAATATTTTCGGGCGTTACAAAGGGGTTGTTGGCATCGCTTAACTTTCCATAAAAAGCCTTAAATCCCGTCACTTCACGCCATTTTAACCGCCTGAACAACGGAATTCTATTGAAAAAGAAACCATTCCAGTTGTGGTAATAGGTCAGTTTCAAAAACTGGTCTGAAACAAATTCCGAGGTAGCCATCAAGTCAAAATTCACCAACGGTCCCTGCTTATCTCTATTGACATCAGGGAGTTCCAGTAAGGTATAAGGCAGATGTTTCCCCCAAATTCTTCCTCCTGAAAACTCAAAATCCGCCTGCCCCGCTGGGGATAAAAATAGTCGTTTGAAAATGCTAAAGCGTAATGCATCATAACTATAGTCTGCGCCCCAAAATCCTTTCAGTCCTTTATTATATTGCAGGGTAAAAATGGGATATTTGTTTTCTACGGTTCCTCTGTCGAGATTATGATAAGTAAATTCTTCATTCGGAGCCCAACGTAAAATCAGCTGTAGGTCATTTGTATTGACTTGTCGGACAGTATCAGGTAAAGGTAGGCTATTAATATAAAACAAGTCAGCGCGCGGTTGTCTGCGGGTATGCGTAAACGCCGTTCCTACGCTAACATGGTTCCCAAATTCGATCAGATGATCGATACGATAGATATCATTAAATTGCCATTTATTAGGCCTGTTTTTCCCAAAAGAACGGAAGAAACCATCCCCTTTTAAAAAACCCAAACCTCGCCCCGGTTCCATGACGTCATGCTGTACTGTAAAGCGTAAATAATTTGCCGGAAACTGAACAATACGTTCTCCATTTAAAGTAAATGCCGTACTCAGGTAGTACTTTAGCTCTTTGTCCTTATCGCCATAGGCTGTGTATCCTTCAATGTAGGCTTTTTCCGAAAATAAACGCGTCGTCCGACCACTCAGGCGCACACGATTCCCCTCGTAATTATTGCGGCTATAAAGATATTCCAGTGGACCAAATTCAACTTTCCCGGCATTATAATATCCCTTTGCTAACAAATAACCCAATGCGACCAACTGATTAAAAGAACGCATATTCTGTACCGAATCAACCTTTTGATAGGCTCCTAATTCAGCATGGCTTAACGGAGTTGGTCTAACCCCTACAATGGGCACCTGCGGTGCGGACTGGAGGAGATACCTCTTTTCAACTGGTACACCAACAAAATTCTCATTCGAAATAGAATCTGTGCGATGTCCCAAGTATTGGGTTTCCCTGCGTCCATACAATACATCTGACTTGCTCCCACCAAATAACATTTTTAGATCTGCACGAACAGGGAGCATGCTACCATTTTTAAATTCACTATAGCTGAGATCTATTTGCACGTCATTGATCCAATTGATATTTGCAGAACGTCCGATATTCAAAGTCGCGCGATGAACAGCATACCTTGTATCATCTGAGATCAGAAGATCACCGTAGAAGAGCAGATCAATAGCCGATTTACCTTGAAAATGGAGCTCAATATAATCCTTGCCTTCGATCTTGACCGTATCTTGAATTTTGTACCTATAAAACGCTGTAGCACCTGCAGCAATTGGGCTCAAGACTCCTTTGTTTGTGATCTGAATTGTATTATCATAGAGATCAACATCACGGAGTATCGTTTGAAACCGCGTCTGCCAATTGTCATTGTTAAAAAAGCGTGGATTTAATTCGGTCTGGTTGTGGCTGATGACAATCTTCTTACTACGATCTGGATTATGGGATGAATAGACATTTGCATAGTTTTCTTCCAAATAAAAGGGTGCAATGGTTTGCCCCCGAAAAGCGGTAGAATCTATATTTTCAAAGAGGAATCGGAATGGTTTCGGAAATTTCTTCGCTTTATCTTCAGGATTGACAAAACCAAACTGCGTCTTTTCATACTCATCAAAACGAATTTCAGGTATGCGGGTGTAATGATTTTGTGGTCGATGTGCAATAACCTGTTCAATCAGTGCTATAGCAGGATCTTTGGTTTTTTTGTTTTTTCGATTGACCACGACCTCCTCTAATGTGTTATTTGAGGCAATTAAGTGCACGGTCAGCATTGAATCCTGTAAACGACGAACATCCACCGTACGCCGCTCATACCCCACCGCTCCAAAGACAAGCTGTCTGTATTTCTTGATATCCAGAATCTTAAAAAACCCAAGGGTATCGCTGCTACCACCGCTATCTCCATCAAGCCAGTTAATTGAAACCCTTGAAATACCCTTGCCTGTTTGTGCATCAATGACCTTTCCACGAATAAAGTCCTGTGCAATTACTTTTCCACCCATACAGAAGAATAGTAACACACTTAAAACACGAATCGAAAAAGATTTAACACACACTTTAAACGCCATCTGCAATTTGATAGGATTTCTTTTTTACAATATACAATTTGTATGCAAGAGTTATACCAATAAAAATAAAAAAAGCACAGCGAAATCGCCATGCTCTAATAAACAACAAGTATTTTAACAGAAACTTTATATTAATTTTAAAAGGCAGTCTGGATATACCCCAATTAAGATTGTAAGCGCTACGGCAAGGAATAATACAAATGAATAATTCCACTGTACATTGACACAGGATTCGTCACTGTCTCTAAAGTACATCGCAACAACAACTTTCAAGTAGTAATACACGGCAATTCCTGCATTGATTACAGCCAATACAAGCAAAACAATATGATAATTTTCCATAACAGAAGAAAACATCATAAACTTACCGATAAATCCAGCTGTCAGTGGTATACCCGCAAGAGAAAGCATTGCTATCGTGATGGCAAATGCGAGCAAAGGATTTCTCTTGCCCAAGCCATTGAAAGCTTCAAAATGTTCAGAACCGGTCGTTTTCTTGACTAGGATCAATCCTGTAAAAGCAACAATGGTGGCTAGAGAGTAGGCAAGGCCATAAGCAAAGATACTATTAGCCGAGGTAGCCCCAACTGCTACAATCGCAAATAACATATACCCGGCATGCGAAACGCTCGAATAAGCAAGCATACGTTTGAAGGAAGACTGCATTAATGCAGAAATATTTCCAACAAATAAGGTGAGAATGGCGATCACTAAGAAAACCGGCGTCCAAAAATCTTGTAAAGGCAATAGACTATAACTGAATAAACGTAACAATCCAGCAAAAGAAGCAACTTTAACCACGGTGCTCATATAACTCGTAATCAATATCGGAGCCCCATCATAAACATCTGGTGTCCAAAAATGAAAGGGAACAGCGCCCACTTTGAACGTCAGTCCTACAATGAGAAGCAATATACCCCCATAAAACAACGGTGAAATTGCCTGCGGGTTATTGACAACATAGTCTTTGATTTCACTTAAATCAAATGATCCTGTGGCACCGTACAAAAGGGCAATACCAAACAATAGAAAGCCCGTAGAGAAAGCCCCCATCAAAAAGTACTTCAATGCAGCTTCATTTGATGCTTTGTCTCTTTTACGTATACCCACCAAAATGTAAAGCGCTACAGACATAATTTCAATACCTAAAAAAAGCATTGAAAAATTATGATAACTATTCACAAGAACAGCACCTGTGAGGGAGAAAATTAATAAGGAATAATATTCCGCAATTTGTCCCTCCTCATCAAAATATCCCTTTGAGATAACAAAAATGCACAAGGTAACTGCGATACATAAGATTGAGAAGGCAATAGCAAAATGATCAAAATGAACCATCCCACTATAGAGCGGTCCACTGGTCGAAGTCCAATCATTCCATAAAAAACCAATAGCGACCAAGAAGCCAAGAATAGAAACAGGCAGTAGCATAGATTTCATCTTGAATAAACCAAGATAAAGGACGACTAATGCTAATATCGAAAGTGTAATTATTGCACCCATACAATTAAATATATCTATTATCTGCCTAAAAATGTACTTAAAACTTCCACGGAACCTGCAGAAAGGTTCAATAGGAAATTAGGGAATATACCAATATAAAGGATCAAGACGGAGACGACTGTCAATACAATAAGTTCCGTTCCTTTTACATCTTCAAATTGTACAGTTTTTTCGGTCGTTTCCCCCAACATCGTTCCTTGGTAAAGCCTAAGGATATAAACTGCGCCCAGAATTAAGGTTAAACCCGCGAAAACAGCAAACCAAAATCCATACTGAAAAACGCCTTTCAATAATAAAAACTCACCAATGAATCCATTCGTTAATGGTAAACCCACTGCCCCCATACAAATAATCATAAAGAAGATGGCCAAACGAGGCGCCTTGCTTGCTATTCCGCCAAGCGCTGTGAGACTACGCGTCTGTGTGCGCTGCTGTATAATATCCAACACATAAAAAAGCCCGATCACAGAAATACCGTGATTTAACATTTGAATAGTTGCTCCACTCAGGCCATTCGTATTCCATGTGAAGACACCGGCACTAATTAAGCCAACGTGGGCTATTGACGAATACGCGATCAATCGCTTCACATCGTCCTGTTTAATTGCGATAATGGAAGCATAAACGATCCCAATAACGCATAAGATCATTGCAAAATGCCCATACAGCGCAACACCAGTTGGTGCGATAGGCAATAGCCAACGCATTAAACCGTAAACCCCCATTTTGAGCATGATACCTGCCAACAACATCGTGCCCGCTGCAGGTGCGTTTGTATACGTATTGGGTTGCCAAGTATGAAAAGGAAAAATTGGTATTTTGATGGCGAAAGCGACAAAAAATGCCCAAAATAACCACCGCTGCGTATTTTCTCCCAAATCTAAGGCAATAAATGAGGTCCATTCAAAATCACGGTTGGGCACTTGTTGATAGAGATAAAGAATACCGATCAACATCAAAAGGCTACCCAAAAAAGTATAAATAAAAAATTTCAAATTTACGCGAATACGATCTCCTTCACCCCAAAGCGCGCAAATAAAATAAATCGGTATCAAGGCAATCTCCCAACCCACATAAAAAGTAAAAGCATCCAGGGCCATAAATACGAGCAATAAGCCCGCTTGCATAAAAGCCATTAATGCATAAAAGTTTCCTTTATACTCCTTCTTAAAGGTAGTAGCAATGATTAAAGGCATCAATCCATTTGTCAATAAGATCAACGGCAAGCTAATTCCATCAACGCCGATATGAAAATGAATATGCAACGAAGAAATCCATAGCCAATTTTGTTCAAATTGCATTCCGCCATTTGCGTCGAAAGTACAGAGGAACGGAATAGTCAAAGCCAAAGACAGTAATGATAAAATCAAGGCAATAGACTTTGCAGCATTGGTCTTTAAGAACGTTAGAATCAATGCGCTTATTAACGGCAATAAAATAAGTAAAAACAAGTTATCCATCGATTACACCAAAATTAAAGACTCAACAATCCATAGATGAAAATGGCAATCACCCCAATTACCATCATCAATAAATAAAAACCAACATTACCATTCTGGAGCAAACGCAATACCTTTCCCGTATCAAATGTTGCCTTACCGGCCCCATTAACAACACCGTCAATACCACGTTGATCCACGACATTTCCGAAGAAAGCCGAGAGCCAATTGATGGGACGTACAATGATGCTATCATAGAGCTCATCCACGTAAAACTTATGGTAAGAAAGATTGCGCAAGAAACCACGCGTACCTTCGCCCTCTTCCTGTAGCTGTTGTCGTTTAACGTATTTATGAAAAGCCAAAGCAACCATAATCAATACTCCAACAACAGAAATGCCCATGAGTAAATATTCCGTACTATGTTCCAAATGATGAGTTGCAGGCATTATCGCTTTTCCCTCTGAAAACACTGGCGTCAGGAAATCCTCAAGCCAATGGTTACCACCCAAAACAGCTGGTAAATTGATCACTCCTCCGATCACAGAAAGTATAGCCAATACAATGAGTGGCACTGTCATACTCTTTGGAGATTCATGCAAATGATGCTTTTGCTCTTCCGTACCACGGAATGTTCCAGAAAAGGTCATAAACAACATCCTGAACATATAGAAAGCCGTCATTAATGCACCAATAAAACCTAAACCCCATAAAACTGGACTCGCAGCAAATGCCCCTGCCAATATTTCGTCTTTGGAAAAGAAGCCGGAGAAGGGTGGAATTCCTGCAATCGCGATTGTCCCCATCAACATCGTCAGATAAGTAATAGGCATTGCTTTCTTCAAACCTCCCATTTTTCGCATATCCTGTTCTTCACTCATACCGTGTATAACAGATCCCGCCCCCAGGAATAGTAAGGCTTTGAAAAAGGCATGCGTCAATACATGGAAAAACGCTCCCGTAAATGCTCCGACACCAAGGCCAAGAAACATATAGCCCAATTGTGAAACGGTGGAATAAGCCAATACTTTCTTAATATCATTTTGTGTCAATGCTATTGCAGCAGCCAATAGGGCTGTACAAATAGCGATCACAGAAATGAGCTGCAAGGTAAACGGTGAAAGGATAAACAGTACATTGGAACGTGCAATCATATAGATACCGGCCGTAACCATCGTTGCCGCATGAATCAGGGCCGAGACGGGGGTTGGGCCAGCCATGGCATCTGGCAACCAAGTAAACAAAGGTATCTGCGCCGATTTACCTGTTGCAGCAATAAACAACAAAATGGTAATGCTAACGACTGTGATATCACCAACAGCAAAATTCTTGGCCGCAGGAAATACAGTTGAAAATTCTAAGGATCCAAAAGTTCCAAGGATTAAAAATACCGCAAGTAGAAAACCTAAATCACCTATTCTATTCATCACAAATGCTTTTTTTGCCGCATTCGCATACGAACTATTCTTATACCAAAAGCCGATCAATAAATAAGAACATAGCCCTACACCTTCCCAGCCGATGAACATGACCAGGTAATTGGATCCCAATACCAATAGCAACATAAAAAAGATAAAGAGATTCAAATAGGCGAAGAACTTACCAAATCCATGATCATGATGCATATAACCAATCGAATAGACATGGATAAGGAAACCAATCCCTGTAACGATCAGGAGCATGATGGCACTTAGTGGGTCTACCAAAAAGGACAGACCGATCTTGAGATTGCCCACCGCAATCCAGTCAAATACATGTTGTTCTATAATACCTGCTTGTCCAGCTTGCCTCGCTTGGTAGACTTCGGAGAAAAGAATACAGCTGCATACAAAAGAAATAAGCACTACAGCGCTGCCAACAGCACCTATCATACCTTTGGAGAAGGCATTCCTACCCAATCCGTTCACAATAAACCCGATTAAGGGCAAAAGGGGAATCAACCAAACTAATTCACTCATCGTATTTATTTCTAAGTTCTACCAACGAAGTTTATTTAAGGAATCGATATCCACAGACTTCGTATTCCGATATACCATAATAATAATCGCTAGGCCTACAGCAACTTCTGCCGCTGCCAATGCCATGATAAAGAAGACGAAGACCTGTCCTGACGAATCGCCATGCTGCACTGAAAAAGCAGCTAAAAGAAGATTCACCGCATTCAGCATCAATTCAATAGACATCATAATAATAATGACGTTACGGCGAATAAGAACACCGATAACACCAATAACGAAAATAATCGCACAAAAAATCAGATAATGATTTATTGGCACCCCCTGCAACTGTTGAACAAATGTTTCCATTAGATTTGTTTAGGTTCTTTCTTAGCTAATAATATTGCTCCAATCATTGCTGTCAATAACAATAATGATGATAACTCAAAAGGAAGCAAAAATTCGTTAAACAACACCTTACCCAGATTCTTAACCAACCCTATTTCCGGATTAACAACAGTTAAGGGATTAGAAATGTCAAATACGCGGTATACACCGAAGAAAGTCACCAATAGGCAACAACCGGCGATAGCACCCATAAACTTAACCAGATTGGATTTCATGGGTTCGGTATCCTTGTTCAGGTTGAGCAGCATCAGTACAAATAAAAACAACACCATGATGGCTCCCATATATACGATGAAATTCACCACAGCCAAAAACTGTGCATTCAAAAGAATATAATGTATTGTAAACGTAAAAAACGTAATGACCAGATACAGTACACTGTGTACAGGATTTTTTGTAAAAATGGTCAGCAGCGCAAAGAAAATAGACAAGAAGGCTACAAAATAAAATACTGTCATAATTTCCTGGTTTAGCTCTTTAATTTGGTAATATCAAAAGTTGGTTCTACCAATTTATCTTTTCCATAGATAAAATCCTTACGTAGGTAATCTGCTGTCACATGCGGTCCATCCAGATAAATCGCTTCTTTAGGACAGGCCTCTTCACATAGACCACAGAAAATACAACGCAACATATTGATTTCATATACCGACGCATACTTTTCCTCGCGGTAAAGATTCTCTTCACCTTTTTTCCGCTCGGCGGCAGTCATTGTAATCGCCTCTGCCGGGCAGGACAAAGCACATAATCCACAGGCTGTACAGCGCTCACGCCCTTCCTCATCACGTTTGAGCGAGTGCTGCCCCCTGAAGTTTTTCGAATAAGGTCTTATTTCCTCCGGATATTTAATGGTTGGAATTTTCTTAAAAAAATGCCTTAATGTAATGCGCAAACCTTTGATAATAGCCGGAAAGTATATTCTTTCCGAAAATGTCATCGGTTTTTGTTCAATTACTTTTTTACGATTGGTTAGTTGCATAAAAAGTCCTTTCTTATGAGAAATAAGTATCTTTAATCAATGTAAATACACCTGTGAGTACAATATTGGCAATTGCCAATGGAATCAGCATCTTCCAGCCCAGATTCATCAATTGATCGTAGCGGAAACGTGGTAAAGTCCAACGGACCCACATAAAGAAAAAGATAAACAGCAATATTTTAATGAAGAATACTACTACCCCGATGATCGTGATCATATTGGCCGACAATCCCAGATCATTCATAAAGGGGAAATTATAACCGCCAAAATAAAGTGATGCCATCAATGCAGAGGAAACGAACATGTTAATATATTCGGAAAACATATAGAGTCCCAATTTCATGGAGGAGTACTCCGTATGGTAACCACCGACAAGCTCTGTCTCACATTCCGGTAAATCGAAAGGAACCCGATTACATTCGGCAAAAGCACAGACCATAAAAATGATAAACCCTAGCGGCTGCGCCCAGATATTCCAATTGACAAAACCCGACTGCTGCGCAACGATTTCCTTTAAGGAGAGACTTTGTGTCACCATCAATAAAGCGATAATTGACAATCCCATGGCGATCTCATAACTGATGCTCTGTGATGCTGCACGAATAGCCCCCATAAGCGAGAATTTATTATTGGAAGCCCAGCCGCCCAACATAATACCATATACACCTAATGCAATCACACCAAACATATACAATATACCAACATTAACGTCGGCCACCTGCAAGGAAACGACCCGCCCCCCAATTTGCAATTCCTGTCCCCAAGGGATAACCGCCGAGCTAATACAGGCCGTTATAATAGCGATGGTAGGCCCTAGGATAAAAAGAACTTTGTGTGCCCCTGCTGGGATAATTTCCTCCTTAAAGAAGAATTTACCACCGTCACAAAGCGGTTGCAAGATACCAAATAGACCAGCCCGGTCAGGACCATATCGATCCTGCATAAAACCCGCAATTTTACGCTCAGCAAGTGTCGAATACATCGCAATCACCAGGGTGACAACAAAAATAACAGACACCAGTATTAATTTTTCTATGACAAAAGACCACTCCATGTTTGTGATTATTTCAATTTTTCCGATCTAGCTAACTGTTCCCGATTTTGTTCCTGCAATATTGGATTTTCTTTAATGACTTTTGGCGGATTAAATAACTCGTAGTGATTGGCAGAAATAACAGAATGTGGATCTATTTCTGTTGGTTCCTCCAAAATCCAATCGCTTGTTTTTTTCTGATCAAAGCGGCAGGTATTACAGATAAATTCTTCCACTTCACCAAACTCATCCTTTCGAGCAGTTACCCGAATGACCTCTTCTCCCTTATACCATAAGGTTACTTTACCTGAACATGTCGGACAATCGCGATGTGCATCGACAGGCTTTGTAAACCATACCCTGTTCTTGAAACGGAAGGTTTTATCCGTCAAAGCTCCCACAGGACAAACATCAATAACATTTCCGGAGAAATCATTGTTGATGACATTCTCAATATAAGTCGATATTTCGGCGTGATCTCCTCTTCCTAGGATACCATGTACACGTTGGTCGGTCAACTGATTGGCGACATAAACACAACGGTAACATAGGATACAACGGTTCATATGCAATTGGATCTTATCGCCCAGATCAATTCGTTCGAAGGTACGACGATCGAATTCGTAGCGTGTATTAGCGCTGCCGTGTTCATACCCAAGATCCTGCAATTTACATTCACCAGCCTGATCGCAGATTGGACAATCCAAGGGATGATTGATCAATAAGATTTCAACAACACCTTTTCTTGCTTCCACCACCTCTGGCGAAGTAATATTTTGTACTTCCATACCGTCCATCACCGTCGTACGACAAGAAGCCACCAATTTTGGCATCGGCCTCGGATCTTTTTCAGATCCCTTGGAGACTTTGACCAAACAGGTACGGCATTTACCGCCACTTCCCTCCAGTTTGGAGTAGTAACACATTGCCGGAGGGACTATATCTCCACCGATCTTTCTCGCTGCATTTAATATGCTTGTCCCAGGAGCAACCTCTACCGGTATACCATCGATGGTGACCTTAAACTTTACATCTTCCGCTTCTGCCATGATATAATTAATTTATCGTTACAGCTTCTATTATGATACTATTGGTTGTAAAGGATCAGCATAATGTGCCAGTCCATAATTCCGTGTTTGTGACTCTTCCGGATGAAGAATATGCCATTCAAATTCATCCCTAAAATGTCTTATTGCTGCTGCCACAGGCCATGCTGCCGCATCCCCTAATGGACAAATTGTATTCCCTTCAATTTTTCGCTGCACATCCCACAGCAAATCAATGTCTGACATCGAGCCGTGACCACTCTCGATCTTATGCAGCACCTTCTCCATCCAACCCGTTCCTTCACGACAAGGTGAGCACTGCCCACAGCTTTCATGATGATAAAAACGCGCAAAATTCCAGGTATTACGCACCACGCACTGATCCTCATCAAATACGATGAAACCACCCGACCCGAGCATTGTCCCTGTTTGGAAACCACCATCCGCCAATGACTCATAAGTCATCAACCGGCTATTTCCTGCCGCAGTTTTCAAGATCAAGTTAGCGGGTAGGATTGGAACCGAAGAGCCTCCAGCTACGACAGCTTTCATTCGTTTCCCATTGGCAATACCACCACAATATTCATCCGAGTAAATAAACTCTTCCACAGGCAGACCGAGTTCGATCTCATAGACCCCTGGTTTTACAATATTTCCGCTAGCGGAAATTAATTTTGTCCCGGTACTACGCTCCACGCCGATTTTAGCATATTCTTCACCGCCCAAATTGATAATGGGCACTGTGGTCGCAATAGACTCCACATTATTCACCACTGTCGGGCAGTTATATAAACCTGCTATCGCTGGAAAAGGCGGTTTAATACGCGGATTACCCCGTTTACCTTCTAAAGATTCTAATAAAGCTGTTTCCTCACCACAGATATACGCTCCACCTCCCGGTTGAACATAAATCTCCAGATCATAGCCCGAGCCTAAAATATTTTTACCCAAAAAACCTTTTTCCTTGGCTTCAGCAATGGCCCGCTCCAGAATTCTTATTTGCGGCATCATCTCTCCACGCACATAGATATACGATGTATGAACTCCTAAGGCGAAGCTGGATACAATCATTCCCTCAATGAGCGCATGTGGGATGTGCGTCATCAAATAACGGTCTTTGAATGTTCCTGGTTCAGACTCGTCGGCATTACAGACCAAATAGCGTGGCACCCCTTCAGGTTTAGCCAAAAAGGACCATTTCATGCCCGTAGGAAAACCAGCTCCCCCACGTCCACGTAATCCAGACTTCTTAACCTCTTCAACAACATCCTCAGGAGACATTGTCTTTACTACTTTTTCAACAGCAACATAACCACCTTTTTGTCGATAGACCTCAAAGGTATTGATGCCAGGAACATCGATATGAGTCAACAAAAGTTTACGTGCCATATTATTCTGTTTTAGCTTTTAAATTATCAATCAATTCGTCGACTTTATCTTCTGTCAGATTCTCATAGAATGTATATTCAGGGCCGATCTGTAAGACTGGTCCAAAACCACAGGCGGCCAAACATTCTACACCCCGCCAAGAGAAAAGCCCGTCAGCGGTGACCTGACCTTCCTTTACGCCGAGCTTTTGCTCTAAATGCCCCATGATACGCTCTGCACCGACCAAACAACAAGGTCCGGTACGACAAATCTCCAGTACATATTTTCCTTTAGGTTGCAACAGGAACATGGTATAGAAGGTTGCCACCTCATACACCTCAATAGGCAATATATTCAGGTAAACAGCAACCTTATCCATCGCATCTGCGCTTACCCAGCCATATTCCGCCTGAACCAGATGTAAAATGGGCAATAAGCCTGATTTTTGCTTTCCTTCGGGGTAACGACTTACCACTTCTCCAAACTTGGCTAACAATTCTGGAGAAAACGTTACATTTTCATTATGTTGTTTTACACTAAGCATCTAATTCTCCGGCTATAACGTTAAGACTACTCATATTTATAATGGCATCTGAAATCAGCATTCCTGCACTCATTGGCGCGAACATTTGATAATTGACAAAAGAAGGTCTTCTAAAGTGAAGACGATAAGGTGACCGTCCACCGTCATGAATCAGATAAAAACCAAGTTCACCATTTGCCCCTTCGACCGCATGATAGACTTCGGCTTTCGGTGTGTCCACCTCACCCATGACGATTTTAAAATGGTAGATTAAAGCTTCCATATTGGTATACACCTGCTCTTTCGGTGGTAAATAGAAATCAGGCACCTCTGCATGGAAGACACCTTTAGGCTCTTTCTCAATTTTCGCTAATGCCTGCTCTATAATGCGAAGTGATTGCCACATTTCGGCATTTCGAACCATGAAACGGTCATATACATCGCCTGTCGTGCCAACAGGTACGTCGAAATCAAATTCTTCATATGAGCAATAAGGATTCTGTACCCGCACATCGTAATCTACACCTGTCGCCCGTAAAATAGGGCCAGACCAGCTATAATCCAGTGCATCTTCTGCTGTTACAGCAGCAACGCCTGAAGTCCGCTCAATAAAAATACGGTTACGAACAAACAACTCTTCAAACTCTTGCAATACCGGCGGATAGCGTTTTAGAAATTCACGTATTTTCTCAAAGGCTATAGCATTGAAATCACGTTCGAAGCCTCCAATACGACCAATGTTCGTTGTCAGGCGAGCGCCACAGATTTCTTCAAAGATTTCGTAGATAAATTCACGCTCCTGCATCACATACAAAAAGCCCGAAAAAGCCCCCGTATCTACCCCCAAAATACCATTACAAATAATATGATCTGCAATACGCGCAAGCTCCATGACGATAACACGCATATACTGCACCCGCTTAGGAATCTCGATCTTGAGTAGTTTTTCAACGGTCATATGCCAGCCCATATTATTGATTGGAGACGAGCAATAATTTAGACGATCGGTCAAAGGCGTAATTTGATAAAAAGGCCGATGTTCAGCAATTTTCTCAAATGCACGGTGAATATAGCCAATCGTGGAAACTCCGCTAACAATCCGTTCACCATCGATTTGCACGACATTCTGAAATACACCGTGCGTAGCCGGATGTGTGGGACCAATATTTAGGGTAATCAACTCATCCTGTGGATCATTATCATCAAAGACAGGCTGATTAGCTGTTATCTTGCTTATAAATTCGCTCATATCGTATAAATTAACGGCCGAAATACAAATCTTTCTTATCTACGCGATTTGGATCCTCTAAAGGATATTCCTTACGCATTGGAAACACCTCCATATCATCTACATTCAAAATTCTTCTCAAATCGGGATGTCCTATAAAATTGACACCAAAAAAATCGAAGGTTTCACGTTCCATCCAATTTGCACCTCTCCAAACGACTGTTGCCGTTGGAATCTCAGGATTTGGTCCATGCAAAAAGACCTTCACGCGGATTCGGATATTATGAACGAGACTTTGAATATGGTAAACTACAGCAAACTCCTTTTCTAAATGTGGATAATGTACCGCCGTAATATCCGTGAGATGAATAAACTGCAATTCGTTATTCGATTTTAAGAAACGAAGTACATCAATCACATCTTCCATATCAACAACAATGGTCAATAGACTGTGTGCATCTTGAATTTCGTTAATCTTTCCCGGAAAATTTCCTTGGAGCTTATCCAATAAAAAACTGTTTTCCATCATCTATTTATTTGTATGTATTCCGTACTTCTCAAGCAGCGCTTTGTATTCGGGCGTATTTCTCCGGTTCAATGATTCATTTTTTACAATATCCTGCAGACGCAATACACCATCCAAAATTGCTTCCGGGCGGGGAGGACAACCAGGCACGTACACATCAACCGGTATGATTTCGTCTATTCCTTGTAGAACAGAATACGTATCGAAAATACCACCACTCGATGCGCAAGCTCCTACAGCGATTACCCAGCGCGGCTCGGCCATCTGTATATATACTTGTCTTAATACAGGCGCCATTTTTTTAGCGATTGTCCCCATCACCAAAAGCATATCTGCCTGACGGGGCGAGAAACTAGGACGTTCAGCGCCAAATCTGGCCAAATCGTAAGTAGAGCCCATCGTTGCCATAAACTCGATACCACAGCAGGATGTGGCGAAGGGCAAAGGCCATAACGAGTTAGCTCGGGCCAAGCCAATGGCTTTGTCCAAACTTGTCGCAAAAAAACCTGCGCCTTCTACTCCCGGAGGAGCTTCTGCCAATTTTATATCACTCATGAAAAGTCGATTTATAGGTTTAAGTATTGCTGGCCCAAAGAGCCAACCATCACGGGAATATCTAATCCCAACTCAATGCTTTTTTCTTGATCACATAGATAAAGCCCAACAAGAGCAGTCCCATGAAAATAAACATCTCGATCAAGCCTTGTAATCCCATCTCCCGGAAGTTTACAGCCCACGGGTACATGAAAATGACTTCAACATCAAAAATCACAAACAGGATAGCCACCAAGAAATACTTGATAGAGAAAGGCTGCCTGGCATTTCCGACAACTTCAATCCCCGACTCAAAAGCTCCAAGCTTGTTTTCCGTGCGGACCTTTGGTCCGATAAGATGTGTAATAATTATGGTACTTACTCCAAATCCTACAGCAACTAGAAGCTGTATAAATATAGGCAAGTAGTCTATCGGCATACTATTGGCTTGCTCCATCTCAATTCAATTTATATTGGTAACTGTCTCTAAATATAGAGATTCCAAGGTAAAAAACAAAACAAAAAAGGCGCAGATATTACTATCTGCGCCTAATTTAGAATGATTTTACTTAAGCCTATTTGATCCCTTGTAAATAGCCTTTAACAGCTTCATTCGTTGGATCTATTGCCAATACTTTCTGGAAGCTCTCCTTCGCTTTAGGAAGATCTTGCTTCACATAATAGTAAAGACCGATATAGGTATTCGCATCGATTAAATAATTTTTATTTTTCTCTTGCGCACCACGTTGATTGATTGTTTCAATCAATTTTTGGAAGGATGCTACGAAATCACCTTTAGGCTGCTCCAGATTGTCCGCAGTTAAAGCTGCAAAAGCCTTGTAATAAAGCGCATTGATCAGATATTTATCCTGTGCTTCTTTATTGTCTGTCGTTTCAATAACGGATAAGAAAGTCTGTGATTTTTGCAAATCGGCAATTGCTTTGTCTCTCAATTCTTGATTAACGACTACTTGTTCTTCATTCTTACTAGCAGCATCTTCCTTTGCACCGATTTGGTAATAGGCTTCTCCGGCATAGTAGTTTGCATCAAACAAATATGTTTTGTTATCTTTATAAGAAGCAACTAGCTCGAATAAAGAGGCTGCTGTCTGCAATTCTTGCTCTTGGTATTTAGCAAATGCCAACTCAGCTGTTTCGCCCAACAATTCTTTGTCTAAATCAATTGCTTTCTTAATATCGGCAATACCCTTTTGAATATTCGCTGTATTCTCTGCTGTCAATACCGGAGCCGCAGTAGCTGTACTATCTGCACCAGCAGCTGCTGGTTTTGGGCTATTTGCAGCAATCTCAGACATACCTAGATACATATAATCCAATGGAATTACACGATCTTTTTCCATTTTGCTAAACATCTGGTTTAAGTACTCCAATGCTTTCGGATAATCCTTTGCTTTTTGGAAAGCGATATAACCCAAATAACGATAGATTTTTGGATCTACAGAAGGGTTTTGCGCCAATTCTTCAGAAACTACCTTCAAATCGTCGTATTGACGCGCGTAAACCAAGAAATCGGCATAACGGATTTTAGCTTCCAATGAATTATCACCCGCAACTTCCAGGTATTTTTTGTATTGCTCAACACCTTTTTTATTTAACTCGACATATTTCTCGTCAGAAGTACCCGGCAATCTAGACCATTGGTTATATGTTTCAGCCAACTCACGGTAAGTAGGTGCATATGCCGGAGTTTCCGCCGCAATAGCTTCCAACTGTGTGATAGCCTCATCAAAAGCCTGCGCACCACGTACGATCACAGCCTGTCCAACTTTCGCTTGTACTGAATTTGGATCGATATCAGTCGCTTCACCATAGCTTGTATAAGCCAATGAACCTTCTTTTAAACCACGGTATGCATCACCTAATGCGATAGGAATTGCAACATCTTTTTTGTTTTTTTCTTTCGCTTGCGTTAGGTATTCCAGAGCTTTCGCATAATCGGGTTCTGGCGTTTTTATATATGCACGACCGATTTCCAATAATGGTTCATAATCTTTTTTACCTAATTTTGCGGTTGCCAAAGCGAATTTAGATTCAGCGCTCGCTTTATCCTTTTTCATTAAGTCAACATAGCCCAAACCTACATTATTGATTGTAGCCTTTGGATCAGCAGCCAAACCTTGGTTGAAAATCGCAGCGGCAGAATCTGCTCTGTCGTTTACCAAATAAATTTGACCCAAATAGAAATAATTATCTCCATTCTTAGGTTGCTTAGTCACTAACTGTTGAAGGATAGTTTTCGCTTTACCATAATTTTCAGCCTCGATGGCTGCTCTAGCATCTTTCAAACTTTGTGCACTTACTGTGCCCACAGATCCCGCCAATAAAAGACTAAATAATAATTTACTGTTTGTCATAATCTATTTTTGTACTATTTATTATCTATTTAATATAACTTTCATCTCTAATAATGATCTCTCGTCCAGGCATTGTAGCAGGAACCAATCCAGCTTTCAATACAATACGTTGTCCACGATCTCCTGTCAAAAAGGCACTGAAGCCTAAACCTAAGCCCATATTCGGCTGATAGTTCATAATGTAGACAGGTCTTATAAAAGGATATAAGCCGTCGGCGATAGTCGATTGGGATGGTCTATAAAAACTGACCTTTTCGCCCTCCTTACCAACACTTTCGATGCTCAATGTACGAATTTTATCCAATAAATTCGAATTTTTTTCTACAGCTTTTAAATACCAATTATAACCAATAACGCCCACCGTATTCGCATTCTCGCTCACATATTTCATGACATCCTCACTATCTTTCAAAGCAGAAACAGCTTTCGGATCGATTTTGTTCAATTTAAAATAATCTTTCAAATAGCGCAGTGTGCTTGAATTGGAATTGTCAAAGATCAGTCGTTGTCCTGCTAAGTTACCTTCCAACAAAGACTTAACGTCTTTTTGAGGCATTATAGTATCAGCACTGTTACGATTATTGATCAATACAACAGCATCCGAAGCAATTTGAAATATCTTTGGCTGAATACCGCGTTTTCTGAAATAGCTATCTTCTTCATTTGTCAACTTTCGCGTCAAAACAACCACATAGGCCGAATCGCCAAGCAATGCATTCACCGCTTTAATTTCAGGACGAGCAATAAGCTCCAAACTCGAATTTGGATAAGAGCTCTCAAACACATCGGCAGATTCTTGGATAATAGGCAACAAAGTTTGATCCACAATAACGGGCAGCTTACCTGTTAAAATATCATCGCCCTCTTTCGCTTGCATTGTTTTATTTTTGCAGGAAACTAAAATGCCCATACAGATGCCAAGCATCACAAGAACCATTTTATATTTTCTCATATGATACATCATAAAATAAGACAGTTTAATTAAAAAATAGTTTAATTTTTGAAGAGAGAATTGGTTGTAGCCAAAAAGAAGAGGGCAGTTAATTAAAAATTATTTTGCCAAAGCCGTACAAATCGCATAAAAGAATACAGGATCAATACGACACCAAAGATTGTTTTGTAGGTTGGATTAATCTCAATGGGAAAATTGTCCCAGAATATAATCAAAAGGCCCAAAACAAAATAAAAGCCAAACATAAATAGTCCCAAAATAGACAGAAACCGCTTCAGAGGCGATTTCTGTCTAAAATTTGAACTATTATTCGAATTAAAATTTGTCATTCTAATTTTGAAGGTTCAATCGAATTGGTAAAGTGTACGCTACACGAACTGGACGACCATTTTGAATACCAGGTTTCCATTTCTTCGCTTTCTTAAGCAACCTTACGGCTGCATCACCAGTACCATATTTCAAATCGCGTTTGATATTGATGTCTGTTAAGCTACCATCTTTTTCTACAACGAAAGATACCTCAACGACACCATTTACACCATTTTCAGTTGCCGCAGCTGGATACTCGTAGTTTGAACCTACCCAAGACATAAATGCTTGCATACCGCCTACAGGCATTGGCTGAACCTCGATGGCATTAAATGGAAGAATTTCATCTCCATTACCATTTGGATCGCCTTTTGCAGCACCAGTGATTGCGCCATCTTGTTTCTTCGAACCAAATTCACCACGTGCAACAGAAGTACCAGTCGGGCTACCTTTCAAAGTAATACGCGCTGGAGTTTTATTTGGATCTTTCAACTCTTCCTGAGAAGCAACTTCTTCCACAACTTTGTTTGCAGGAGCTACTTTAGGTTCAGGGAAACGAACCAAATCTTCTTTCGGTACATCCATAGCCACTTGTTGAGGTTTTTCTTCCGGTTCTTGTGGAAGCGGCTCCTCTTCTTCAGGCTCTGGTGGTTTGATTTCTTCAAGGTCTTCCAAAGTAACTTCAGTTACTGCAGGAGGAGCCTCAACGGCTTTCTTCGGGAACAGCTTACTTCCATAAACACTAAGGAAACTGGCTATGACTACAATGCCGATAACGACAAGAAGTCCCCTGTTAGTCGCTTTAGGCGCTAGCTTACGAAGCTCATAAGCTCCGTACTCCTTATTGCGGCCCTGAAAAACGACGTCAAGCCATTCTTTCTTAAAAATATCTAATTTTGACCCTATCATCTTATTTTAGTTTTTTGTGTCAATCTAATAACTAATCATTATAGATATTGTCACGTTTTAACACTTCCACTTCCTCTGGAGTAATCTTACCGATCATATAGCGTTTTACGTCTACAATTTTCATCTCGTCAAGAATGTCAACCAGATTACGTTGTGTACATTTATCACTAGGTCTTATGATTACGATCATGTCTTTACCGCCTGAAACGCGAGGTACATATGCCTTTTTCTCCATCAGTACCTTACGAATCCCATCTGCACCGTAACCAGCGACAGTAGGACCTTCGATCGGACGAGCAACTTGGCCATATACCCAAGAGACTTTATTGTCAGAACCCAATAAAATTGTCAGGGAACGATTATCTGCTGTAAGCAATTCATCGCTTTGTTGTTCCTTAATTTTATTTTTGTCTGGCATAGCCACATCCATCGCTTGCGGTTTATTTAAGGACGTGGTCAACATGAAGAAGGTAATCAACAAGAATGCCAAATCCACCATCGCCGTAAGGTCGACCTTACCGCCATTCTTCTTGGATCTTACTTTCCCGCCTTTGCCTTTTTTACCACTATCCTGATTTAATTCTGCCATTGTTTGTTCTTATTAAATCGTCAATTATTTCTCCTCAGCACGCATGCCTGTTATGAAACTAAATTTGTTTTGCTTTTGATTCCGCAACGTTTCAATAACTAAATTAACCGAAGGATATTTTTCATTCGCATCTGCTTTGATAGCCATCTTTAAAGGTCCTGGATGCACGAAGTTTTTATCTGATGCCTCTTTTTCCTTATTTACTTCCTCAGCTGCAAGACGGGCATTTTGAACCCAGTAATACAATTCATTTGAAGTATTCTCTGTACTATCAACCGGGATACCAGTTTGCAAACCTTTTTCTGTACGCTTACTTCCATCCAGGGCCAACAATCCTTTCAATTTAGACATTGGTACACCAAAGTTTTCCATCAATTTGAAACGATCATAATCTTCTTGTGAAAAGCCAACGCCATACTTTGCTGACATTCTTTCTAGTGCTTTTACGCGAACCTGTTGATCAGTCGTACCGAAGAAAACTTTACCTTGATCGCCTATTGTGATCATACCCACATTTGAATCAGGTAACTTATCTTTCGTAGTCGACGCTGGGGTATCCACCGTCAATGCTTCCGGTTGGCGCGCAGTCGCCGTTAAGACGAAGAACGTAAGCAGTAAGAACGATACGTCACACATCGCTGTCATGTCGATCGACGTACTGGCTCTTTTTACTTTTGCTTTACCCATTTTAAATTCTTCTTTTTAAATTAAAACTCAATCTTCTATCCTATGATGCTTTTGATTTTTGATTTCCATAAAATAAAATCAAAAATTTTCATCATAGTTCTTATTTGTGGTTTGCAGCGTATGTTTGTACGATTGAGAAACCAGCTTCGTCGATAGAGTAAGTTAATTTATCGATTTTTGCAGTAAAGATGTTATACAATACGATAGCGAATGTTGAAGTCGCGATACCAGTTGCTGTATTGATCAAGGCCTCAGAGATACCGTTTGCCAATTTAGCTGAATCTGGAGCACCACCTGTTGCCAATGCCGAGAAGGCTTTGATCATACCTGTTACCGTACCCAATAGACCACATAATGTACCGATAGAAACTAATGTAGCGATAACGTTCAAGTTTTTCTCTAACATTGGCATTTCTAATGCTGTAGTTTCTTCGATTTCTTTTTGAATTGCGATAGTAGCTTTTTCAGTGTCAACGTTAGGATCTACTGATACTGCTTTGTATTTCAATAAACCAGCTTTAACTACGTTTGCTACTGAACCTTTTTGTTTGTCACACTCAGCGATTGCTGTGTCGATGTTTCCACCATTAATCAACGTTTGGATTTTTCTCACAAAGTTTCCAACGTTTCCTGTACCAGATGCTTTGTTAATAACGATTAAACGTTCTACTGAGAAAACCCATACCATCAAGAATAAACCAAGCAAAACAGGTACGATAGCCCCAGCATGGTAAACCATTCCTAAGTAGTTACCTGGATTTGGAGCATTTTCAGGATTGTTGTCAACGAAGTTAGTTGGATTACCCATCACAAATTTCCATACACAGAAACCCACGATGAAACAGATGATGATTGCAGCTTGAGCAAAGAAAGATCCTCCGTTGTTGCTCTCTTGTTTTGCAGCAGTTTTAGGTGCGTTTGCCATTTTTCTAATTTTTAGTTTTTTACTGTTGTTTAAATATATAATGTTGTTTAAATTATATGCACTTTTATTCGCTTTTGAAACCAATTTTGCAAAGCAAATTTAATATTTAATGTCAAATTTAAAATATTCCTCTTAAATATATAAAAAAAATCAAATTTGTTTTTAAAACTGAATACACCATTAATCCGTGTTATTTTTCTCAGCAGTTCCCGTTATATAATCATTGCTACTCTATGCTAAATCGCTTATTCGCAATAATTATTTTACAATGAAAGCCATTTTTTTTTTGATATGCAAGAAAATCCAGGATTTTAAACGACAAAAAGTAAGTGATTACTCATGTTTTTGAACAATCAGACATCCTACATTTAAAGCATACTTGCCTAATAGACAATTCATTAGATTTACCACTATTCTGCTGGATATACTTGTTTAACCACCAACTAATTTTACGCGATACCCCTCTTTAAGTAACAAATCATAGATCTTTTGTTTAAACTCGCCCTGAATGATGATCTCCCCATCCTTCACTGTTCCACCAACTCCGCACTTCGTTTTCAACAATTTACCTAAGTTCTCCAAGTCGTCCACTTTTCCAACAAAGCCCGTGACCAACGTAACAACTTTCCCCTTCCGCATTTTCCGATCAAGCTGCACCTTTAAGTTTTGCTGATTTACAGGTAACGTATCTGCTTCCTGAAAAAAATCGGCCAGCTGATAGCTGAAGCTGTCATCTGTCGAATATACAACGCCCTCATAGGACTGTTTCTTATTTTTACTCATGATCTTAACAAATTATCTTTAACGCTTTTGGCATAATGGAAATATCCAATTTATCGCCAAGTTCAATCGGCTCCCCATCCACATGAACCGGGGACACCTTATCAATCTCAATCTGTATATTCTTCCCCGGAATAATCTCGACATAACTGGATTGATCCGCCGATTTATTAAAAAGATGGAAAATCATCTTTGGCAAAATATAAAGTGGAAACTTGTGCACGATACAGACATCTAAAATGCCATCGTTAACCGAAGCCTGCGGTGCTATATAAGCATTATTACCATATTGGGGAGAGTTCGCCACACTGATCATAAAGGCCTGCCTTTCGTACACCTTTCCATCAATTGTCAATTTATAATGTGCCGGTTGGTATTTACTGAGCACATTAAAAACGGACTTCATATACCCCAAAGGTCCACGAATATTTTCATTAGCAAAATTTTCACTTACGGATGCATCAAAACCCAAGCCAGCGATATTAAAAAAGCGTCTATCATTAATTACTCCACAATCCACTTCTATTGATTCAAAACGATTAATCCGACGGATAGCTGCAGCCTCATTCATTGGAACTCCCAAGTAGAGCGCCAGGCCGTTGCCAGAGCCTTCAGGAATAATCCCCAATGGAATTCCAGATCCGACCAAAGCGGATCCCAATTCATTGATCGTCCCATCACCACCGACAGCGATGACTGCATCATAGCCTTCTTTGATCGCTTTCAGCCCAATTTCATAAGCATGGTTCGGTCTCGCTGTTTGTTGGAAAGTAGGATCAAACTTCTGCAGATCAAGCACATCCAGCACCTGTTTTTTAAAGGAAGTTTTATTTTTCCCTCCCGAAATAGGATTAATAACAAACAATATTTGTTTACGTTCTGACATATCCAAAGATAGCGGAAATTACCAATTTCTTAAAATAATGTAATCTTTATACGAATTACCGCACTTCCCCATACTTTTAAAAGTTAAAATATAAATTTGATTTTAAATAATCCACAAAGTATCGTAGCTTTGTCGCACAAAAAATAGAATGTGGACTGATTTGCGTGCTGTTGCGTTACAAGCAACGACAAGGAGATTGCAACCACAGTAAAAAAGTGCTAAAAACCCCTCGCTATCACGGCTCTTATCACTTTGCTGTTATTTCATTCTAGCGCAAATCCAATATTAAAAATTACGTAAAGCATGGCTTATTTATTTACGTCAGAATCTGTTTCTGAAGGGCATCCAGACAAAATTGCGGATCAAATTTCAGATGCATTAATAGACAATTTTTTAGCATGGGACGAGGATTCTCGCGTCGCTATTGAAACGCTAGTAACGACTGGGCAAGTAGTTCTTGCCGGCGAGGTTAAATCAAACATATACCTTGATGTCCAAAAAATAGCCCGTTCGGTGATCCAAAAGATTGGCTATACCAAATCTGAGTATATGTTCGAGGCAAACTCTTGTGGCGTCCTTTCGGCTATTCACGAGCAATCTGCTGATATTAACCAGGGGGTAGACCGCAAGACAAGACAAGAACAGGGTGCGGGCGACCAAGGTATCATGTTCGGTTATGCCAACAACGAAACCGAAAATTTTATGCCTTTGGCATTGGACTTATCGCATCGCCTGCTTTATGAATTGGCCGAGCTGCGTCGCGAAAATAACGAAATCAAGTATTTGCGCCCGGACGCAAAATCTCAGGTGACACTTGAGTATAGTGATGATCACAAGCCGAAAAGAATTGAAGCAATCGTAATCTCTACACAACATGACGACTTCGCTACTGAACAAGTCATGTTGGATAAAATTACACACGATATTAAAACGATCTTAATTCCACGTGTTAAAGCGCAATTGAAACCAGAACTTCAGTTGTTATTTAACGATGAAATTAAGTTTCATATCAATCCAACTGGAAAATTTGTTATCGGTGGACCACACGGAGATACAGGGCTTACCGGTCGCAAGATCATTGTCGATACCTACGGTGGCCGCGGTGCACATGGTGGTGGGGCTTTCTCAGGAAAAGATCCATCTAAGGTAGACCGTTCCGCTGCATATGCAACGCGCCATATTGCTAAAAACTTGGTAGCAGCAGGTGTTGCAGATGAAATCCTCGTACAGATTTCTTATGCAATAGGTGTAAAAGATCCGATGGGAATCTATGTAAATACCTATGGAACGAGCAAGGTAAATTTGACAGATGGCCAGATTGCGGAAAAAATCGCACATTTATTTGATATGACGCCATACGGAATTGAAACCCGTTTGGGGCTGAGAAATCCCATTTATTCAGAAACTGCAGCCTATGGACACATGGGAAGAACACCAAGAAAAGTAACCAAGGAGTTCGAAAGCTCAACAGGCGAGAAAAAGCAAGTCGAAGTTGAACTGTTCACTTGGGAAAAACTAGATTATATCGACAAAGTAAAAGAAGCGTTTGGTTTATAAGAGCCAGATGTCCATCAAAATAGAATGGGGCAGTACAAAGTTGGACTGCCCTTTTTTATTCAACTTTATACCCCATCCCTTCACAGCGCCTTCTCAGCATCCTATTCTTAAACAGTTTGAACCTACTTTTATACCCAGGCTATTGGTGAAATCGCGCAGGTTTTGTATCTTAAGCGTTCTAAACCGTTTCAATCATGAAAAGACGCAATTTTCTTCTGGCACCCATGGTGCTCGTAACTGCCCCAACATGGGCAAATAACGTTCAATCGGATGAAGACATCCAACCTACCACCATTGTCCACGTTGTGAATTTTTGGCTAAAAAAAGAGCTCAGTGAAAAAGAAAAAAAGAATTTTGTTGGATTTTTTGAGGAACTGCGCAAGATCGACGTCATCAAAACACTTAATTACGGCGTTCCGGCTCAAACAAACCCGCGACCTGTCGTAGACAACAGCTTCGACTATACCTTGATCGTCACTTTCAAAAACCTTAAAGATATTACCATCTACGAGACACATCCAATCCATTTAAAAGCGATCGAAAAATATCAGCATCTCTGGACAAAAGTAATGGTCAAAGATACCTCCATCATTAAATAAGGCCACGGGCCTTAATTTCCAAATATTTATTGATGGAATTGATGGTCAGGTTTTCGGGCGCTGTATAGATTGTCTGAAAGCCGTTGCGAATCAGTTCTTGTACGATAAGCTGTTTCTCGTAGATAAACTTTTCAGCAATGACCTGATTGTAAATGTCGATTGTCTTTTTAGGCGTACTTTTCGCTAAATCCTCTATTTCTACGTTTTTAAAAACAACAACAACGATAATGTGGCTCCTGTTTAACATAGACAGATAATTTATCTGACGTCTTAAGGAATCTAAGGTCTCAAAATTGGTATAGACAAAAATAAGCGACCGCTTGTTAATATGTGCATTAGCATAACTATATAATCTTCCAAATTCAGACTCCTCAAATTTGGTCGACACCTGGTATAGTGCTTCCGAAATCTTATGCATTTGATTATTCCTCTTCTCTGCAGCTATAAATGCATTGATATCTTTTGAAAAGGTTAATAATCCGGCTCGATCCTGCTTTAAGATGGTCGCATTGGAAAGAACAAGTGCAGCATTAATCGAGTAGTCCAATAAGGTAAGACCGTTGAATGGCATACGCATTGCCCGACCTAAGTCAATAAATGAATAGATCGGCTGAGACTTCTCCTCTTCGTACTGATTGACCATCAGCTTCTTTACTTTTGCAGATGCCTTCCAGTTCATGTGCCTATAATCGTCCCCCTGCACATACTCTCTGACATGGTCAAATTCCATGGCTGAACCAATGCGTCGAATACGCTTTATCCCCAGTTCATTCAATCGGTTACTTGTTGCCAAAAGCTGATATTTTCGTAGTTGAATATAGGATGGATAACAGGGGATTTCCTGTTCTTGATTGGTAACAAACCTTCTTTTGAAAAATCCAAAACGTCTAACCAAAGCCATACAACGACCAAACTGATAAATTCCCCTTTGTGTAGGCCGCAAGGAAAATGAAATTTCAGAGCGTTGAAAAGCGGGTAAACTGGCTGCAAAATCCTTGTCCCGAATTTGGAGCTGCACCGGAAACTCCTCTAAAACATCTACTTTTGTTGCAAATGGATAAAAAGAGCTCACCATAAGCTTCATCGGGTTTTCATCTCCATTGGATAATTTTTCAGGATATATCCTTGTGATCTCAATTCTGCCCTTCCCTGAAAATAAGACAATAAAATCAAAAGCCAAAACAGCCAACCAGATCCAAAAGACAATCCAGGCCACAATCAACAATCCTTTAACGAAAAAAGAAAATGTAAAGAGTGTCGCTACCCCCAATAGGGAGTAGAAGAATTGATTTGTTAGAAAAAGCTGTTTTAGTTTCTTCATTATCTTGGAATTTCTACAGAATTTATGATTTGATCGATGACATAAGCGGTGGTAAATCCTTCCATTTCCCTTTCTGGAGTCAACATGACACGGTGCCCCAGTACGGCAGATGCTACCCTCCGAATATCCTCAGGAGTAACAAAGTCGCGGCCTGTTAACGCAGCTGAAGCCTTTGCTGATTCCAACAAAGCAATAGAAGCCCGCGGTGAGGCACCTAGTGTCAAACTTGGATTAGTTCGTGTTTTTATAATGACTTGAGCAATGTAAGTTAGCAACTCCTCGTGCACAAAAATAGACTTGATCAATTTCTGGAACTCTAAAATTTCTGTGGCCGAAACGACAGCCTGAACCTGATCCTCTTTATTCTGTGCTTTTTGAGCATGATGCTCCTTCAATATTTCCAATTCCTGTTCAAGTTCAGGATAGTTCACATTGATCTTAAACAAGAAACGGTCGAGCTGAGCTTCCGGCAATCGATAAGTACCTTCGTGTTCGATGGGATTTTGCGTCGCAAAAACAACAAACGGCCCTGGCAATTGATAGGTTGTTCCATCTACCGACACCTGTTGCTCCGCCATGCTTTCAAAAAGTGCTGCCTGGGTCTTTGCGGGAGCACGATTGATTTCATCGATTAAAACAATATTTGCAAAAATGGGGCCCCTACGAAATTCAAACTCATTACTTTTCAAATCGAGTATCGACGAACCGGTTACATCCGACGGCATTAAATCCGGTGTAAATTGAATCCGCTTAAATTCACTGTGAATCGTTTTGGCAATCAATTTTGCGGATAATGTTTTCCCCACCCCGGGTAAGCCCTCGATCAAAGAATGCCCTGAGGCCAAGATCGAGATTAAGAGCATGTCAATCAATTGATCCTGCCCAACGATGACTTTTTTCACCTCCGACTTTACCTGCGCCATTTTATCGAATAAAACCGAGACATCTATTCGGTTTTCAAAAGATATATATTTATCGAAGTCACTCATATCATTTTTGCTTTATGTTTAAACTCTTCTATTGTATCATTAATCATCTTAAGATCAGCCACATCATGTTGTTTAGCATCTTGCATATGAACAATCAGCCTCATTAAAGACTGCGTCTCTAGGAGCGGAACTCCAGTCCGCTCAGCCAGCTCCTCACTGAACTCCTCTTCCCGCAACATCAGCGTGTCCAAATGAAACCGCATCCGAAGATCGTGCAGGAAGTAATCTATTTTTTTTGCGACCATATTACCTGGTGCGCCATTTTCATAATATAAAGTAGCAATGGTTCCACAAAAGTCCTTCGAGAGATTCGGTTCTGGGCTCACGACCGCCACGGCTCGCTGCTCTCGTCTACTTCGAAATACAAGCAAAAGAACTAGCCCCGCCAACAAAACATACCAAGCTTGCCTAAGACCATCATTCATAAGCAATACACGCAAAGGTGTCCGATATTGCTCCAGATTCGCTTTAAAATCATACCAAGCGATCGGCTTATCATTTAGATAAGATAACGACTTAGCAACATAGGCATATTGCGAAGCGGAATTCAGCAAGTAATAGTTTCCAAATAAATCAGGGGTCAGGTGCAGATAGAATGTCCCTTTACCAAATTGAACGGCTATGAAGTTCGGTAACATAAATTCCTTATAGGTAATCGCGCCCAAAATGGTCGCATGTTTAGGAAGTTTTTTGAATACTTCGCCAAGATCTGATTTACTATAATGAATTTTATTGTTATCGTTCATCAAGCGCACACGCAGCTGGCTTTTTATATTCACACCTTTTTTAAAACCATAGAAGTTATCTGTTTTCAACCCGAGGGAATCCAACAGGTAAGGATCAATATCCTCGGCTACAATCATTGCTTTCCCACCCCGGTTTACATAATCCAGTAATTTATCTTCCGCTGCTTCACCCATCGAAAAATAGGAGGTATAAAAAAATAAGTTAGCGTCGGTTTTCTTTGTACTGTCCAAATATTCATACAATGGTCGCTCAATCGTTGTGTTCTTTTGATCAGTGATATGCTTTAGTTCTTGACGTAGCACATAAGCGCCAAAAGGATTTTTATCTTTTGCATCAAAAGTCCGATCCCAGATAATAGGTTTCTTACTTGTTGCATCGATAAGGGCTATTAACACTAACACAACAGTCAATAATATCAATCCAAATTTTACCGATCCCTTCATTTAATTTGTTTTTGATACTGGTGAAACAATTGCTGATATTGATTAAAATTGTCCTCTGTTAATTCAAATTGACCAAACCAGACATAATCAAATATTCTTGTACATTCCGCAAATCCACGACGGAGCTCCTCGTTTTGAATCTCTTGTGTAAATTCAGCGTTCGTTTTGCTCAGCTTCCATTTGATATGATCGGATTGCGCTAGTTTCTGAATATTCAATAGCTGTAAGTACCGGATACCCAATGCATAATTCCTTTGGGCGATAGCCTCCTGAATATAAGGCTCCAGGTTGCTATTCATCAGGTTTCGCTCCACATACGCTAAAACGTCCAGTTCACTCTCCTCTTCACTATGCTTAATAAAATATTGTTTTCTGTTGTAGAGCACTTTATAAAGAATAAACGCTAATGCGATGACAGCTAAGAAGGCAAATACATAGCCAAACTCTTCTCGAAATTTATAAGGATTATCCGGCATGATACTCCCGATCCAATCGGCGAGCCGGGCAAGGATGCGTTGCAATACGCCCACCCGATCTTTAATATTTTCAGAATAAACAAAATCGTCTGTCTCGTAACGTTTGATGATATCCTGATAAGGATCCATTTTAAACGAACGTTCTTCGGTATATTTTGGAATCGAATCAAATAATGTTGGATCCCACAGGTCAATTTCGTCTTTTCCCTGTTGGCCATTAGGAGCCTTTACTGCAGAATCAATGCGGACAGAATCTGCTCTCACCAAGGTTGAATCTATTTGCACATTAAGTGAATCAATCCTATCGCTGTTGGAGTCCGTGTCCCTTGGCTTGGGATCACAGGCGTACATAATCGACAAACAGGCAATGCAGAAAAAAGACAAGAGTTTATTCATCTTTTCCTCCTATCTTTTCGATCATGCCATAAATACGTTCTCCAAATTTGAGATCCTTGGCTGTTTCATAAATAATACCATTGGCCAAAACGCCGGACATATAAAGAAAGAGCGTAAATAGTGTGATAAATAAGCCCCCAAATGTCATCAGGAGTTTTCCCCAGGATGAGTCAAAGAAAGCGGCATCTATTCCAAGGAAGTTAAATGACAAAAGCCCCATGATAATCAATGGTACAATAGAAATCATCATGACAGCCATTTGAAAAATAAAGTTCACAATGTAGGTTGCGATACCGTATTGAATCAATTTTTTGCTCAGCATGACATAGGCATCTGTAAAACAGCTTCCCAGATCCGAATAACCTTCCCGATAAAATAGAAAAGAGCAAAACAACCATATCCCAACCATCGAGCCCAATATACCAATGGCAAAACTTCCAATAAAAGGGATAAATGCACAAATCACAGCTACGATTGCCAGTGGGATAAAGACAACGATTAAAGCCAATATCATGGCAATCAAAAACATAAAGTATTTACCGAGGTTAGATCTGAAATTGCTGAATACTTCCGATCCTGAAAATCCTGTGCTTTTACGTTCTTTGAGTAGCATAAAATACTCAATGGAAATACCATAAACGTACAATCCCAAAGCGATCAATGCCAAAATGAGTAATCCAGCCCAAGTAAAAGCATCGATATCCTCAAAAGAATCGCTGTTGGCCGAAAAAGTGATTTTTGTAGAAAGAAAATAGTAAACTAAAGCAATCGCTGCTAGGGGAACCGCAGATAAACCAAAAATAGTAGAAACAAAGTGCTTATAGATCAATTTAAAAAGATCTATGAAACTTTGGATAAAGTCCCCCACCTTCCGTTCTTTTTGAAACTCAAAATCTATTTCCATTGAAATCGTTTTGCTAGTCGATAAGGATTAATAACATAAAAATAAAGGATAGCCAGTACGGATAAAACGATAATTATTAAACATAACCAAATTGACATATTATAATACCGTGTTACAAAACCTTCCAATGTTCCGGCTATAATAAAAAAAGGAATCGTGCTGACGAGAACTTTCATTGCAATCTTTGCTGTACGGACAAACGATGTCAAACGTGTAAACGATTTGGGAAATAGAATGCTATTACCGATGGCCAATCCGCATCCTCCTGCCACAATAATTACCGAAATCTCAATAGTGCCATGAATCCAAATCGCCGACATGGCTTTCCCCATAACGCCATACTGGAAAAACATATGGTGAAATGCACCAAGCATAATACCATTGCTAAACAGCACATAACCTGTCCCTACACTGAAAAATAGTCCGGCAGCAAAGGCCATAAAAGCAACCCGCACATTATTAATCGTAATCCAAATCGCTGATCCAAAGTTGCTCCCCTTCCCATATACTGCAGCAGGATCTCCTGCTTTTATACTTTCTATCGTCGAATCGACATAGTAGTCACCTAAAATAAGCCGAATAAAATCCATATCGTATACAGACGATACAAAACCAATGACTGAAGCCAAAACAAAAATTAAGAAGGAGTACAACAAAGGTCTACGGATTGACCAGATCGCCTGCGGTATCTCTTCATTGATAAAAGATTTAAACTTATCATTGGAAGCTTTCTGATCTTTATAGATTTTCTGATGCACGGTCACTGCCAGTTCATTCAGGTAAGCCTTTACCTTACTTTCAGGATAAAAAGTTTGTGCATAAGCCAGATCATTAGTGAGCTCAATGTAATTTGAGGCCAGTTCATCTGGATCAACCTGCATATTAATTGATAAATTATTTTCAATTAACGTCCATTTTTCTTTATTTCGTTCTACAAAGGATGCTTCTCTCATTAATTTTTTTAACTGGCTGAACCAAATATAGGAAATATCCATGATTGAAAAGCACAAATTGGAGCTAAAATGACCTAGAAATTCTATATTGCTATTAAACTCAAATAATTTACATATGAATAAGCTTGAGATAAATACAGCACAAAATGTAAAAATCGAATATAATCTTGCCAGTCTTGGTTCAAGAATGATCGCTTTTGCAATAGATTATTTTATTATAGTCTGTTATTATTTTTTTTGCTTCTTTCTCTTGGACAGCATAAACATGAACGCAGGAGATCCCTATCTTTTTTATGGCGTTATGATGGCATTGACTCTACCCGCGTTTTTTTACACATTGATTACCGAAACCGCCTTTGGTGGTCAGACAGTAGGTAAGAAAATCATGAAAATAAAGGTCGTTAAACTTGACGGTTCGCGAGCCAACTTTTATCAATACTTGTCCAGATGGAGTCTATCTATTGTAGATATTTGGATGACGATGGGTGGTGTCGCCATTACCTCGATCGTTTTATCCAAAAATGGGCAACGCATTGGAGATATTGCCGCAGAAACTTCCGTTATCAGCCTCAAACCTACATTAAAATTGAGCGACACAATTTACGAAGAGACTTTCGACAATCATCCAATTCTATTTCCACAGGTTATCAAATTGAGCGACAAGGATGCTAATTCGGTCAAAGAGATCTACCAAACAGCTTTTGATAGAAGAGATGTGGGCATTTTAACAGCTTTGGTCCAGCGTCTTGAGGCGGTTATGGAAGTCAAACATCCTGAAAAAATGACTCCCAACGACTTCGTGCTGCAGGTCATGAAAGATCATTACAGCATGTTTAAGGATAAATAGTTTTTACGCTCATAGTTGATTCTGCATTCTCTCGGTTAAAAAACGGATATCGATCGGAGCTCGTTCGGTGTTTCTTCGCTTGCAACCGAAGAAGTACCGAACGAGCTCCGAACAAGTACCGAATAAGCACCGAGTAATCTCCGAAACTGATCGCTATGTCTTATCCATTTTTACAGGTTAATTCTTGAGGTAAAGTAAGAACCGTATTAGACCTTTTGTAAACATTTTTCAGGGATGGACAGGTAATTCTTGATGTGATTCCGATTTTTCGTTCATAAAAAATGCCCTCAAAAAGTTGGACACTTTTTGAGGGCACAGCAAAATAATTCCTTTTTTTATACTGAATATTTTGTTACGCGGTCACTGAAGCCGCAGAAGTCTGCACCTGACGGTCAACCTTCTTGACCAATCCCTGCAATACATTTCCTGGACCGACTTCTACAAAAGCTGTTGCACCATCGGCCAACATATTTTGTACTGTCTGCGTCCACCGTACAGCGCCAGTTAATTGCGCAATAAGATTTTCCTTGATAACCGCTGGATCTGTCTGTGGTTTGGCATCTATATTTTGATAAATCGGACAGCTAGGCGACAAAATGTCTACAGCTTCGATAGCCGCCTGCAATTCGACTTTGGCAGATTCCATCAATGGTGAGTGAAATGCTCCACCAACATTTAGCTTTAATGCGCGCTTAGCACCGGCCTCGGTCAGCAAAGCACAAGCTTTATCCACACCTTCAATAGATCCCGAAATCACCAATTGTCCGGGACAGTTATAATTCGCTGCCACCACAACGTCATCAACTTTAGCACAGATCTCTTCCACTATAGCATCTTCCAGACCTAATATCGCAGCCATCGTTGAAGGCTGAAGCTCACATGCTTTTTGCATCGCGTTGGCGCGTTGTGCAACCAATTTCAAGCCATCTTCAAAGCTCAGTGCGCCCGCTGCTACCAAAGCCGAAAACTCACCCAATGAGTGACCTGCAACCATGTCCGGTTGAAAAGACTCTCCCAATGCTTTTGCCAAAATGACCGAATGCAAGAAAATAGCCGGCTGGGTTACGTTGGTTTGTTTCAACTCCTCGTCTGTACCGGAAAACATGACATCCGTGATGCGAAATCCTAAAATATCGTTAGCCTGTTCGAACAAAGCTTTCGTTTCATCATTTAAATTATACAGGTCTTGCCCCATTCCAACAAATTGGGCCCCTTGACCAGGAAATACATATGCTGTTTTCATCCCTTATATTTTTTATTCGTTTATTTGTCTGCTACAATAGGTATTGAATCTGCTTTCTGCAGTCAATGGTTGATGAGAACGAATTCCCGTAAGCGCAAACTTAGATAAATTGCTTTTTATATGCAATATAAATTCATTTCAGCCAGCTATATTCCCATCTTCGGCCGTTCGATCTCATATTGTTCATTTCCTCAGAAGGATCTATCGATCCTTAAATTCAGTCTTCGGGAACAAAACTTAGCGACAACATCTTCTTCGGGTCAAATACATCTTGCGCTATTTCCAGCAGCCCTGTATTAGTCAAGTCCTGAATTTTTTCAATTACTTCGTCCAATAAGATGACACGATCATAGTCCATCACGTTTTTCGCGGCAGAGATAATCATACTCATACGGTTCTCTTCGGTCAAAGCAATCTGACCAATAAATTTCTGCTTCGCCTTTTTTACTGCAGTTTCGGATAGCGGTTGCTCGGTTAGCTTCGCTAGTTCTTTAAAGACGAGTTTTTTAGCTTTTTCAACTTTTTCTTCATCGGTACCGAGGTAAATACTAAATAACCCTGTATCCGAAAAAATAGTATAATTAGATTCAATGGTATAGGCTATTCCATATTTCTCCCGAATAGAAAGATTCAGAATAGAACCCATTCCCATGCCGCCAAGCATATTGTTCAAAAGCAACAGCCCTGTCTTACGCTCATCACGATAACCGTAAGCCAAAGATCCAAGCATGTAATGAACCTGATTAATTGGTTTTGCAACTGCAAGATGCTGTTCAATAATTGGATTGACATCGTTTCTCATCCGCATAATTGTATTTGCTGGAACACCACCAAAGATCTTGTGCAACAATCGCTCAACTTCTTTTAGCGTATAATTACCTGTGATACCAATAACCATTTCATTTGTATCATAGTTTGCCTGCATAAAGTCTACGATATCGCCCTTTTGTAGTGCGAGAAGCTGATCTTCCAGTCCCAAAATATTGTGTCCTAAACCCGACCCCTGAAAAACCAGATCCTCAAAATCGTCTACAATAGACTCTTCTGGGCTATCCAGGTAAGACGCCATTTCATCTACAATGACAGATTTTTCTTTATCCAATTCTATATCGGGAAAAGTGGAATGAAAAAAGATATCTTCAAAAAGATCTAAGGCACGACTTAAATAAGGCTGAAGAATAGAGGCATGTACACAGGTATATTCCTTCGTTGTATAAGCATTCAAATCTCCGCCAACGGATTCCAAATGATTTATAATCTGTTGTGTAGAGCGTCTTTCTGTTCGTTTGAATAAAAGATGCTCAATAAAATGGGCTACACCATATTTTCCAGCAGACTCATCCCGAGACCCCGCATTGATGACCATGCAGACATGTGTAACCGGTAAATTCTGATATTGAAATACTACGCGTATTCCGTTTGAAAGTCTAATAATTTCGTATTCCATGCAGTATAAACTTGCTGTAACTTCTTTAGTCTATCTATTTTGTGTGCCCGTTAGCCTTGACTATCTCCTCCAAAAAAATATACAATCGTACATTCTTTCGCCACTTTGCTCAATCTTCAAATCATAGGGCACATGAAGTGATCACAAAACTAGGCATTTTTAAACGCAAAACGGTCATAGCGAAATCACTATGACCGTTTTTATATCCTATAGCAATAAGATTATTCAAATTACATACGCGGTGGTCTCATTCCGCCTGGGAATCTGTTCTCGCCTTCAGGGTTCCCCATAGCGAATTTTTGGAACTTGTAGGTAAACAAAATCATAAAATATCGTCCCAAACGGTTGGTACGGCTATCTGTAATCATAGATTCGCTCACTGTCCGGGAAACATTCGTTTGCTGATTCAATAAGTCAAATGCTTGTAAACGTACTGTACCACGTTGTTGACTCAAGAACTTCTGCTCAAGGTACGTATTGATGACAAACGGGTTTGCATTGATACCGGCTCCATAACCACTATTGAATTGCTTCGATAGATCCGCTCCGAAAATTGTAGTTTTTGTGATGTTAACAGAGCCAATCAATGTGGGTGTCCAAGAAGAAACATTCGTCGTACGATTTGTCAATGAATTCTCCGTATGATTAAATTGGTAGCGTACTCCCGGATTGATTTCCAAATTCTCCGAAGGGTTGTATCTAAACATCAAACCTTGATTTAATACAATATTCCGGGCAACGTTCTTTTGACCGATGTTATCATCTTTCTCCGTGGAAACATATCCAATATTTTTGTTGTAGGACACCCCGCCCATTAACATAATATTATATGTTTTTTCTTTCAATGACTTTCCGTAATGATAAAAAGAACTCACATTAAATGGTTTATCGCTTGTTTCATTCAAGTAGCGAGTTTCGGATACTAACGTAGAATTTGTTTGTCCAGTTTGATAGTCCATTAAATCATCAAAATAGCTTTTGCTCAAGCTCACAATCTTGTTGTTAGTCAAACCGGCATTAACGAACGCAAAGAAGTTATTTCCTTTTTGAAAATCATTTTTACGGAACCGTACATTCAATTGATGGCTAAATTCCGGATTCAGATTGGCGTTACCGATTACGATACTGGTCCGATTTGTACTCATATCAAAGGGCAAGATCTGCGTTACTGAAGGCTCATTCGGTGTTCCCGAATAATTGACAGAGATATTGGACTGTCTCGAAAATTTATACTCAAAACGTGCAATAGGCATCCAGTTCATATTGTTGCGATGAATTGGAACGACTAAGCCTGAACTGATCGCATCTCCTCTTAATTGGGAAGGTTGAGCTGCTGCTCCAATGGAATAGGTTATTTTATCGCCACTATACAAATAGTTTGCCCCTATTTTATGTGTTGTGAAGGAATAATCGTAATTATAATCAAAATTCAACTTCGGGTCTTCTGCTATAAGGTTTCCATCGCGGTCAAATCCTTGCTGTTTGTTCGAATTATCATACTTATTTTTGTTGAAATCATAGGTAAACTCTACTTTTCCTTTCTTGGAAACAGGTTCAGTATAATTCACCGAGGCTCCTCCATTCCAACTTTTATTATTAGCTTCCAGAATCGTCTTCTCATAGATCGAATCTAAGGGAGCATTTGCATTGTTGGGATCGGCCAACAACCTATCCAGAATGGCATTCTGATCTTTCGTTGTTTTTGCATTATTGAAGTTCATGTTTACAAAAACATTCCTTCCTTTATCATTAAATTTATGATTGTATAAACCGCTAATCCCAAATCTCGGTGCAGTGGAATTGGCAACAATATCTTGCGCCTGAGAATTATTAAATACACTACTACGATACGTGAGCGAATTCGTAACTGTCGTTGCATCGCTCTTGTCGTAGCCAAACTGAGGCGATATTTTGATATAATCTTTCGTTGTAGGCTTCCATTCGACATTTGCTTCGAAACGATGGCTATCACCAACCGTGTTCGAATTGGATGTCACACTGTCCGTCTGCATTATATTAGGCAGTGTATTTTCCTGAAAACGTTGGGATAGTGTTGTATTGTTGCTATGGCTAAAACTATAGCTACCGTAAACAGTCAGTTTATCATTAAAGTCTTTGCGGTAATTCAGTCCTATGGAACCAATTTTTGTCAAACCGTCCGAGCCACCAAACATACCACCACCTCGGCGGCCGCCACCACCCTGGCCACGGCGGGCGCCACCACCTACAGTACTAAAATCGAATAAGGGGGCATTGGTATTGTTCAAATTCCCCAGCACCGAAATTTGTTCACCTTCACGCATCCCCATCCACATACCGGTAGCCTGATAGCGATCTTCTGTTCCCACGCCAGCCCGTAGGGTAGTCATATGCCCAGTATTGTATTTGGGATCTATCTGAATATTCAACACCTTTTCCGAATCACCGTTTTTATTGCCAGTGACATTGGCCATATCACCATAATCATCGATGACCTGCATCTTTTGGATAATATTTGCAGGTAAATTTTGGGTAGCTGTCTTTACATCTCCACCGAAAAAGTCCTTACCATTAATACGAACCCGCTTTACGGATTCACCTTGTGCTGTAACGTTACCATCTTTATCCACTTCGACTCCCTGTAACTTTTTCAACGCGTCTTCCGCAACGGCGCCATCGCGGAGCTTTAGATCTTTCATGGTATATTCCAGGGTATCACTTTTAACAACGACAGTAGGGACTCCATCAACCACAACTTCCTGCAGCATCTGTGAATTCTGTTGTAAAGTTAAACTTGGAATTATATATTTTGACTCGCCTTTAGGAATACTAAATTCCTTTTCAAAGCGCTCGAAGCCTAAGTTTGAAACGGTAATTTTAAAGGTATCGGATTTGATCTTATCAAAGATAAAAATCCCCGCCATATTGGATCCTGTAGTCATAGAATCCAACTTTGACGTCAGCTTAACCGTCGCCCCGGCAACAATTCGATTCTTGTCATCTTTCAAGATTCCCTGTACGCTATTCGTCTGGCCATAAACAGTCCATCCCATCAGCATACTAAACAACAAAAGCATAAAGCCTCTCATAATATGTATTTTTATATTTCTATAATTGTTAAATCTTTGACACCGAAACTATTGCCCAAGTTTAATATTGAAACAATATGGCCCAGACCGGAACAACTTCTTATTTTGCTAATGAAAATTATTCCATCATATTAAATAGTCTAGTGCTCTAAATCTTTACAAAAGAAGACATTATTAGTGTTAATTAATGTAAATGGCCAATATTCACACAGAAGTTACAATAAATAACTCCAAATTTATTTGTAATTTCGGCTATTTTAAGAATCGCATATGCTATTATCATATTATCAGGAACAGTGGATTGAAGCCGGTTGTGACGAAGCTGGAAGGGGCTGTCTGGCAGGGCCCGTTTTCGCTGCAGCAGTGATTTTCCCAACAGACTATTACCACGATCTCCTTAACGACTCCAAACAACTTAGTGAGAAAAAAAGGATGATGTTGCGGCCAATTATCGAAAGCGAAGCTCTCGCATTTGCAGTTGCCAGTGTTTCAGCCGAAGAAATAGATCGCATAAACATCCATAATGCAAGCTACTTAGCCATGCACAAGGCGCTTGATCTCTTAAAGACCAAAGCGGAGTATATCATCGTTGACGGAAATAAGTTTATTCCCTATCAACAAATTCCGCATACATGTATCGTCAAGGGGGATGGCAAGTATCTGTCGATCGCAGCTGCTTCAATTCTGGCCAAAACTTATCGGGATGAATATATGGACAACATTGCTGTGGATTATCCCCACTACGACTGGCTCAACAACAAAGGGTACCCAACAGTTAAACACAGAACAGCTGTATTGGCGCATGGGTCTACGCCACATCATAGAAAAAGCTTTAGAATAACTGATCCACAACTCAAATTATTCTAAAGCTCACACAATAAAAAGAAACAGCAGCTAAGCCACTGTTTCTTTTTTATTCCCTTTAAAGGAGAAATATATCGCCGCCCCTATTCCCAATACTAGAACAATAGACGAGATTAAAGTCAATACATTACCCAATTTGTGCGACTCTGGATCAAAAACAAATTCTACCTTATGCGTTCCCGCAGGTAACTGCAGTGCTCTTAAGATATAATCCGCACGAATAATAGGCGTTTCCTTTCCATCCACATAAGCTTTCCACCCTTTATCGTAAAATACTTCAGAAAATACCGCAAAGGCATCATTGGCAGATGTATATTCATATTGCATTTTATCGGGATGGTAGGAGGTCAACTTAATCTCTCCTGTCGTTGAAGCATTCGAAGTTTTAGCCTTAATCTCATTTTGATATTGTTGATTCACAAAGGCCTCCTTATGTGGGTCAAACGAACTGATTGCCTGCATTTCTTCGGCATTTCCTTTTACAAAACTTACCCGATCTACAAACCAAGCATTTCCTGCAGCTGTACTTCTTCTTACAATACGTTGTGACTGATTCTGAGGATCTGTCGTAATCAAATAACGTACGTTGAACATATCTAATACATCTTCGTTCAGGGCGCCATTAAATTGATTTTCCAAAATTTCCTGGAAACGCATTAATTTTGCTGCATGGTATCCGCCTAAGGATTTATGGAAGTAGGACGGACGGGCATCCGAAAACGGATCTGAAGTCAAGTCAAGTACGCGGTAGCTTGGATCTTTATCCATTAAGATCAATTGATCCACTTCACGTTGTTGGAATACTTGCTGTGCTGTAGCACCCTTCTCCATAAAAGATTTGTCATTCAAGAAGCGCTTATCTACACTCCATAAATCAAACAAGAATAAGACGAGCAAAGCCCCTAATAATACACCCTCGCTCAGTTTTTTCTTTAAAAAGACCCAAACAAATCCAGAGGTCAGCAGAACAATGAAAAAGGAACGGTAGGCATCTTTACTCGCGATATCTTTGCGATCCAGAACCAACTGGTTTGCCAACTCTGTCGCAAAGGCCTTATCTCCGATCTGATGCTCTAACATTTCTACCAAATTGCTATGCCCCGCATTTCCAAAATTCAAAAAGAGATCCGGCGTTACGGCAATCAACAGACAGACTCCACCGACACCAATAAAGGTATACAAGATTTTTTTATCTAAGTTTGGTATCTCCTTAGCACGTGTTAACAGTTCGTTTACTGCCATAATCGCCATCATTGGCACGGTAATGGAAACCACAACAAGAATAGATTCAACAGCCCTAAACTTATTGTACATAGGGAAATAGTCAAAGAACAGATCCGATACAAGAGTAAAGTTTTTTCCGAATGACAAAAGCAACGCTAAAATGGTTGTTGCCAAAATCCACCACTTGAAGCGATCCTTGACAATAACAAGCCCCAACACAAATAGGAAGAAAACTCCTGCCCCAAAATACCATGGCCCCGAAGTAAAACGTTTGTCGCCCCAATAGGTTGGCATGCCTTGCGCCATCTGGCCAGCTTGAATCTCCGACGCCCCTCCTCGTTCCATTAGGAACTTAGCGACATGTGATTTCTCGTCCAATTGTCCTCCAGTTGAACCACCATAGGCATTCGGAATTAAAAAGGTTATGGTCTCACCAATCCCTTGGCTCCACTCATAGGCATATTCTTTATCAAGCCCTTTCTCTTTAGCATTGTTGTTATCAACCTTCGTGATATTGGCATGTCCACGCGTGCTTAATTTACTATATTCCCAAGTCGGCAATAAAATAGATGCATTTACCATCAAAGCGATGACCACTGCGACAATCTGCCTTCCTGAAGCGATAAAAAAACCTTTTAATTGCTTTTGTTTAAGCGCATCGATGAACGTGAAAATCACGTATACCATGAGGACTATTAACAGATAATAGGTTGTCTGTAAGTGATTGACGCGAATTTCCAGCGAAAGGAACAACGCCAATAATACAGGCCCCCACAATTTACTTCCCCGATAACACATAATAACCGCAGCAATAACAGGCGGAATAAATGCGATTGCATTGGCCCTTGTTATATGCCCAGCTTCAATATAAATAAAATTATAGGATGTAAATGCAATGGCTATTGCGCCGACTGCGGCAAGCCAGGGTTTGATCCGTAAGACACTAAAAAGGAAATAAGCCCCCAACAAATAAAATAGCACCGTATCCATTGGGCTCGGAAAGGCGAACTTAACCGCTTTTAAGAAATAGGTACCAATGTTATTCTCATTTTCTTGCCAAATTTGATAAGTCGGCATTCCGCCAAACATCGAGTTAGTCCATAAGGGCGCTTTACCATCCTTTGCCTTAAAATCAAATAATTCCTTCTGCGCCGCCTGCGCCTGTACCACATCCGACTGCGCCAGTGTTTTTCCTTGCCAAACAGGGGTAAAATAAAAAAATACGAGCGCAATAAATATCGCAATAACGATCAAATGTGCTGAATTCGCCTTAAACCAATTTTTCATCCGTATAAATTTGTCATTTTAAGGTGATGAATATATCTAATTTATTCAACTTACCAAATAATCGTTCATTCATAACTTGCTTTTCGTTGTATCTATGAACACATTATTCGCGGTTTGATAAATCTCGATGATTTCATTTACCTTCTTAGGTTGTTTAAAAGTCTTAAAAGCCAAACTTAGATAAATTTGTTTTTATATACAATTATAATTATCGCTCAGTGTCCTGTTAACAGCAGGGTATTAACTGTATTGACTCGGCAATCGATCGCTCTTCCTTTTAAATACATAAATAGAAGGTGTCTAGAAAAATCGGGGCAAGCCTTTGGGCACTCAATAGCTGAAATGTTGCCTTAGCGAGGGACACATAAAAAAGGGAGCAAAATTTTTTGCCCCCTTGTAATTAAGATCTCATTTTTACCGCCGTTCCCGTTGCGCCCACCATCATCATTCCTCCTGTTCCTACCGTCTGGAAGTCCAGTCGAACCCCAACGACCGCATCAGCGCCCAAGGCGCGTGCACGGTCTTCAAGTTCACGCAGCGCTGCTTCACGGGTTTCCTGGAATGCGCGTTCATAAGAGTTGGATCTTCCGCCAAAAAAATCGCGAAAGCCCGCCATCATATCCTTGATTGCATTTGCCCCCAGAACCACTTCGGAAGAGACTATTCCCAAATAGCGTTCAATTTGGTGCCCCTCAATAGTACCTGTTGTTGTCAATAACATATTTTATTCTCCTTTTTGAATTAACTTATTAATATTGGATAGCTCACCAAAAACAACCAAAATATCACCCTCTTCCATGATCGTTTCCGATGCGGCAATTCCTGAAGCTTCTTTTTGTTCTTTAGTCACACCATCCTTTTTCATTTCTGTAATTTTCACGGTGGTTAAGACGATCACCTTGTATAAATTCGTCAGGTTCGCTTCACGCAAGGTCATCCCCACGTAACGCGCCGGAACTTTAGTCTCCACAATAGAGTATTTATCCGAGACTTTAAACGAATCGACGATATCAATATTGTCTAAACGCATTGCCAAACGCTCAGCAGCCTCTTCTTCCGGCATGATATATTCATTGATTTCCATGGCCTCCAACACAGTTTTTTGTAAATCTGAAACAATACGACCAATGATGCGTTTAACTTTCAACTGTTTTAAGAGCGCTACGGTCATGAGCGAAGCTCCCTCATCCTCTCCAATTGCAACAATGACAGCATGAGCATCTTTAAGCGGTAATGACGATACCGCTTCTCGGTCGGTGGTATCTAGGCATACCGTGTGCGTTATCTTGTCCTTTAATTGTTCAACGATACTGAGATTTCGGTCGGCACCAATCACCTCATGCCCGAGTTCAGTAAGATGTACCCCTAAAGAACGTCCAAAATGCCCCAATCCTAAAACAATATACTTCATATCTCAAACTAAAATAAATTTACCTTTATTTCCAAGCTATCTTTCAATTTATATGCTCATATTCCGCTGATAAAGCCATCAAATTTAGCCAAAACGGTCACTTGTCTGCTTAAAACAAGATCTTTTCTTCCGGAAATACAATATTTCTCCGGGTTGTATTTTTAATAAAAGCTACCAATAGCGTCAACATCCCAACACGTCCAACAAGCATTGTCAACGCAATAATTAATTTTCCCCCCATACTGAGCGAGGGTGTAATCCCCAAACTTAATCCACATGTTGTATAGGCTGATAGTGCTTCAAAGAGGAGTGCTTTCATACTCTTATCGGGATCAGTAAAAATGAGCACAAAAAAACTGAATCCAACCACAAAAAACGACAATAAAATAATCGCAAAAGCCTTGTTAACAGATTCGCCGGCTATTCGCCTTTTAAAAATCTCTATATATTCTTTTCCTTTAGCCAGCGAAACAATATTCAACAGTGAAACAGCAACGGTAGTTACCTTTACTCCCCCACCAGTAGATCCGGGAGAGGCCCCGACCCACATCAGCAGCATGATCAAAAAAACAGTTGGTGGCCCAACAAAACTCAAATCAACACTATTGTAACCTGCCGAACGTGCGGCATTGGCCATAAAGAAGGAAGTCGCCCATTCCCCATCGATTCCCTTTTCAAGAGAAAGTGTATTCCCTCGCTCCAAGAAATAGAAAAACAAAGTGGCACCTACAATAATAATCGCATTACAGACCAGCACCAATTTAGAATTAAAGCTAAAGCTCCATGCTTTATGCTTATAGTTTTTCTTTGTGATCCATCGGTGATAATAAAGCAATATGGATTCTTTCATATAGGTGTAGAAATTCAATACTATTCCAAACCCCAGACCGCCCAGAATGAAAAGCGAGGACAATGCCAATTGGAACGGATAATTGAATTTATAGGCTTCATGGGTAATTCCTCCAGATAAGATCGAAAATCCAGCATTACAGAATGACGAAATGGAATGAAAGATCGAAAAGAAAACCATGCTCCCCAAATTTGGGAAATTAGCACTTTCCAAGGTACTAAAGATCAGTATCGCTCCAAGAAATTCAAACAGCAGCGTAATAAAGATCATGGTCAATAGGGTTTTAATGACGGAGGCTACTTTATTTTCACCTAAAATTTCACCAAACATCAATTGATTCTTAAATGAAAATCCGCCCGAAAAAAAATAACCAAAAAAACCTGTAAATGTCATAATACCTAATCCTCCAACCTGTATCAAGACGATGACCACAGTTTGTCCAAACATGCTAAAATTGGTTGAAATATCGGCAACCGACAAGCCAGTGATACAAACAGCGCTTGTTGCCATAAATAAGGCGTCCACAAAACTTAATGGAGCTTCTACCGTGGTCCGTGGCAACATCAAGAGTACCGTGCCAAGCAGGATAAGAGCGAGGAAACTGATGACAAATAATATGGTCGGATTAAAATAAAAATTATCAAAGAAAAGTGTGCTCTTCGACAGCTCCGCGATAAAAATTAGATAGATTCCGAGATAAACCCACTGTTCTCTTGAAAAAACAGCGAGTGCTCCAAACCCTGCAAAACGGGCAATAAGAATAAATACAAAGTAAATGAGAATAACCAAGCCCGAGTAATGCTCCACAGCAATTTTTTTGAGTGCGTAAATGGAGGATGACTCGCGGAGAGCAATCATGAAAAAGAGCACAAAGAATAGATAATGAATTGTTTTACCCAGCAATTTCCCTAGTGCAGGATCAGTAACATAGCCTACATTAAATATAACGATTGCAGCGCAAATCATGCTCACATAGAACATGATTTTGTCTACAAGCCCATTTTTATATTTGAAAACAAATCGGATAAAACTTAAAATCGAATCTATCATAATGTCTCAAACTAAGATAAATCTGTCAATAAATGCAAATCTATCTCCGTTGTGTTTTTTGGCGCGCCGACTTAACCAAGGCAACCTTTTCACGTGAAACGGATCTTTAATTTCCCGCCCCTTCTTTCTCGAGTTCCTTTTCAGCCTTTTCACGGTCACGCTTCCTTTTCTCTTCAATCTTTGCCGCCTCTTTGGCCTCATCTTCTTTTTCTTCCTTCAGCAACTCCTCAGGCGTTTTGTGCTTCTTAAATATACTTGAAATCATTTTCTTGGCCTTGCTGATTCCCCCAACGACTTTTTCAACTTTTCCAGCTGTGTTCATTAATTTAGCTTCCCGTTCTGGACCAAGGCCGACACATTGCTTAATTCCAACCAACAAAGTCTGCCACATCGCTTTAAAAAATGGATGATTGGGGTCCCTGCGCTTATTGATATGCCCTACCGTATATTTCCCGTATAAATCCGGATTGCTCGGATTAAACAACACCTGATTAATCATAAAAGACAGCAGCCCCTTTTTTTCTCGACGACCATCATCACCTGGCTCCGACAGGATATTAACTTTGAGATCATCATAATCCATTTTAAAGGTTCCTTTACTACGGTAATCGTTGGCCCATATGTCAAATGTAATCTGACTGAGATTGCCCGATTTAACCTCAACATTTAACAATGGCCGGATCATTTTATTAACGACTGTTAGATCCATTTTCCCAAGTGTGCCCTTGTAGGTATAGGCCCCAACTTTAGAGGTCATATCAAAAACGAAGTTGGTAGAAAGCTTGCCTGCATTCATAAAATTGCTGCTCAAATTTGCACGCATGAGCTTCTGCTTAAGCAATTTTGCCGAATCATTTGTCACATTCAATATCGTACCATACGTGTGATCAAAAGTAATGGTACCGATTTGACTATACTCATCACTCATTTCAGCATACGTAATTCCTATATTATCTAAAATCAATGAATCAATTCCCAAGCGTGTCGACATCTGCATTAATTTCATGTGCGGAGCATTTCCAATCTGACTGGTGGGTGGGCTTTTATAATGTTTATCACTATAAATCGAAAGAGAACCATTTTTTAAGCGTGCATTTTGTGCATATATTTTCTTATCACGGGAAAGCTCGGCAAAATTGAATCCCGTCAAAAGCAGGGTATCCATTTTCAGCACCATATAGCTTCCACCTTCACCTTTCTTTCGGTAATATGCAGCCTTATTCAGCGTCGGCTGATAAGCAACTTTAGTCAACAGGACATTGCGATTTTTACTATTGATTTTCAACTGATCAAAGTTTATCTTATAAAACCCGTCTGGAGTTTTATAGGTAAAACCAGGCACCTCAATATCAATCATTTTCGTATGATAAAAGCGCTGTTTGTCATGCTCAGAAGTCGAATCGATTAAAACGTCATCTATACGAACCTTGACCTTCTTGACTTCGAAATCTTGATAAACCCCTTTTTGGACCTGCGTATATTTAAAATCGATATCATTCAAATTGACAGCCCGAACCTGAATTTTTTTCAGATTATCCTTTATCTTTTCATACAATGGTTTTTTAGGTCCCCTACTCACCGTATCGTTATAACGGTGTACCTCATTGATGACATGAATCGTTGGTGTTTCGACGGTGATATCATTCAAAAAAAGTTCCTTTTCCATCAATACCCTTCGGATACCAAAGCTTTTTATTTTCAGCCTATTGATGGAAATTTCAAAGCGGTTATCTGGTGCTTTTTTGACCAACTCCAACTTTTTATATACGGAACTGTCTGAGACGAGCTGCAGATTGTCTATTGTTATATTGCCTAATAATAGGTTGACGTGGATATCGTCGTATGTAATAGTATACAAATTGTCCGTTGCTTGAGACACCAGCTGCTTGATTTTAGTATCTAAAAGGGGCTTCCACTTATTGCTAAAATACCAAATACCACCACCCAACGCCAGTAGGATAAACGCTACAATACCAAGAATCCATTTGAAAATAGGCTTCATAAAGTCACAATCTCTTTGTAATTTCGTCTTTATTTTATTGAATAACAAACAAAATTAAGCCCATTTTGTTTGAATTATGACTAAATAAGGTGAATATGCTGCGTAAAACACAACTATTTTTATTTTTTGTACCGCTATCTCTACTTTTTTTAGTTTCCTGCACCAAAACAAAGCATGAAACGGGCTTCTATTTTTGGAAGACCGTATTTCAGGTAGATACCGCAGAAAGCCGATCCTTAAAAGAAATTGACGCGAAATCTATCTATGTCCGCATCATGGATATTGATTTCGATCCATCTGGTGTACAAGCCATTCCTATTAGTCCCATTACGTTTACGCAACCTATACCCAAAGAACAGCAATTGATTCCTGTAGTATTTGTCAACCAACGTGTTTTTGCAGAGATGGATAGCCTGCAGATCAGGGGATTGGCAAATAAGATTGTTCCGTTTGTGACGGCTAAAATACAACAAGCCGGAAAAGAAAAATTTACCGAACTCCAACTGGACTGCGATTGGACAAAGACATCCCGTGATAAATTTTTCTATCTGCTCAGCTATTTGCAGCAATTACCGGCATTAAAAGATGTTATCGTGAGCGCTACGCTGCGGCTCCACCAAGTCAAAAATACGGTTACCAGCGGAATTCCGCCTGTGAAAAAAGCCATGTTGATGTGTTACAATATGGGGAATCTCAGACAATTTGGCAATCAGAACTCCATTTTAAATCAACAGGACCTCAAGACTTACCTAAGCGGAACATTACGCAATTATCCGATGGAAATGGATATTGCATTACCGCTATTTCAGTGGTTTGTCGTTTTCAGAAATAATAATTACATCGGTATTTCAAAGCATATCAACGAAGAGGATATCAAAGACTCCGCCTTATTTACCCATAACCCCAATACGAACCTCTATATTTTAACAAAGGATCTCCCAAAAGCAAACCTTAAAAAGGGAGATGTTATACGTTTTGAATCCATCAATCAGGGTGAGCTCCTACAAACGGCAAAATTTTTGAAGGGAGAGCTGAAAGGAAAAGAACACCGGATTATTTTTTATCATTTAGATCAAGCTACACTAGCAAACCATGGCAATGCCGAATTACAAAAAATTATTGCTGCTTTCTAGCACTACATTAGCTTTCTTCTTTGGAGAGATTGCAACCAATATCGCCTGTGGTCCTGAAGTGGATCCTTACGACAATCAAACGACATATTATCTCCCCAATCTGGAGGACAATGGATTTTCTGCCTTTCAATTCATCCCCTACCAATTTCTTTATACGGAGGAAGCACCAGTCAAAGAAAGTTTAATTAATGCCGAAACTTGGGTGAAGCACCTCGGTTCACAGGTCAAGGTTAAGGATGTCGAGCAATTGATGTACAACAGCAACGCTGCAACCGCTAATTTAGCCAGCAATCAACAAAAATCGGCTTGGACCAGCCTGCCAGATTCCATTAAAGGAAATACGTTCTTAAGCACATTGATTGACGGAAAACATGAAGCTGAACGTGCTTATTTTATGTTCACCAAAAAGCAGGAACCCATTACGAATATTCAACATAACTATTGGGATCCGGATACCCGAAATTTCAAAGAAATCACACAATTAGCTGAACTCGCCGAACAGCAGATCTCCAAGTACCCCAAAAATAGCTTTCTCTATATCCGTTATGCATATCAAGCCGCCCGCTTATATCTATTTGGGAAGGAATACGCCAAGAGCATGACGATTTATGAAAAGTACCTGCAATCTGCTAAGGGAGACGAAGCTATCCTCAATTGGGCACTATCCAACTATGCGGGGGCTGTCCGCAAAAATGGTGATCCTGCAAGGGCAGCTTATCTCTTTTCCAAATTATTCACCGCCAGTCCGGAAAGACGCATCCTCGCGTATGCTAATTTCCATTATATTACAGCCAGCGATGCCGAGATATTTCAATATGCAAAAAATGATGCCGATAGATTCAACATCAATGCGATCATTGGCTTCGGGACAAGTGACTATGCCCTGAAATATCTGATCGACTGCTATCAGCTCGATCCTGCCAATACCGTAAATGCGGTACTATTAGGACGCGAAGTCAATAAGATAGAAACAGAAATGAACGAGTCTTTTTACCTCAGTAGCGATAATTATAATTACTACAGTAAAAATGACGATAAAGGAAAAGTTAAGCTACATCTGGATTCGCTCCGCAATTTTGCGCTAAAACTTTATCGCGACAAAAAATATGTTCAACCCCAATTGGGCCTTATTACTGCTGCCTACCTAAGTTGGATGAATAAGGAAAATGCTTTAGCAAAAGAATACCTTGCTGGAATAAAAGAGACTGACCTCAGTCCAAAATTGATTGATCAGCTTCAAATTACCCGATTGCTCACACAATTGACGGACTGGCAAAGCAGTAAGCAGCTGGATGAAGTTCAATTGACCAAAACCTTATCGTGGTTAGAAGAAAAAGCAAAACTAGATGGTAAAGAAGATATCCGCAAACAAAACTGGGGTTATAGTGCTTTTGAATACAGCAACTATAGTTTAATCTGCCGGAACATTTTACAAAATCTTGTTGTAAAACACTATTTGAACACACAAGACACCGCTATGGCTAGTTTAGCTGCTGTAAAGGCAGATGCTTTTTACAACTATGGCTTTGTGAAAGACTCATTGGAAGATAATATGCAGTGGACAACAATGCACTTTTGGGAAAATAGCCTTACACCTAAAACGCTGTTAAAAATAAGGAATTTATTGTCGGACAATTCCCAACAGAACACCCTGTCTAAATTCTTATTGAAAGATATCAAACATTTTAATAGGGATTATCTCACCGAATTACTGGGTACAACTTATTTGCGCGAACTGGATTTCCAAAAAGCAGCAAAAACATTAGCAGCACTTCCTAAAGACCATAAAATAAAGGAAATTAAAAACTGGTATAGCACGGATGAAGATGACATCAAACCCAACCCCTTTATTGTGACGATAAATGACTATCCAAAAAAATACGGAAAGGAAAATACAACCAAACTAAAATATGCTGAACGGATGGCGCGGTTGGAAAATGCGATAAAAACGGAAAAAGACAATCAGAAAAAAGCGGAATATTACTTTCAAATGGCTACAGGTATCTATCAGACAAGTACCTACGGCAATGCATGGTCCATCGTATCCTACGATTGGTCATCGACAGATAACCATGCTCCCTCAACACTCCATTGGCAACGAAACTACCTACAGACTAAATCGGCAAAGGAATGGTATAGCAAAGCGCGCGCGCTCAGTTCCAATAAAGAATTCAAGGCTAAATGCACTTTTATGCTGGCCAAATGCGAACAAAAGGATTTTGTTTATACCAATGAATCGCGTTGGCAGTATTATGATTCACCTTTGAAAAATCCTTTTTACCGCTTTTCAATGCAAAATAGGTACTTCAAAGAATTGAGCACACAATATAAAGATACCCCATTCTTTACCATCGCGTCAAAAGAGTGTACCTATCTTCGCGACTTTTTAAACTTGACACAAGCGATACAATAAGGGCTGCCGCCTACCTTGCTTTATAAAAATATAGCGCCTTNNAAGGCGCTATATTTTTATAAAGATTAAGATCTACTATCTTCATTATGATATATACTGAGGTAGCTATCATAGCGGGAACTCTCAATATAGCCTTCTTCCACAGCCTCCATAATGACACAACCGGGTTCATTGATATGCCTGCAATTATGAAATCGACATTGATTCATCAACGCGCGCATCTCTGGAAAAAAATGGGATAGCTCCTGTTTTTCTATATCGACAATTCCCAACTCACGAATACCAGGCGTATCAATTAACTTCCCTCCAAAAGGAAGATCAAACATTTCAGCAAAAGTAGTTGTATGCTTTCCTTTGTCAGACCAATCGGAGATTTCACCAGTTTTCAACCCGTATTCAGGAACGATTGCATTGATCAACGTTGATTTGCCAACCCCAGAATGACCTGATACCAAGGTTATTTTATCTTTAAGCAGTTGCTTGACAACGTCGATATTGGTACCGGTTAACGCAGAAACCTCGAAACAGGGATAGCCAATATGTTCATAAATAGCTTTATAGTCTGCCAATATCTCCAACCCTTCATCACTAAAAAGATCCAATTTATTGAAAATAATTACGGCAGGAATTCCGTAGGCCTCCGTTGTTACTAGAAAGCGATCGATAAAACCTAAAGATGTTGGCGGAGAGGCAAGTGTCACCACTAAAAAAGCTTGATCCAGATTTGCTCCGATAATTTGAGTTTGTTTGGACAAATTGACGGATTTTCGAATGATATAATTTCGACGAGGTTCCAGTTCGTGAATGACCGCACTATCCTGATCAGGTTCCACATCAAAATGTACCCAATCCCCCACAGCAACAGGATTAGTCGTTTTTATTCCTTTAGTACGAAACTTTCCTTTAATACGACAATCGTATCTTTTATCATCTTCGCCCAAAACTTGATACCAACTACCTGTCGATTTAGTTACCAGTCCTCTCATAAATCCTGTTGCATTAAATGTGTCATAGTACAAAAATCGGAAAAATTTATTAAACTTACCCTTTGATGAATTTCTTACCTTTGTAAGGAGACTAAAATTCAATTTTGTGAAAAAACTATTTCTTCTAGATGGAATGGCTCTGATATATAGAGCTTATTTTGCATTGAGCAAAACTCCCCGAATTACCTCAACAGGGTTAAATACAGGAGCAATCATGGGATTTACCAATACCCTATTGGATGTATTGAAAAATCAGCAACCTTCCCACATAGCAGTAGTGTTCGACACGGCGGCACCTACCGCACGACATATTGAATTTGAAGCTTATAAAGCACATCGCGAATCTATGCCAGAAGACCTTGCGGCCTCTATCCCCTATATCAATCGCTTAATTGAGGGCTTCAATATTCCGATCATCACCATGGATGGTTACGAGGCCGACGATATTATCGGTACGCTGGCAAAAAAGGCTGAAAAGCAAAATTTTCAGGTCTATTGCATGACACCGGATAAAGATTTCGGGCAACTTGTGTCTGAAAATATCTTTATCTATAAACCTGCACGCATGGGTAATGGAGCAGAAGTACAAGGTGTCAAAGAGGTTCTTGAAAAATGGGAAATTTCTGACGTTTGCCAGGTCATCGATATCCTTGGTCTTTGGGGCGATGCCGTCGACAATATCCCTGGTATACCTGGAATTGGAGAAAAAACAGCGAAAAAACTTGTTCAGGAATACGGATCTGTCGAAGGCATTATCGCTAACGCGGATCAGCTTAAAGGAAAAATGCGCGAGAACGTGGAGAATTTTGCAGAACAAGGGCTTATCTCCAAAAAATTAGCCACTATTTTATTGGATGTACCCATTGAACTTGATGAAAAATCGCTAGAACTGGAAGACCCAAACAAAGAAATCCTTGAACCACTATTTGCAGAATTGGAATTCCGAACACTTGGAAAACGAGTTTTCGGCGATGAATTCTCCGTACTTGACAAGAGCATTCCTACAAATGGGCAAATGGATTTATTTTCGACAACAACGACGACAATTACCACGACCGAAATTGTCACTGAAATCAGTGTCGAAAATGTCGCAATAAATAATATACATAATACAACACATGAGTATGTTTTGGCCGACACAGCGGAAAAACAAGTAGCGCTAGCCGAACAGCTTGCGTCTTTAGATAGTTTTTGTTTCGACACAGAAACAACAGGATTGGATGCAAACCTTGCCGATATTGTGGGCTTATCATTTTCTTTTGAAAACGCTAAAGCGTATTATGTCCCAACACCTGCCGATCGTGAGGGTGCTCAAGCTATAGTCGATATTTTCAAGCCAGTTCTAGAAAACCCAAACATCGAGAAAATAGGACAAAACATCAAATACGATATTTTGTTATTAGCACGCTATGGTGTAAAGGTACAAGGTTCCCTTTTTGACACCATGCTTGCACATTATCTAATTGATCCAGATACCCGCCACGGGATGGATGTACTTGCAGAAAATTACCTGAATTACAGCCCGGTATCAATCACCGAACTTATCGGTGAAAAGGGAAAGAAGCAAGGGAATATGCGCGACGTTGAAGTCGAAAAAGTAAAAGAATATGCTGCTGAAGATGCAGACATTACCCTACAGCTAAAAAATGTGTTTCAACCCCTTCTTGTCGAGACCAACACCATGCAGCTCGCTCAGGATGTCGAATTCCCATTAGTCTATATACTCGCTGAAATTGAACGAAACGGTGTAAAAATAGATGTTCCGGCACTTGAAGAGTTTTCAAAAACACTGGATCAGGACATTAAAAATCTCGAGGAATCCATCTTTGAGAAAGCGGGCGTAAATTTCAATATCGCCTCCCCTAAGCAATTGGGAGAAGTCTTATTCGATAAACTGCAACTGGATCCTAAAGCTAAAAAAACAAAAACAGGACAATATAAAACAGGTGAAGATGTATTATTGGCATTGGCCCATAAATCAGATATCGTCCAAGATATCTTGAACTTTAGGCAGATGCAAAAACTCAAATCTACCTATGTTGATGCGCTACCTGAATTGATAAACCCCGAAACAGGGCTCATTCATACGTCATATAATCAAGCGGTTGCCGCAACAGGCCGTCTGAGCTCAACTAATCCGAACTTGCAAAATATCCCGATCCGTACCGAACGGGGAAGAGAAGTCAGAAAAGCCTTTATCCCAAGATCTGAAAACAACGTGATCCTCTCAGCCGATTATTCACAGATTGAACTCCGCCTGATTGCCGAACTCAGTAAAGATCAGAATATGATGGAAGCATTTAGTCAAGGTCACGATATCCACCGGGCAACAGCCGCGAAAGTCTATAATGTGGATTTTGATGCCGTTACTTCTGAACAACGTCGCAACGCGAAAGCAGTTAACTTTGGCATTATCTATGGCCAGTCGGCCTTCGGCCTTTCCCAAAACCTTGGCATATCTCGTAAAGAAGCATCCGATATCATCAATGAATATTTTAACCAATATACAGGAATAAAAAAATACATGAGTGATGCCGTCGAGTCTGCAAAAGAGAAGGGTTACGTTGAAACAATTTTAAAACGAAGACGTTATTTGAGAGATATCAATTCTGCAAACATGACCGTTCGCGGATTCGCTGAAAGAAACGCAATTAATGCTCCGATCCAAGGATCGGCAGCAGATTTGATCAAACTTGCCATGATCGCGATTCAGAAGGAAATTGAACAGCGAGGTTTAACAGGTAAAATGATCATGCAGGTGCATGATGAATTGGTTTTTGACGTACCTAAAGACGAGATCGAGGTATTCAAAAAAATTATTTTGGACAAAATGTCCAATGCTATAAAAACAAGTGTTCCTTTGATCGTAGAAATTGGAGAAGGCAAAAATTGGCTAGAAGCACACTAAAGTTATGATTAGAAAATTCATCCATATCTTATTATTATTGTCTGTGTGCAGCTTTACAAACCTGTATGCACAGGATGAAAAACCTGTATTCTATGAAAAATTAGACCAGGGATTGATTCGTTTTTATTTTGACAAATATTATTATTTGGTTTCAAAAGAGTGCGAGTTTAAAACGATTGAACGTGTGAGCAAATTTGATTTTGCAAAGCAAGTCTTTGACGGAGAGTTTCGCGATTTTGCGCCAAATGGAGCGAGAATACTCATTGGTTCCTATAAAGATGGTAAAAAAGAAGGCGTATTTCAAGCCTTCCATCCAAATGGAGTGCTGAAATGGGAAGTAAATTTCCAAAACAACCACCCGACCGGTGATTGGAAATATTACTACCCGGATGGAAAACCGCTATTGACCATAACCTATAGTGAACAAGGCTACTTTATAAAAGATTACTGGGACAACAGGGGCAAACAGGAAGTAATAAATGGCGAAGGCAACTATGAATTTTCTATTCCGTTTGAAGGATTTACTGAATTTGGGTTTGATTTCTACCTACGCAAAGGAAAGGTGAAAAGCGGCAGGCCACAGGGAAACTGGAATACATATTTCTACAATGTAGGTCAGCAACCCGTTTACGCTATGACACAACGCTTTGCAAATGGTGTGCTCACAATGACCTATGATGACAATGGAGACCTAAATAATGAGGATTTCATGTCGCTAAGCATCCTCCCTTATGACTATTTTATACGAGCGGAACTATTTAACGGTAAGTCTTGCAGCTTTGATGATTATTCCAATTTTTATGCTTTCTTAACTAAACGTTTTAATGACAATCTCAATAAAACCGGACTAGATATCACCAAGCAGGTTAATTTTTCTTACCTCGTGGAAGTAAAGAAAACCGGAATGGCTAATCTAAAAAGTCTCAAGTTAACATCAGATTCCGGAAACGAATCTTTCGATGGCATTTTGAGCCGTATTGCGAGAAGTATTGACTTCTATTTCCCTACGTATAAAGACAACCAGCCTCAAGACGACCTCATCAGAGTGTCTGGTGGGATCACACAGGGTAACGATGGAAAAATCTATACCCATTCAATTAAAATCGAAAGACAAATAGACAATTCGAGTAAATAATTATCTTTGCAGAAATAAATAGATATGAAATTTCATAAAGAAGGATATACCACATTAGCGATCGCTGTACTTTTTATCTTCATTATCAATGCCGTTGCGGATTATTATGACGCTCCGCAATACGCCAAATGGTTTATTTATGCGCTATCAGCATTCCTATTCATCACAGTTGTCCAGTTTTTCAGAAGTCCCAGAAAAGTGGTCAACCCGCAGGATGACGTGATTCTTTGTCCAGCGGATGGAAAAGTTGTTGTTATCGAAGAAACTGAGGAAAATGAGTATTTCCACGATAAGCGGATACAGGTATCTATATTTATGTCTCCTGTCAATGTCCATGTCAACAGAAACCCAATCAGTGGTTTAGTCACGTTCTTTAAATACCATCCCGGCAAGTTTCTGGTGGCTTGGCACCCCAAATCATCTACAGATAACGAAAGAACAACAGTCGTTGTCAAAGATAAAGCTGGTCGGGAGGTTCTTTTCCGCCAGATTGCAGGAGCCTTAGCGCGCCGTATTGTATGGTATGTAAAAGAAAAAGACGAAGTCGTGCAAGGCAATGAGTTTGGTTTTATCAAATTCGGTTCCCGCGTAGATCTATTTCTTCCTTTAGGCACAGAAATCAATGTTAACATTGGTGACAAGGTTACTGGAGCAAAAACGATTATCGGAAAATTTTAACAATTTATTAATATCATTATAAGTAACTTAGGCTCCAAATCAGGGGCCTTTTTTATTCTGCAAATGAACTTTAAACAATTATTACTGGCAAACTCCGCAGCTGTCGGCATTGCAATATCTACGATCAGCTTTTATTATAAACATGATCTACAGACAGCGCTGATCATTTTCTTTGTTGCTGTGGTAACGAGTTTCCTCCTATTTAACTATCTATTTGAAAAATATATATATCGTAGACTCAATACGATGTATAAACTGATTCATAACCTTAAACTCGGCAAGGATCTTAAAGATGCTATCGGAGAACATGTCAGTGAGGATCCTATCACAGATGCTGAGAACGAAGTCAAAGCATGGGCAAAAGATAAAAAAAATGAGATAGAGCAGTTAAAATCACAAGAGAAATTCCGCAGAGAGTTTTTATCAAACATTTCTCATGAATTCAAAACGCCTTTATTTGCCACCCAAGGTTACATTGAGACCCTGCAAGATGGCCTGATTGAAGAAGACATGGAAATGGCCAAGAATTTCTTAGATAAGGCTGCCCGGAATCTAGACCGGCTAAATTACCTGATTCAGGATCTTGATGAAATATCCAAACTGGAATCCGGAAAAATGGTCCTGAATATAGAAAAATTCGATATCGTCGACCTCATTAAAGACACCACCTACTCTCTTGAAGACAAAGCTAAACAACACAATATCAAAATAGAATTCAAACCCAAAGCGGGTACACCCCATTGGGTTAAAGCTGACCGCAATAAAATTCATCAGGTATTATACAACCTGATAGACAATTCCCTAAAGTATGGAAAAGAGGGCGGGACAACTAAAATTAAGATTTTCCCACTGTTTGAACAGGTTCTTATCGAAATTACAGACGACGGTTATGGCATCGAAGAAAAAAATCTAAGCCGTGTATTCGAGCGCTTTTTTCGAACTGATAAGAGCCGATCACGCGATATTGGAGGATCAGGATTAGGATTGGCTATCGTAAAGCACATTGTCGAAGCACATCAGCAAAACGTAAATGTGCGTAGTACAGAAGGGATTGGAACAACATTTGGCTTTACTTTACAAAAAGTTCAGTCCGGTAATTAAACAATTGATGACACTTTTGTGTTTAAACAAAATCAATGTTAACATTAACTTAACATTAAGGTATTATTTTTGCAAAAATAAATTTAAGATATGTCTTTAAATAGCATTTTTCAATACTTCGTTCCAAAGGATAAAAAATTCTTCCCTTTGTTTGAACAAGCCGGCAACAACTTGATCGAGATGTCAAAGTTGTTAAAAGATATTGTTAACTCAAGCAACCCTGAAAAGAAAAAGGAATTAACACGCAAAGTGGAAGATTTGGAACATAGAGGCGACAACATCACGCATCAAATTCATTTGGAGCTGGGAAAGAACTTTATCACTCCTTTTGACCGCGAAGATATACACTCTTTGGCAAGCTCATTGGACGATGTCGCAGATTTTATCCATGGTGCCGCCAATAGAATGGACCTTTACAAGGTTGAAAAGGCCACGGAGCCAATGATTGAAATTGCTGACTTACTAGTCGAAGCTACAGAACATGTATCAAAAGCTATTCATGAGCTTAGAGATTTGAAAAATATCCGCAATATTACGGATTCATGTGTTCGCATCAATAGCGTAGAAAACAAAGCGGATTATATTTTCGATAAAGCTGTAGCTGACCTTTTTGAATTTGAAAAAGATGCAATTTCATTAATCAAGCACAAAGAAGTGTTATCTGCAATGGAAGATGCAACCGATAAATGTGAGGATGTTGCTAACGTATTAGAAAGCATTCTGGTTAAAAACGCATAATCATTCGATTTAAGTGCACAAAAATTCTACGAGATTATGATGTCAACATTACTCGTTGTTGTAATTGTCCTTGCGATTGCTTTTGACTACATCAATGGATTCCATGATGCCGCCAATTCTATTGCGACAGTTGTATCAACAAAAGTTTTAACGCCAGCAATGGCTGTTTTATGGGCTGCGATATTCAACTTTGCAGCTTACTTCTACTTTACAGATCATAAAGTAGCCAATACCATTGCAAAAACAGTATTGGAAGAATACATTACCTTAGAAGTTATTTTTGCGGGGTTACTTGCAGCAATCGGTTGGAACTTATTTACCTGGTACTATGGTGTGCCATCCAGTTCATCCCATACGCTTATTGGAGGTTTTGCAGGATCGGGAATGGCTTACGCGTTCATCCTTGGCGCAGATCCTATCCACGCCATCAATATTGATGCAACCTTAAAGATTATTGCATTTATCGTACTGGCCCCTATTATAGGTATGACGATATCGGTTATCATCACATTGATTGTAATCAACCTGGCAAAAAACTCCCGTCCAAGTGTTGCCGAAAAATGGTTCAAGATATTGCAACTTGTTTCTTCTGCCGCCTTGAGCTTTGCACATGGAGGTAATGATGCGCAGAAAGTCATGGGAATTATCCTTGTAGCGATGGTTGCTGGTGGCTATGTCCCAACGACTGAACACATGCCTGAATGGATTCCATTAACTTGTTACGCAGCAATCGCTGCCGGAACAATGAGCGGTGGGTGGAAAATTGTTAAAACGATGGGAACCAAGATTACAAAAGTAACACCCTTGGAAGGTGTTTGTGCTGAATCTGCAGGAGCTGTCACCTTGGGTATCACAGAACATTTTGGGATACCAGCCTCAACTACGCATACCATTACAGGTGCAATCATCGGTGTTGGTGTTGTCAAACGTGTATCAGCAGTACGTTGGGGGGTAACAATTAGCTTGTTATGGGCTTGGATATTAACCATTCCGGTTTCAGCTTTGTTGGGCGCGTTGTCGTTATTGGTCGTACATTATTTGCTTTAGAAAAAATACTTAATTTTTTTCTTAAACCTATTGAAACAAAACAAAAATTTGGTACTTTCGTACCGGATTTTTGTTTTGTTGTTTCACATTAAATACTTAATTTAGTACAAAATATAGCAAAAACAAAATTTTAACATAACTTTAAGACTTTGGCACGGCAATTGTACTATTCCATGTGTTAATACGATAATTAAATTTGAAAACAATTAAAATTAATAATAACCTTAAAAACAAGAGTATGAACTATTCTACAATTAAAAAAACAGCAGTTGCTGCTACATTAGTTGCCGCTTTAGGTTTCGCTGGTACAGCACAAGCTCAACAAGTATTCGGTGGTAGATCACAATACAGAACTTGGTCTATCGGAGTTCAAGGTGGTATCACTACACCAAACACAATTCTTCCTGGATCAAATGCTTTTGGACAAAAAGTAGGTTACTTCCAAAACAAAGTTGGTGAATACTACGGATTAACTATCCGTAAACAATTCTCTCACACTTTTGGTTTAGAATTAGAAGCAAACCGTGGTAAGATCAAAACTTATAACAAAGCTCTTGACGGATTTAACGGATTTGAAGCTGGTTCTGGAACTAATCGTAATGGTGTTGCTAAATCTGCACAAACTGATGTAAATTGGGCAGCTAGCATTAATGGTGTATTTCAATTAGGAACTATTGATTTCTTAAGAAGAGAAAATGCGGTTAACTTCTACGCTAAAGTAGGTTTAGGAGTATTGGCTAATAATCCTGTTCAATTTGGAAATGAAGACTTTTCTGGAACAGAGGTTTATAACAATAAAGGTAATTGGGGATCTGAAATCTTCGGTGACCGTGAATTCAAAGGTGACCGTGATAACAAATTAACGGCTTTCGTTCCTGTAGGTGTTGGTGCTAAATTCAAATTATCAGAAGTTGTTGCCTTGAATTTAGGTTATACAATGAACTTTACTGATGATAACTTATTATATGGTCCCGCTCGTACAGATTACAAAGGTAAATTCTCTACAGTGATGGCTGGTTTAGAATTCACTTTAGGTTCGAAAGACAAACAAAACTTGACTTTTGCTAACCCAGTTGCTACATTGTATGATGAGTTGAAAGATCCTTCATTGAGAAACGAAGTTGAAGCGTTGAAACAACGTGTAAGCACTTTAGAAGGTACTGTTAACACATTAAGCGCTGACGCTGATGGTGATGGTGTATCTGATAAATTTGACAAATGTCCTGGTACTCCAGCTGGTACTCCAGTAGATGGTTCAGGATGTCCAATCAAATTCCCAGAGCCAGTTGCTAACAACGTTACTTCTAACGGTTACTACGCTCCAATTCAATTCGAATTTGATAGCTCAGTATTGAAAACTTCATCTTACTCTACATTAGACAAATTGGCTAAAGAGTTACGTGATAACAATTCATCTGTACAATTAGATGGTTATGCTTCTGCTGAAGGTTCTGAAGCTTATAACTTGACTTTATCTAAAGACCGTGCGAACTCTGTAAAACAATATTTAGTAAACGCTGGTGTTTCTTCATCAAGCATCACTGCTAACGGTTACGGAGAGAAAAACCCAGTTGCATCTAATGCTACTGAAGAAGGTCGTGTTCAAAACCGTCGTGTTGAGATCAAAAAATAATCGTATATAACTTATACCATTATATTAGAAGCCGGCTTTAAAGCCGGCTTTTTTATTTTACCCGTATTTATCCTTAACTTTGTGGAGGATATCCGATTTGTGGAAAATTAGTTCGAACAAATTAGATAAGAAATTAGTATTTTGAATTAAAGAACAGAATACTGGTTTTAAACTTTTGAGAATGGAAGAGGATTTTGAATTTGAAAACCCCGAAGAAAGAAAAATCTCGGTGGACAGATATGAGGAAATGCTTCGAAACGAGGATCAGTATTTTTTTGACTCCAAGGCTTTTGAAGGAATTATTGATTACTACACTGAAAAAAATGACCCTGTTAAGGCCCTACAGGTTACCGAATATGCGATCAGCCAACACCCTTTTGATATTACCTTCCTATTGAAACAGGCACAACTGTTTTCAACGATTCAACAATATCAGAATGCACTTGCAGCGCTTGATAAAGCGGAATTATTGGAAGCTTCAGAAGGAGACATTTTCTTGATCCGCGGCGGCATATTAGGCAGTATCGGCCAGTTTGATAATGCTTTGGAACAGCTCTTCAAAGCACTTCCGCTATTAGATAATAAAGATGAGGTCTATTTCCATATTGCGATGATCTTTCAAGCGCAAATGAATTATGACAAGGCTATAATTTATCTAAAGAAAGCCCTTGAGCTCAACATGGATTACCAAGAAGCACTCTATGAATTGGCCTACTGTTATGATGTATTGGATAGACAAGAGGAAAGTATCTCCTTTTATAAAAAATACATTGATTCAGATCCATACTCCTACTATGCTTGGTACAATTTGGGAAATTCTTTCCATAAAATCAGTCGGTTTGAGGAAGCTTTAGACGCATACGACTATGCTATATTAATTAAAGAAGACTTTTCTTCAGCTTATTTCAATAAGGGGAACGCTCTTGTTAATCTAGATCGCTATCAGGAAGCATTGGACGTATACAAACAAACATTTGAATATGAGCAACCAAGTGCTGACACCTATTGTGCGATTGGCGAATGTTATGAGAAACTTGAGCAGATGGAGGAAGCCCGCAATTATTATAAAAAGGCAGTCAAATTAGATGCGGAGCTTGCTGATGCCTGGTTCGGTATTGGGGTCACCTTAGATTTCGAAGAGCGTTATTTTGAATCTCTTCATTTCTATAAAAAAGCATTGGAGCTGGAAGATACAAACCCCGATTACTGGTTTGCGATTGCCGATGCCCGATACAAACTACAACAAATAGATCTTGCAGAAGAAGCCTATAAAAAGGTAGTCGCTTTGAACCCAACAGATATAGATGCGTGGCTCGATTATTCCTCCATTCTATTTGAACAAAGTAAAATTGAAGAAGCCATTGATGTAATATCCGATGCCATCACACAAAATCCAGATGCTGCAGAGCTATACTATCGTGTGGTTGCTTATCTATTTGCCAATGGACAATACAATGAAGCGCTGAACTTTTTAGAGCTTGGTCTGGCGACGAATCCCGATAAGCATCATATTCTTTTTGATTACCTTCCACAGCTACAAGGGAATCAGATTATTACTGAAATTGTAAAAAAATATACAAAGCCGAAAGATTAACATGTAAGAGGCTCATATCCGGTCATTGCATAGCAATGACCGGATATTAAAATTGAAAATATATTCCTGTTCCCACAACGTACTTTTCGCAATTCAAATGAAAAAATTAGGCTTAATAGGATACCCGTTAGGGCATTCTTTTTCAAAAAAATATTATCTAGAAAAATTTCATCAAGAGGGTATTACCGATGTGGATTATGATTTATATCCACTTGCTCAAATAGCCGATTTTACAATAATTGCTTCCAATAAAGACTTTTACGGTGTCAATGTGACCATTCCCTATAAGATAGAGGTTATGGATTATTTGGATGAGCTCTCGGAAGAAGCTCATGCAATACAAGCTGTAAACTGTATTCGAATCAGCCATACATCAGATGGCATAACACATCTTAAAGGCTACAATACAGATGCCTATGGTTTTGAGGCATCGCTAAAGCCGCTATTAAATCCCCAAGCGGATAAGAAGGCTTTGATTTTAGGTAATGGGGGCGCTGCAAAAGCTGTCATTTATGCCCTGAATCAACTTGGAATAACACATACTTTAGTAAGCAGAACCAAACAGGCAGGCCAGCTCACTTATGATGAAATTGATCGTGCTATCCTAGCTGACCATACTTTGATTATCAACTGTTCACCGGTTGGTACATTTCCCAATACAGCAGAATATCCGAAAATTCCTTACGAATTCTTAACTGAGAATCACCTCTGTTATGATCTCATATACAACCCAGAGGAAACAACGTTTCTTCGAAAAAGCAAAGAAAAAGGTGCCAGAATCAAAAACGGGTATGAAATGTTGGTTCTACAAGCAGAAAAAAACTGGGAAATCTGGAATAGTTGACCTTTCAATAGTAAGAAATCAATAAAAACTGTAATTTTACCACTATGCTTACGATCAAAACATTCACTTTCAATCCCTATCAGGAGAATACTTATCTACTTTATAACGAGTCAGGAAATGCCATTATCATTGATCCTGGGATGTACGGCGAGCAAGATCAGCAAGAACTCCTAGCTTTCATCGCAAACAATAAACTCAAGCCGACACTCCTATTAAATACACACTGTCATATTGACCATGTATTGGGGAATAGTTTTGTCCATGAAAAATTTGGCTTGCTTCCGCAGTTTCACGAAGGTGAGGTACCAATTTTAGTAGCGGTTCAGAATTATGCTCCTCAAATGGGCATCCGATATGACATTTCCCCAATTGGGGAAACATTTCTAAATGAGGATGATACCATTCATTTAGATGATGATGAGCTAACGGTCATTCTTGCGCCTGGACATTCCCCTGCACATATTTGCTTATATTCAGCTGATCAAAAATTCTTGATCGGAGGAGATGTTCTATTTCGCAATAGCATTGGCCGTACTGATCTTCCTGGGGGAAATCACCAGCAGCTTTTGGATAGCATAAAAACAAAACTTTATACCTTGCCCGACGACACGATCGTCTATCCGGGGCATGGCCCATCGACTACGATTGGCTTCGAAAAAAATTCTAATCCATTTATCCAAGGATAAAAGTCATGAACCTGCCATTTCTATTTGCAAAAAGATATCTGTTTTCTAAGAAATCAGTTAATGCCATTAATATCATCTCTTCAATTAGTGTGATTGGCGTAATGGTAAGTAGTGCCGCATTAATCATTTTGTTATCATCATTCAATGGAATGGAACAGCTGATACTATCCATGTACAGTAAGTTTGCTCCTGAGCTGAAGATTGAACCCAAGAAAGGCAAACTTTTTGATAGCAAACAGGCTATCTTCAGCGAATTACGAAAAGATTCTAATGTGGTTCATTATACGGAGGTTCTACAAGAGAAGGTATTGTTACAATATTCAAATAGACAATTTATTGCAAATATAAAAGGTGTCGAACCTCAATCGCTAAGTAAGAAGACCGGAGACAGTATCCTCGTAGATGGCCAATACAAACTTACTCATGACTCGACTAACCTCGCAATTCTAGGGGCTAGCGTACAGGCAAATCTGGCGATTCCTATGCAGAACTCTTCGGGACAAATTCAAGTGTATTCACCGAGAAAAGGGGTAAAAAATTCCTCCAATCCTGCTGAAGAGTTCAACATCCGATCCATAACTCCTGTAGGGGTAATGCGCTATCAACAAGATTTTGACAATTTGATAATTACACCGATTTCATTTGCTAAAGAGGTTCTCGGAGAATATGACCGCGTTTCATCGATCGAATTTTACCTAAAAGATGGTATAGATGTCAACTTATTTGGGCAGACATTACAAAAGAAAATAGGACCAGATTATATTGTAAAGAATAGAGAAAAACAAAACCCCACCTTATATAAAAATGTACGTGTTGAACGCTGGGTCGTCTTCTTTATCCTGACCTTAATCAGTGTAATTGCAATCTTTAATATTGTAGGTTCCTTAACCATGCTTGTACTGGACAAACAAAAGGATATGACGATCCTGAAAGGTTTGGGTGGGGCTGATAATCTAATTCAACGTATCTTCTTTTATGAAGGTCTTATGATCGCTATTATCGGTTGTGTATTAGGTCTATTGATAGGCGGCATATTCAACTATATTCAGTCAGTCTATGGAATCATTCGTGTAGAAGATGGAGCGAATACCATTATTGACAGCTACCCTATGGTAAGTAAGTGGAGTGATTACATTTTAGTATTCATAACAGTCATTGGCATCTCTGGTCTAGTTTCCTATTTCTCCGCTAAATTAAGTGTGAGAGAACTCAATAAACTGAAATCGACTGATTAATAACTTGAACTTTTTCGGCTTTGACTTCCTTTTGTAATCTGTTGGATTAAACTGCCCCATGCAAAAGGATTTAACAATGGATTAGCATAACGTTGGTTGATGACTTTATTATTCATGGTATTAAAGCTCTGCGCATTATTAATTGAACGCATTTCATTTCCGTCACGTGGTATTACAGCTGCCATTGCAGACAAGGACTCATACGACAAGGATCTTCTTACTCTAACGATGTTATCTTCGGAAACGTCTAGATTCATAAATGCAATGTTAAACTCTTCTATACTTGCCCAAGGATAGGGCGTTACCATCGGAAGTTCCGTCACTAGATTTTGCATAATGATATTTGCGGTATATTTATCTCCAGAAACCTCAGGAATAGTGACAACTAAAGGATCAAAACCGACAGATGTAAAACGAATTGTATCGCCTACATGTGCCACAAAAGAGAAATAGCCCTCGTTATTTGCAGCAAATGCTTCATTTCGGAAAGATAAATTAGTGACAGTCGCATAACCTACAGGAAGTCCAGACCCAACCGTTGTTACGATACCGGAGTATTGAATAATTTTCCTTTCCTGCGCTTGTAATGCGGCGGAGCAAAAAAGTATAAATACAGCAAATAATATAGAAACCAGCAACTTCATAGAACAAATTTAAACAAAAGTAGCCGAACTAGCCGTTAAATTGTGTTAATAGAAAAACTAATTAACAGAGGGTAAAGTTGCTTCTGGGGAATCTGGATCTGTTAAATTAATAGCCTCTACTGCTGTAATTTCAGGAACAGCTTTCTTAATTGCCTGCTCTAAACCAGCTTTAAAGGTCATAATGCTCATTGAACATGAAGCACATGCTCCCAATAATTTTAAACGCACGACATTATCCGCTGTAATCTCTTCAACACTCACATTTCCGCCATCAGTCTCCAAATATGGTCTCAAGGTATCTAATGCTTGCTCAACTTTTTCTTTTAAAGTCATACTCTTAATGCTATTCAATGATTGTAATATGTAAAGATAATCAAATATTTTAAAATGTGTATTTTTAGGCTTCGCTACCATTGGAAAAACAACAAGTATATGACAATATACCCTCTTCCGAGCTACAATCGAGTTAAAGAATGTTAATAAGAAATGTTGTTTTTGCGATCAAATAATTATTAAACTATATTGCGCAGTAAAATTTAATTGATTAGTATAACAAATTCACTTATCTTTGTAAAATGTTTTTAAATAGGCGTATAGCGGCTATCTGTGCCGGCATGATGTTTCTATTGGTATTTACTGGCTGTAAAAGTAAATTTGAGAAATTGCGCGCAAGCAATAACATCGCTCAAAAGTACGAAGAGGCCGTAAAACTTTATGAGAAAAAGAAATATACAAAGGCGTTAGTTTTGTTTGATGACTTGCGGACCAAATTCCGTGGACAAGCTGAAGCAGAAAATATTTACTATTATTTGGCATTTGCCAACTACCGTCTGAAAGATTATACATCTGCAGCATTTCACTTTAAAGATTTTGCGGATGTTTATCCAAATAGTGCAAGAGCAGAGGAATGTCGTTTTATGCATGCCTATTGTTATTATTTAGATTCTCCGAGATCGACGTTAGATCAAGCAAATACAAGAAAGGCAATTGATGCTTTACAGCTCTTCGTCAATCTCTATCCCGAATCGGAACGGTCCAAAGAAGCCGCAGATCTTATTCAGAAATTAAGAGATAAACTTGAGCTTAAAGCATTTGCTAATGCAAGACTGTATTATGATATGGGTCTTACGGATGATTATAGGGCAGCTGTCATCGCATTACAGAATGTATTAAAAGAATACCCTGATACAAAATACGCAGAAGAGATTGAGTTTTTAACCTTAAAAGCACAATACATCTATGCGTCAAAAAGTTTCTTCCTGAAACAAGAAAGCAGATTTGATGATGCCTTGGATTATTACCGTAGCTTCGCAAGTAATTTTCCGAATAGCAAACATATGAAAGAGGCAGAATCTCTTCGTGAGAATTCTGAAAAAGGGATTAAAACCGCCCTCTCTCAAGTGAAGGATTATAATAAGGCCGTTGCGGAGCAGGAAGTGTATATTAAAGAACAAAAGGCGAAAAAAGAAAAAGAAAATACCCAAAAAGATGAGTCAAAAAAATAACAATTCAGTTCCAAACTCTACAGTCACACGTGACTTGAGACAATTGGACAAAGGCACTGACAATCTCTATGAATCTATTGTAGTTATTTCTAAACGCGCGAACCAAATTGCAGTAGATATTAAAGAAGAATTGAATGGAAAACTTGCTGAATTCGCGAGCAACAACGATAACTTGGAAGAGGTATTCGAAAACCGTGAACAAATAGAGATTTCAAAACATTACGAGCGTATGCCAAAGCCTACTTTGGTTGCTATTGATGAATTTTTACACGATAAAGTGTACTACAGAAATCCTTCAAAAGAGCAGGACTAATCCTTAAACAATGGCTTTAGCTGGGAAAAATATTGTAATTGCTGTATGCGGCAGTATTGCCGCATACAAGATTGCATCCCTTATCCGCCTTTTGGTAAAAGCGGAAGCCAAAGTTAACGTAGTCATGTCAAAAGAAGCGACAGCCTTTATTACCCCGCTTACGCTTTCCACACTCTCCAAAACCCCCGTTTTAATAGATTATTATCAGCCGAATACCGGGGAATGGAACAATCATGTCGAAATTGCTTTAAATGCAGATTATATTTTAGTCGCACCAGCAACGGCAAATACCTTGGCCAAAATGGCCAATGGGTTTTGCGATAACCTCTTAACAGCCGTGTATCTATCAGCAAAATGTCCAGTACTATTCGCTCCAGCAATGGATTTAGATATGTGGAAACACCCTTCAACACAGTCCAATATTAATAAGCTTAGTTCTTATGGCAATATCCTCATTCCTCCGGGAAAAGGGGAACTGGCAAGTGGTCTAGTGGGTGAGGGGCGTTTGGCGGAGCCGGAAGAAATAATGGATTTCTTAGTTAAATTTTCGGAGCGAGGACTGCCCTTAGCAGGAAAGAAAGCATTAGTATCAGCTGGCCCTACTTATGAAGCTATAGACCCAGTCCGCTTCATTGGCAATCATTCAAGTGGAAAAATGGGCTATGCCATCGCCAAAGAACTTGAAGAACTTGGCGCAGACGTCACTCTAGTATCGGGACCGACTGCCCTGAAATTACCCGAGCGCGTCTATACGATTTCAGTTACCTCGGCAGCTGAGATGCTGAGCGCCTGCGAAGAATATTTTGAAGCAGCAGATATTGTTGTGATGAGCGCTGCTGTGGCAGACTACACTCCAGTTGAAGTCGCTACCCAAAAAATAAAAAAGAAAGAAAACGAATTCGCTATCGAGCTGACGAAAACCGCCGATATTCTAGCTACTTTAGGTGCCAAAAAGAAAGAAAACCAATTACTCGTTGGGTTTGCATTGGAAACCAATAATGAACTCGAAAATGCAAAAGACAAATTGGTTCGAAAAAACCTGGATTTTATTGTGCTCAATTCCATGCAAGATAAAGGTGCCGGCTTTGCCACGGATACCAATAAAGTCACTATAATCGATCGGTCTGGAAATACCCGTGAGTTTAGCCTAAAATCGAAAGAAGAAGTTGCTAAAGATATCTGCTCAATTATCGTGAGCCTATCCTAAGCAAATTTTATATATACTCCCCTTGGAGTATAATGTCTCCAGCTCTTATAAATTTGCAATCCTCAATTCCTTTGGATAATAGTTGTTTATTCGGTTGGTCAATACCTTCATCCAGCCCAAAGGTTTACCTTGAAAACTTGCTATGGCCCATCCTTGAATATTTTCGCCAATCGTATCCACAGCTATATTTTCCTTTCTAAGATAATTGCGGGCATCCTCAAGCGACAATTCCACCAATTGGAAGTCTTTGGTCAAATGAATGCTCAAAGCCAGCGCATGGCTTGGTATTAGCTCCTTTCTGTTAAGTTTCCCAACATTAGTTCCCGCATTCTTAAGATAAAGTACATTTTGGAGATACTTTAGATCATGTTCATACATTTTTGGAAAAACATATACATCCTCATGATGAAGAAAAGTATGAAAACTGGCACTATCCGAAATCCAATTATCTAGAATTCCTCTAGGTACCTCTGATTTTTCGGGTTTAATTCGCTTTCTATTGAACGTTTCCTGTTCGCCAATCTTCTTAAGGACAGCAATAAAAAAGCCCTCTCCACCTAATTTATGCGGGTAAAATCGATAACCGTGTGCACGATGCTTATTAGAACTTGTATGATCAATTCCCCAATGCTCTTCAATAGCTATTTCAATAGATTCGAAATCACCGCTATCCAGTAACCAATCGACAATATCTTCATTTTCTTCCGGAGAATAAGAACATGTTGAATAGAACAAATATCCGCCCTTATTTAAAGTCGCCAAGCTTTCAGCCAAAATTCGCTGTTGTCTTTCGCTACAAAGCTTAACATTAGCTTCGGACCATTCATCGATGGCATCGGTATCTTTTCTAAACATTCCAGATCCAGAACATGGGGCATCAACAACCATCAAATCGAAGTATCCTGGAAGGCGATTAAACGCTGCAGGATCATTATTTGTCGTTACTGTGTTAGCATTTCCCCATTTCATTAAGTTATCTTGCAGGACGGTAACCCTAGTTTTAATAATTTCATTTGCAACCAAGAGCGATTCCGGATGCAAACTACTGTTTAATAAAGTAGACTTTCCTCCTGGAGCGGCGCATAAGTCCAACGCCCGAACACTCCTTTCATTTAACTTCAAACTTCGAATAATATGATCTATGAACATGGAAGAAGCATCTTGTGGATAGTATGTTCCAGCATGAAATAAAGGATCTAACGTAAACACTGGACGATCCTGAAGATAATAAGCCACATGACACCAAGGAACTTGTTTTGCATTAGGAATCGGACAATCTTCTAATTTATTAGGGTTTAGGCGTATTGCTGTCGCCCGAATACCTTCTTCATGTATCTTAATAAATGCATCAGTATCAAATAATGGATTCACCCCTAACTTTTTCACTAAAGAATTTGGCAGAAAATTACTCATGTTGTCCTAATAGTTTGCGATAAAATTAAGATAAATAAAAATGAAGTCAAAATAAGTGGTAAATTACAAGAAAGAGTAACTTTGCACCATGAAAGAATTCAAGAAATATGCTATTATTCCTGCAACTCCAGAGGAGCTGTATCTTGCATTAACGACCGAAATTACCGCTCGTCTTTGGACAGGAGACCTAGTGTCCATAGACGCTACTATCAATGGAGAATTCTCCTTATGGGATGGTGCTATAACTGGCCGATTCTTGGAACTGGAACCTTCGACAAAAATTATGCAAGAATGGTACTTCGGTGAAACAGACAACCCTTCGATTGTTACATTAAAGCTGCATGAACATAAAAAAGGGACATCCTTGGAAATTAGGCAGACAAATATACCGGATGAAGACTTTGAAAATATCTCGGATGGATGGGAAGACCCTTATATCTCCTCGTTGATCGACTTTTATACAGAAGAAGATTAAAGCAATGCAGCTATTCTTCCAGGGTATAGTGTAATAGCCAAGAACATCAGGTATTTGTATTCCATATAGACCGTTGGCAATACAGATACCTCCTTTACTGTGCCCGACTTTCCACCTTCCAATATATAATAATTGATATTTCACTATTACACAACATGTGAGTCGTTTCAATATCTCAAATAGAACGGATTATAATTTCTACATGCTCCTTTAATCCCAATCTTCATACATATAAAATATCCCACAATAGTTTCAAACACCAAACTCAAAGCTCCTGCCGATATATTCATCCTTTACAGGCAAAGGTGTAGCAATCTTACAACATAAAATCGGCAACAGCGAAAATTATGGTGTTAAAAAGTTTTCAATCCTATCTAATAGAAATACGAATGATATATCCAAAAACCGAGACTTTCTCACCTCCGTAAACCATTGGGGTAATAACTGAGACAAGACATGCTCCTAGTGATTACAAGTAGCTTGTGTAGTGACCGCCGAATATTTGATTTACAGATGCGTCACACTGCTGCGGAACAGCGCCGGTCGGGGGGTACGGCAGATATGCAATAGCTTGTACAGGGAAGTACAGGCAGGTATCTAAACGCAAGAAGCCCTTGACTGTTTCCA
>NZ_DIJR01000009.1:0-3096 GCF_002421245.1 Sphingobacterium sp. UBA5639
TGGATTAATGAAAAGTTAGTCACTACAATCAGAGCTTGGATGTATAATGGCGGAGGATTCATAGGTATTGGGGAACCTACAGCTTATCAGCATGAAGGACATTATTTTCAATTGGCAAATGTCTTAGGCGTTGACAAGGAACTCGGATTCAGCTTATCAACAGATAAATATTTTATTAATCCTGTTGAAAATCACTTTATTTCTGCTGACAGCACCCAATTTAATTTTGGTGAAGGAATGAAAAATATTTATGCGTTATCAGAAGAAACCGAAATAATCGAATATTCAAATGGAGAAGTTCATCTTTCTGCTCATCCGTTTGGAGAAGGCAGAGCTGTCTATATAGCAGGGCTTCCATACAGCGAAGAAAATACACGTCTGCTGATGCGTGCGTTATACTATGCTGCCCATAAAGAAGAAGAATTTCAAAAGTATCATGCGAGCAACATTTATTGTGAAGTTCATGCATATCCATCCATCCGAAAAATGGCGATTGTTAACAATTCGATGGTCGAACAAATGACGTTTGTCTACGATGGACAAGGAAACAGGATAGAAGTGACGTTGGCACCTAGTGAAATCAGGTGGGAGGATTTTTCAAATGAAGGCTAATATCGTATTCGTTATTAAAATTGTTGTGTTTATCGTATGCCTGTCTTTAATTATCATCTACCAAAAGACAGCTGGTAAATTTGAATTAGGTATGATGTTGATTGGATTAGCTGGTCTCTTAGGGCTACTTTATGACTACAATCGGAAATATGTATAAATCAATCAGGACAAGTGAATTGATCAAGGAATCACACATATATGTTCAACGATAACAATGATAGAAAATTACTCAATACTTCAAATATAAACCTAGGGGTGCGGACAAATGAAAAAGGCAGTCGGCATTGATATTGGGGGAACGAAGATTGCGGCGGGAGTCATTTCGGAGACGGGCGAGCTGCTTGAACGTGCGGAAATAAAAAGCGATCCTTCAGATCGAGAAAAAATGTTTGGTAAAGTTGTAGAAGCTATGGAGCAAGTTCTCAGAAAATCATCGATTTCCATCGCTGATATCGAGGGTATTGGAGTTGGGGTACCGGGAAAAGTAGATTTCGAGAAGGGAATTGCCGTTTTTCAAAACAATTTACCTTGGAGGCAGTTTCCTATTTCGGTCCGTTTGCAAGAGCAATTTGGTATTCAGCGGATTAAGATTGACAATGATGTCTATATGGCGGCTTATGCTGAATGGAGAGCAACACATGTAAAAGAGGATAAAACCTTTGTCTACGTGACTATAAGTACGGGAATATCTTGTTCTATCATTCATAGAGGCTCATTTTTTAGGGGGGCAGGATTTGCTGGAGAACTGGGTTTGATTCCTGTCCTCACGAGAGGGGGCAATGAACGATTAGAAAAAATTGCTGCTGGGCCAGGGATCCAGAGAATAGCCGAAAGAGATTTACAGGTAGGTACGATTTCAACAAAAGATGTTTTTGCTAGTTATATAAATGGGGTACCAGAATATCAGTCCATTATCAATGAGGTAACTGATTATTTAGCTCAAGGTCTTTATAAGATTTCCTGTTTATTAGATCCACATAGAATGGTTTTTGGTGGCAGTGTCATTGTGAAAAATCCATTTCTACTGGAGTTGATCAAAGTGAAGCTAAAGAGTTTTCAGCTTCCTGAGCAACAACATCTTTTGGAGCAGATGAGCATCAGTACATTGGCACAAAATAATGGAGTTGTTGGTGCGGGATTACGAGTATTTGAAGGTATGTAATGAGGCGGTGCTGGTCTTCTTTTCTTTTATGGAGAGAATGATGGCAAATAGGTAGAGGAGTGACGAATATGTTTACATTAAGTCAAGAAAAATTAGTTTCGTTAGGCGCATCGATAACAACGGCGGAAATAAGACGGCAGCCTGATTTATGGATTGAAACCTTTGCTTTGTATATGGAGAAGAGCGAGAGAATTGCTGCGTTTTTGCAAAAAATAGTAACGAAACATAATCGGGTTCGAGTTATTTTTACAGGCGCTGGAACGTCTGCTTATGTCGGTGATACAGTCACACCTTATGTAATAGAAAAAGTAGATGAACAACAGTGGGAAGTACTAAGTATCCCGACAACTACGTTAGTTTCAAATCCTTACCAATTTTTCAAAAAGGATTTTCCAACCTTACTCGTTTCATTTGCTAGAAGCGGGAACAGCCCAGAAAGTGTCGCTTCCGTACAATTAGCTGAGCAAATAGTAAGCGATTTGTATCAAATAACAATTACTTGTGCGAAAGATGGAAAATTAGCTAAACAGGCTGTGAATAATGACAAAAACTTATTGCTATTGATGCCCGAAAAATCAAATGACCATGGTTTTGCAATGACAGGGAGTTATACTTGCATGGCGTTAACGGCATTACTTGTTTTTGATTCTATATCGACTGAAGAAAAATCAAAGATAGTGAAAGAAATTTATCAAATGGGTGAAAGTGTCATTCAAAGAGAAGACGCTATCCAAAAGATAGTAGATTTGCATTTTGACCGAATTATTTACTTAGGTTCTGGTAGTTTAGAAGGTTTAGCGAAAGAATCACAATTAAAAATATTAGAACTGACAGCTGGAAAAATTGTCACCGCTTTTGATTCACCACTAGGATTCCGGCACGGTCCAAAATCATTTGTAAACGAAAAATCATTAGTTTTTGTGTTTGTTTCTAACAATCCGTATACACGTCAATATGATTTAGATATGTTAAACGAAATGCAACAAGACAACATTGCCAGCTATATATGTGCCATCGAGGTTAATGGAGAAACGAATTACGCTGGGAATAGGTTTGTATTTGGTAGCGAGGCACAGTCTGTACCAGATGCTTACTTAGCATTACCTTTTGTTATGATTGGGCAAACAATATCACTGTTAGCCTCCGTGAAAGTAGGTAATACACCAGATACACCTTCACCGACAGGAACGGTGAACCGTGTCGTTAAAGGTGTTACTATCTACGAATATGAGTAACTAGGGTAGGGGAAACATACATGTCTATTTTTATCTTTGCAGATAAGTTTTTTCTTGAGGGGAAGGTCGTAGGTCCTGGTTTTTTGG